>JAAYVZ010000031.1 GCA_012516935.1 Holophagae bacterium
CTCGGCTGCCCGGTCAAGGATGTCTTCCTCGCGGCCTGCGCCAATCTCCGACGCGCAGGCCCATTGCCGGCCTGACGTCCTACCGCATCTCGATGCTGTGCATCATCTTTCAGGCCGAGGTGTGGGCTGACCAGACCATTGTGTGCCCCACAACCCCGTACATGACGACGCGACTGCACGTCCTCATCGCCAACACCCCAGCACGTACCCCACAATCACACTCCCACCCCACCACAACCACCCCACCGACCGCAAAAACGCGTGCGGTGAGAAATGCGGGCTAGACTCGCGGGGTGAACGAGCGGTGGCGGCGGATGGCCTGGGTGGGCGTGACGGTCCTGGTGCTGGTTGCGGGGCGAAGCGTGCACCGGATGTGGGCCCGGCAGCTCTCCCACCTCACAGGTGACGCCCAATGGATGTGGTCCACCGACGCCCTCGAGCGCCTCCACGCGGAGGCCGGCCTGTTCATAACCTCCTTTCGCCTCGAGCATCCACCACCGTCCGCACTGCTCAAGGTGTGCGGCGATCGCGAGTACGTCGCGTATCTCAACGGCACCGCCGCCGGCTGTGGCTGGAGCCGACCGGGTTTTCGGCTCGACCTCTACGACGTGGGGCACCTCCTGCGCATCGGCAGCAACACGCTGGCCATCGAGGCGCGTTCACCCAACCCGGTTGGGGGCGTGCTGGTCGCCCTCGACGTGGGTGGGCTCGGTAGCAATATCGTCACCTCGGGCCGGTCCTTCACGTTCCGCCGCACGCTGGATCTGACGCCACCCAGAGCCGGCGAGCTGCGTGCGCCCGTGCGCTGGGGGAGCCCGCCACGGTTCCCGTGGGCCTACCCGCAGGCGGTGTCGCGGCCTCGTACCCTCGACGAGGTGAGCACCGAGGAGCCGCTGCGCTGGCGCTCGGAGACGCTGGCGAGGACGGCCGGTGGTAGCTGGTTGCTCACCTTGTCGCGACCGGTCTTCGGTTACCTTTGGCTGGAGCTCGACGGCGACGAAAGCGCGATGGTCTGGACCGACGCTCTGACAACCCCACACCGCGAGGCGGCCGTCCGGCAGCTGGCACAGCCGGTTGTGCGCCTACCCGGACAGCGCCGATGGCTCGATGTCGAGCCCAAGGTGCTGGGGCAGATCTGGGTGCTCGGTGGGCAGTCGCTGCGGGCCGTGGAGGTCTGGCCCGTGCCGGAGGAGCTCAGCTCAACTGCTCCAGGAGCTGTTGCAGGGAGGAACGGGCCCGTGCAACGCACGCGTTGGACGAGTCATACGCCCCCAGGATGAGGACCTGACGGAAGCAGCTCAGGGCCTTGAGTGGCTCGTTGAACCGCCGCCACGCCAGGTGGCCCTTGACGAGCCACGCTTCGAGGTTGCGCGCGTCCTCGACGAGAATCTTGTCGCAGAAGTGGTCAGCAAAGCTCCAGCGGGCCTCTTCCAGGGCTCGCGACACCTGCTTGCGGAACGCCGCAACGAGCACCGCCCGATCCTCAGCCTCGGCTTCCCGGCGAATGTGTCTGAGCAGCGTGGCCACCATTTCCTTTTCGATGCTAGCACTCCGCATCGGTGTGTCAAGATCTGAGACGCTTTCGGGGAAGTGGGTATCTTCCTGGCCTCCTGCCGCAGTCGCTCCGAGGGGCAGCGAGAGACAGGGGACGAGCCTGCTGCGCCGTCAGCTTCTGGCTGACATGTACTGTATAGCAATTGAAATCTCTCAGGACAGCGTATCGAATCGAGGCTCAGAAATCCCGATCGACGAGAGCCAGCGGCGCGGCCCGAAGTGCCCGAGCTGCCCCACCGTCCGGTAGGTTGGCGATCGCTTCGGTCGCCTGCCTGGCGTGGCTCCGCGCCAGGTGCCTCGCCTGCTCGAGTGCCCCTCGGTGCTCGAGTGCGTGGCGCAGGCGGCGCGGTGCGTCGGAATCGATCTCGCCGCCGAGCAGTACGGCTTCGACGGTCTCCCGCTCGTGCGTCGCCAGATGGGGCAGTGCCAGGATGAAAGGTAGCGTGAGCCGGCCTTCACGGAGGTCGGAGAATACCGGCTTGCCGAGGCGCTCTTCCGAGGCGGTTACGTCGAGCAGATCGTCGATGATCTGGAAGCAGAGCCCGAGGTGACGGCCGTAGGCTTGGAGCGGCTCGAAGCAGGCCGCAAACGCCGGCTCGAACGTGGCCGGGATCGAGCTCGCCGCAGCGAACAGCTCGGCTGTCTTGAGCCTCGACACCTCGAGGTACTGCTCGAGGCTCACGTCGAGACGCCGCTGCAGACCCAGCGCCATGATCTCGCCCTCGGTCATGCGCTGGGTGGCTGCGGAGAGCACCTTCAGAGACAGGATGTTGCCGTCGTCGAGCGCGATTTCCATCGCCCGGGTGAACAACCAGTCGCCGAGCAGGACCGTGAACTGATTACCCCACCGTGCGTTGGGGGTCTTCCGCCCGCGCCGCACGGTAGCGTGGTCGATGACGTCGTCGTGGACCAGGGTGGCGGAGTGGATCATCTCCACCGCCGCGGCGAAGCGAATGTCGGCGTCGCCACGGTAGCCGAGCGCCTGAGCGGTGGCTACCAGCACCGCCGGCCGGAGGCGCTTGCCGCCGGCTTCGAAGACGTACGCTGCTGCCTCCTGGATGCAAGGCGAGGTGGCGCCGAGGTGGGCGTGGATGATGCCGTCGACCTGCTCGAGGCGGGGACGGACCTCCCGCGCTACCTCGCCCAATCCCGCCAACGAGCCTGTCAGCGCACCGATCCCGCGATTCAGAGCCGTCTCCCGTACCTGCGCCACGCGCCCGCTCATACTACCTTCAACGCAAGGTAGTGTCACTGTGCTTCCGGTTGGCAGGGGGCCTCGCCCGTCAGACCGGGCCGGAATCGGGAGATGGCCGGGAGGGGCATCCGTTGCCAACCGGAAAAAGAAAAGAGGTTGCGGTTGCCGGACTCGTCCGTGATCACGAGCCGGATCACAGTGCCGTCGCGGTCGTGCTCCAGGGTGATGCTCGCCAGGTCCGGGTATGGCTCCCGTGGCACCAGCTGCAGACCTCCGGCCATCGGCTCGATCGTGAACACTTGTGCCGCGGCCGCGGGGTCGAGAAGCGTCGCCAACGGCAGACGGGCCCAGGCCGAGGCGGTGAGCAGGACGGCATCGCAGACACCGGCTGGCTGATCGACGTGGCGGGCGATCGAGCCATCGACAGCGAAAACCCTCCCCGTGGAGCCGTAGTCGAAACGGAGGCGCGAAGGCGGAGCGAGCAGCAGCGTTCCGGCCTCCTTCGTTCCCGTCTCGAAGCCGGCGGGCACGTACTCCTGCACGAAGCTGACCTGCCATGCTGGTGCCGAGGCAAGCCGGGCCGCTACCTCGGTGAGCGCGGCCGGAGGCGGGGGTGTGGCAGCGAGGGTGAGCATGAGTAGCAGGGACATGTGGCCTCAGTGCCGGAAGTGCCGGCGACCGGTGAGCACCATGGCGAGCCCGAAGCGGTCGGCGGCCGCGATCACCTCGTGGTCCCGTACCGAACCCCCCGGTTGGGCGATGGCGGTGACACCCGCCTGGGCAAGCACTTCGACGCCGTCAGCGAAGGGAAAGAACGCATCGCTTCCGGCTGCCATGCCGGCGAGCGGCAAGTCGAAGCTGCGGGCACGCGAGATGGCGAGGCGTGCGGCGTCCACACGGCTGGGCTGTCCGCCCCCGATCCCCACGGTGGCCTCGCCTCCAGCGATGACGACGGCGTTGGACAGCGTGTGCTTGGCCACTCGCCACGCCAAGGCCAGCGCTCGATTCTCCGCCGCCGACGGCTGACGCGCCGTGGCGACCTTCCACTCCTCATCCCACCCCTCGTCTGGGTCCTGAATCAGCAGGCCGCCATCGATGGCGCGCAGTCGCAACTGGCCCCCGGTCGGTGGCGGCGCCTCGAGCAGCCTCAGCCCCTTCTTGGTCGCGAGCACCGCCAGCGCCTCGTCCAGAAAGGCGGGGGCGACGATGACCTCGGCGAACAGCTCGGCCATGGCGGAGGCCGCCGACCCATCGATCGCGTGAGTCGAGGCGATGACCCCACCGAACGCCGACACCGGGTCGCAGGCCAGTGCCCGGCGATAGGCGTCGGCCGGCTCGGCGCCCAGACCGACGCCGCAGGGAGCCGCGTGCTTGATGATGGCGACGCCCGGCGCCGGCAGATCCCAGGCCAGGCGCCAGGCCCCGTCCGCATCTTGGAGGTTGTTGTAGGACAGCTCCTTGCCTTGGAGCTGGCGGAACGCACCGAGCCCCGAGAGACGGTGGGGCCGGACCAACACGGCCCGTTGGTGGGGGTTCTCGCCGTACCGTAGAGCCGTCTCGCAGCCTTCGAGCCAGGGCGCCAGGGCTTCGAAAGCCAGGCTACCCCCCTCGCCGAGGTGGTGTGGAAGCACGCTGGCGATGGTCGCGTCGTAGGCCGCGGTATGCCGAAACGCCTTGAGCGCCAGCTCCCGCCGCAAGGACGGCCCGACCTCGCCCTGACGCAACGCCGCAACCACGCGCGGGTAGTCTTGGGGATCGACGACAACGGTGACGAAGCGGTGGTTCTTGGCCGCGGCCCGGATCAACGATGGTCCGCCGATGTCGATGTTCTCGATCAGCTCATCCGGCGTCACGCCGACCTTGGCGGCCGTGGCGGCGAAAGGATAGAGGTTGACCACCACCAGCTCGATGGGCTCGAGCCCCCAGGCCGCGAGCACGGCACGATGATCGGGGCTATCGAGCGCCGCCAGGATGCCGGCGAAGACGCGAGGGTGCAGGGTCTTGACCCGCCCATCCATGATCTCGGGGGTGTCGGTGAGGTCGCTGACCTCGCGAACGGCCAGCCCGGCGGCCCGCAAGGTGCGCGCCGTTCCACCGGTCGAAAGCAGGCCATAGCCGAGCTCGGAGAGGGCTCGGCCCAGCTCCTCAACCCCGGCTTTTTCGGATACGGATAACAGGGCTTGTTTCACGTGGCCTTACCTCTCCTTTCCAGACCAGGATGGTGCCCTCCATAGGGATGTCGGGCACGTACCCTCCGGCTGCCCGCCAGATCCACGAGGCCAGATTGGTGAAGTCGCTGGCCGAGTGGTTGAGCACCAGCGAGGCGGCGCCGAAGCTCGAGGAGCGGTCGTCGAGAGCGGGCCAGCGCCCGGGGCCGCCAACGCGATCCATGTCCTCGCGGACGATCGAGCCGAGGCTCGGGCGGGCTTGCCGTCGCCGCGTCAGTGCGCTTTCCAGCGCCTCTCCGGAGCCGCGCAGCAGCCGCGGGTCCTGACCGTAGAACACGAGCGGAATCCGGGGCCCGGCCGCCCGCATGAGGCTGGCGAAGGAGTGAGCGTACGCGGTGCCGGCGTCGGGTCCCCGGAACGACAAGTTGAGGTCGAGACAGAGGTGGGCGACGGCGCCCAGGCCGGCCACCACCTCGCCGAACGGCGCTCGGGCTCGGATCGCGGTAACGATCCGTCGGCACTGCAGGGCGAGTGTGGCCTCGACTCCGCCCGGCGCACCCGGCTGGTGGTGGTGTGCCGGCCACGCGGCCGCAGCCGCGGCGCCGCGGGCAAAGTCGCGCTCGTGGCGCTGGACCTGGCGGGCCAGGTCCGGCGGGAGCCAAGGCAGCGCTCGGCGGCCCACCTCGCGGTCGAGCTCGACAGGGTGGGCGAGGCACAGTGTCAGGGCCACGGGCAGAAGGACGGCCGGCACGCCGGCATTGTACGGACCGCACCCGGAGCCGACAACTGCAAGCCTTCTCGCCAACGCCGTTCGGTGGTAGGATGTGCGGGCGCCCGGTCGGGTACGCTTTCCCTGGAGGCTGTGATGGCCGACCTTTTGCCGTTCTGGAGTGCTCCCGACGAGCCTCTGGACTGCCTGTACCTCGCCACCGCCGAGGGCTACACGCCGCTCGGCGAGCTCCTGCTTCCGGACGACACGCGGGCCGCGATCGCTCACGCCATCGACGACCTGGGCGTACGGGGTGGCGAGGGTGAGGTCTTGGTGACGGCGAGCCCCAGCCCGCTGTTCCGGCGCATCGCTTGTTTCGGGATCGGCAAACGAGCCGAGTTCTCGCTTTACGCCCTGCGCCGTCTGCTGCGGCGGGTGCTCGAGCAGGCGGGTCGCAACCGCGAGTACCAGATCGCCGTGGCGCTGCCGTTCGCCCCGCACGACGTGGAGCCAGACGAGGCGCGGGCGCTGACGCTCAGTGAGCTGGCGCTCGCTGACTACCGCTTCGATCGGTTTCGTTCCCATCCGGACGAGGCGACCAAGGTGGACGGGGTCTCGATTGTGCCCCTTTGCGGCGAAAGCGAGGAGAGCCTCGGCACGATGCTGGACCGCGCCCGCCGCCTCGATAACCTCGTCCGTCTGGCACGGGACCTCGGCAACCGTCCGGGCAACGACCTCAACCCCTCGACGTTCGCCAGGGAGTTGGTGGCGTTGTTCGCACAGACACCGGTGCGGGTCACGGTCATGGGCCCCAAGGAGCTCGAGAAGGACGGTCTACGGGGGATTCTCGGCGTCGGCCAGGGGTCGGTTCACGAGCCGCGGCTGGTGCGGCTCGAGTACCGCGCGAAAAAGCCCCGCGCCGCCGTCGTCCTGGTCGGCAAGGGCGTCACCTTCGACGCCGGCGGGATCTCGCTCAAACCGGTGGCCGACATGGCCCTCATGAAGCACGACATGGCCGGCGCAGCGGCGGTGGTGGCGGCGATGCGTGCTGTAGCCGAGGACGGGCCACCACTCAAGGTCGTGGGCTTGCTGCCACTGGTCGAGAACCTGCCCTCGGGCAACGCTTTTCGCCCGGGCGATATCCTCACCTTGTGCAACGGCGTAACGGTCGAGGTGGAGGATACCGATGCCGAGGGCAGGATCGTCGTCGGCGACGCGATGGCCTACGCAGCCCGTTTTCACCCCGACGTGCTGATCGACCTCGCCACTCTCACCGGCGCCTGCAAGGTGGCCTTGGGCGTCGAGCTGGCCGGGTTGTTCGCCAACGACGACGCGCTTGCCGGGCAGATCGAGCGTCTGGGGATGCGCACCGGCGATCGGGTGTGGCGATTGCCGCTGCTCCCTCAGTACCGGGATTTGCTCAGGAGTGAGTGGGCGGACCTCAAGAATGCGGGCGGGCGGTGGGGCTCGCTCCCGGCCTCGGCCGCTTTCCTTTCGCGGTTCGTGCCAGGCAATGCACGCTGGGCTCACCTCGATATCGCCGGGGTTGCCTACGTGGTCAAGGGGCACAACGGCTTGCCCGCCGGCGCCACGGGTTTCGGGGTCCGGCTGCTGCTGGGGCTGCTCGACGACTTGGTGGCGCGGCAGTGACGACCTACCTGCTGCGGCCGGCCCGCCGCGGCGACCTCCACGGGGTGCGTCACCTCCAGCGCTCGGTCTGCCGCGAGTACCGGGTCGCCGCCACCTGGACCCGCGAGGAGCCGACCTCCGATCCGGGTGAGCTGTGGGTCGTCGAGGCCGGGCGCGGCGAAATCGTCGGTAGCTGTGGGCTGCGCGAGGGCGAGTCCGGTTTGTGGGAGCTGCACTCGGTCAGCCTCGCGGTGGAGTGGCGGGGATTCGGGCTAGGGCGGGCACTGGTGGAGCGAGCGGTGCACAGTGCGCAGGAGCGGGGTGCCCTCGCGGTCGCGGTGACGATCCCCCGCGAGATGGTGGATGGCGCTGCCTTCTTCGGCCGGCTGGGGTTCATCGAGGAAACGGGCTCACCGCACGAGGGAAAGGCCCGCTTCGTGCGGGAGCTCACTCGCTCGCACTGAGTTTCTGGCTCGTTCCGCGAACCCCCTCGTTTTGGCGACCACGTCCACGCTGCAGGGTGGCGGGAGGAGAGAAGGTGGCGGCCGTGCCGTGTGGGGGGCGCGGGGGAACCCGCGGCTGTCGACGGCGCGGGCGAGTGGGCGGCCGGGTCAAGGCACGAGCGCGTCTCCCAGAACGTGACCGATCACGGTGGGCGGCGCCGGTACGGCGAGCAGGCGCGCCACGGTGGGGAAGACGTCCACCTGCTGGACGGGTCCGATCACTTTGCCGGTTTCGACGCCGGCGCCCCAGAGGTAGAGAATTGCGTGCATGGTGCGGCGATGGGGGAAAAAGCCGTGCGTGCCCCAACCGATCGGCGAAGGTATCTCGACGATCGGGCGGTCGTCGAGCTGCGACGAAGGGTAGTAGCCCGGAGCGACGTCGAAATAGAGGTCGCCGCCTGTCGGGCCGCCGATCCCCATGCCAGGCAGGTCGCTCGCCGTGAACACTGCGCGGACTACGGGTTGGCCGGTCCCGGGATCGACGGTCGAAAGCAGTGCCCGAGTGGCTCTGGCCAGCAGCGACGGGTAGTCGGTGGTCTCCGGGCCACCGAGCTGCCAGCCTGGCCCGTTGACCACGAGATGAAAATCCGCGGTGGGCGGCGAGACCACCAAGGTGCGGGCGACGTCCAGCTCGCCGGTTCGCGTGCGCGCCAATAGGCCGGCGTTTTCGAGCACCGCGTTGGGATGGAAGACGTGGGTCGAGCCCTCCATCCCGTGGTCGCTCACGAGCACCACCGCGGTGCCGGCGGGAACCTGGTCCAGGATGTCGCCGAGCCAGTCGTCAGCGAGGGTGAAGACCTGGGCGTAATACGGCCAGAGCTTGGCAGCGAGGGCGGGGTCATGGCGCGAGCTCGTGGGGTCGAGGACACCCATCCAGACATGGCCGGCGCTGTCGGTGAGCGGCGTGTAGTGGAGCAACAGGTCGGGCTGCCAGTGGGCGAGAGCATAGCGGGTGCCCCGCTTCAGCCCCTCGGTGTCGAGGCGAACGATCTCGATGAGCCGTCGCTCCGCCTCGCCGTCGCCTCCCTCCCACAGGGGGGGGCCGAGCATGCCGCGCCGGTAGACCCCGAAGGCGTCGTCGTGGAAGCCGCCGGATGCCTCGAGGTAGCGTTCCGTCTCGGCGCGTTCCGGCGTACCTTCGAGCCCGTTGACGCTGCGCTGATAGAGATCGAGCCGGACACCGCTCGGGTCGAGCGAGAACAATCGGAAGCGGACAACGCCCACCAGATCGTCTGCCTCGATGCGGAACGTCCGGCTCCAGTGCACGGTATCGGTCCTCGCCGAGGCTGGCTTGAGCACATCCTGCGCTACGCCTCGGTGGTGGCGAGACCCCTGGCGCACCAGCACCGTGTCGAAGCCGACGACCGGGTCGGCCGGGTCGTCGAAGAGGAGAGCGAAGAACGGCGTACCAGCCACGTCGAAAGCCAGCTCCCGGGTACGCCCGCGGTGCGGAGGGACCCCGGTCCAGCGCGCTGCCGGCCTCCGGAGCGTCTCGGCACCGAGAACACGAGGTGCTGCCAGCGCGTGCTCGAACCCGGAGAAGGCGACCAACCTATCCGCCGATACGCCGGCGGTGCGCAGGGTTGCCATGTGGGTCTCGACCGGGTGAAGCTGGGTAGCCGAGAGCGCGACGACGCGCCGACCGGCCTTCGCCGCACTCACCCACAACGGCTCGGCCCGCAGTGCCGAGGCGAAAAACCCAGAGGAGGTCTCGTCGACGCGGTGCTGGCTCCTCGGCAGCGGCGGCACGGCGTTGCCCGCCACGCCGTTGCGGTCGCCCCAGCAGCCGGTGAAGATGGCTGCGTGCCCAACTGCGGTCTTGGACGGGAACGCTGCCAGCATATGCTCGGCCTGCACGCCCTCACGGGCCATGCGGGCGACGGCGGGAAGACGCCCCTCGCTGAGGAGGCGGTCGACGACCCAGTCCGCCGCGGCGTCCCAGGAGACGAGGACGACCTTGTGCTCGCCGGCTGCGACGACGGAAACCGACGCCAACAGGGTAATCAGAGCTGTGGTGATGCGGGCGCGCATGGCTCATCCTACCGCACGGACACCCAGCGATGGCGCGGTTGCAAGACGGGGGCTCACCGGAGCCGAGCCGCGCTTGCCAAATCGGTAAGATGGAGAACGCGGAGGTGGGGTGGGCCACGCTCGGTGGGCAGGCAAAGGGGCCGACCGCGGGTGTGTCGTTCTCGGGGCCGTGCTGGTGGAGCTGGTCATGGCCGCGGTGGCGCCGATGGCGGCCTGGTCGAAGGAGGAGGTATGGGACGCCGGGCCAGGAGCGGCTGCCTACGGTCAGCCCGGTGCGCTCGGCGGTGCGGCGGCGGCGTGGGCGGAGTCAGCGCGTCGTGCGCTGCCCGGGCTTCCGCTCGACCCGGGGCTTGCCCGTGCCGCCGAGGCGTGCGCGAGATGGCTCGGCGAGCATGCCGTGGCTGAGCTGCCCCCGGGGCTCGTCGAGCTCTCCCTGCGGTGGGCCGGGTGCAGCGACCCTACCGCGGTGTCGCTGCTGCTTCTGACCAGCGAGAGCTCCCCTGACGAGCTCTGGGAGCGGCTTCGGGAGCTGCGCCAGCGGCCCGGTTTCCGTCACACGCACTGGGGTTTCGGGGCTGCCGAGAGCCGGCGGGAGCGTTTTCGTACCGCCTGGGTCGCGCTGCTATCGGAGCGCAAGGTCGTTCTCGAGCCGGTGCCGCGGGCGGTGGAGACGGGGCAGAGCCTGCATCTCGTTGCCCGCTGGACCGGCGAGGCGTTGGCAAGCCCGCGCCTGATCGTCTTGCTGCCGGGGGAGACGACGAGGGAGCTGGCGGCCAAGGTCGAGGGTGGGGTGGCCACGGTGGCCACCGGTGCCCTGCGAGAGGCTGGCGAGTACACCCTGGAGCTCCTGGCGGACGGGGCTTTCGGTCCCGAGGTGCTGGCGCTGCTCGCGATCCAGGTGGGGGGCCAGCCGGCCACCACATGGTCGAGCCCGGTCGTCAGCCGGATCGTGCCCATCACGGCGGTCGAGGCGGAGCGGTACCTGCTCGATCTGGCCAACGCGGAGCGGCGGCGGCTCAACCTGGCGCCTCTGATCGTCGATACGAGGCTGCGAGCGATGGCGAGGGCGCACTCGACGGACATGGTTGAAGCGGGGTTTTTCGGCCATCGTTCTCCCCGGCGCGGCGACTTCGGCGAGCGCTTCCATGCCAGCGGCTGGCGGGCCTTGCGCGCGGCCGAGAACCTCTCGAAGAGCGAGTCGATCCTCGAGGTGCACGCCGGCTTGATGGCCAGCCCGGCGCATCGGAGCAACCTCCTTTCTCCGCATTTCACGCATGTCGGTATCGGCGTCGCCACCCGCAAGGGCGAACTCGATCGGGTCGAGTTCGTCGTCACCCAGGTCTTCGCCCTGCCGATGCCCGGGACCACGCTGGCTCCGGACGGGCCGCCCTGAGCTTTCAGTCGCGATCGAAGTGAGGGATCTCGTCGGGGATCGGGATCGAGATCTCGACGAAGCCTCTGAACTCCCCGTCCGTGAATACGGGCATTTGGTGGATGATCTTCTTCTGCCCCTGCCTGTTGATGGTGTAGTGGTGAGCACGGTGCTCGGCGTACATCTCGCGCAGCAACGCCCGGGCCGGCTCGGGGTGGCAGGCGAAGACGTCGCTGCCGAGAAGGGCGCGCCCGCCCTCGGCAGCGAGCGTCTCGGCGGCCCGGCGGTTGATGGCGACGATGCGGCCGGTCTCATCGGCGACGGTGATAGCGGCTCCGAGCTCCTCTTGCCAACGAGGCGGTGGCGGTGGATCACTTTTCGGTTCTGGCATGCTCACTCCTCCGGCTCCGGTCGTGCGGCTCAGCGTCTCGTGGCCAGCAGCTCGACGGCATCACGGGCGTCACGGTTGCGGGGGTCGTACGAGAGGATCTTCTCGAGACAGCGCTTCTGCTTGTCCGGTTGGCCGCGGAGGCCCCAGTAGTTGGCCAGCAGGAGCCACGCCTCGGTGAGCTGCGGGTTGCCGACAGTTGCGAGGCGGAGGTGCTCGAGCGCCTGCCCCTGGGTCGTCGGGCGCTCGATCTCGATCTTGGCCAACATGAGGAGGGCCTCGGGGTCTGGGATGCGGTTGACGAGCTCCTCGAGCAGCCTCGCGGCCCGGCGCAGCTCGTTTCTGGCCACGAGCTGCCGAGCGTACACGAGCGTGCCAGCGAGGTCCTCGGGAGAAGGAGCGTCCGGATCATGTTGAGGTGGAGCCAAAGCACCCCCTTCTCTGGGCGCGACGTGGTCGGTCCGCCCCGACAAACGGGAGGATACCGCAGCCCGCAAGGAGCAGGACCAACGAATCCACCCCCCCCTTCCCGTTGGCCGCGGCTGGACTACAATGCCGGCGACCCGCGCGCGCGGGGAAAGGAGCCGCCGTGGACGACCGCGAGCATCAGCCCATGCTGGAGGCCGCAGATCCAGCCCTGTCCGAGCTTTTCCAGCCGACCAACATCATCTCGGACCTCACCGCGTCGACCCGTGAGGGCGTGATCGGTGAGGTGGTGGAGGCCGTGGCCGCGCGTGGGCTGGTCAGCGACGCGCGATGGCTCGAGTCGGCACTGAACGAGCGCGAGCGCATGGTGCCGACTGCCATGCCCAACGGTGTCGCCTTTCTGCACGCCCGCCACCGTGCCGCAGAGAAGTTCCCCCGGCAGTTTCTCTTCCTTGCGCGCTCCGGCAAGGGTGTGGCGTTCGGCTCACCCGACGAGCGGCCGACCCACCTGTTCTTCCTCCTTGCGCTGCGCAAGGACATGGCCCACCTGCGGTGGCTCGCCCGGCTGTCGTGGATCTGCCGCAACCGTTCGATCGTTGCCAACTTCATGAAGGCGACGAGCCCGGAGGACATCGCAAAGGTGCTGCGCTTGGCCGTCGAGGAGCTTCCCGGCAACCTCCGCCAGCGCCCATGATGCCCGGAACGAGGATCACAGGGGCGGGGACGGCGTCCACGTCCACGACAAAGCCAGGTCGGGGAGGAGCTTGCCCATCTCTCGTCGGCGTCTAGGCCAGGTCCAGGTTTCCAGGAGGGGGCACCGGGGGGTGGGGAAGAGCTCTCGATCTTCGGCTCTCGACCGGCGGGTGGGCGGCCGCCGCCTCAGTTCAGGTAGCCGGCGAGGGCGCGCACCTGCGAGCTGCGTCGGAGCTTCGTCAGTGCCTGGTTCTCGATCTGCCGGACGCGCTCTCTCGAGATCCCAAGCTGCTCACCGATCTCCCTGAGGGTGAGTGGGTTGTCGTCCTCGAGCCCGAATCGAAGGTTGAGCACCTGACGCTCCTTCTGGGAGAGCTTGCCGAGCGCCTCGCGCAGCGACCGCTCGAACGACTCGCGGAGGATGCGCTCGTCGGTATCCGGCAGTAGGTACTGCTCGAGGAGGTCCCCGAGCTCGGCCTCGCCGTCCTCGTCGATCGGCTCGTTGAGGGACAGGATCGATTGGTTCGAGGAGAGCAGGAGCCGCACCTCCTCGGGATTCATGTCGAGCTCCTCGGCGAGCTCGGACTCGGTGGGTGTGCGCTCGAGCTCGCGCCCCAGGGCCTGGCGGGAGCGTTCGATCCGGTACAGCACGTTGGCCTGCTTCTGGGGCAAGCGGAAGGTGGCGCCGTGCTGCGAGAGGGCGTGCAGGATCGCCTGACGGATCCACCACACGGCATAGGTGATGAACTTGACGTTCTTGTCGGGGTCGAACTTGCGAGCCGCCTGGATGAGGCCGATATTCCCCTCGTTGATGAGGTCGAGCAGGCTCACCCGGGAGTGCCGAAAGCGCTTGGCGTAAGCGACGACGAAGCGCAAGTTGGCTTCTACGAGATGACGCAACGCCTCCGGGTCTCCGTCGGCTTGGATGCGGGTGCCGAGCGCCTTTTCCTCATCGGGGGTGAGCTGACGGTAGCGCCCGATCTCCTGCAGGTAGCGGCGCAAGAGCGAAGCTTCGGGGTCGTGGTGTCGCTCGTCGCTGGTCATTCTCCCTCGCCCGGGACGAGACCGGTGCGAGGTCGGTGGGCAAGGGCGTGCTCGCGCGGCACTCCGCCGCGGTTGGCCAGCTCCCGCTCGAGGGCGGAACTCAACCTCCCCAGCTCCCGCTCGAGAACCTCGATCCGGCTCTTCATCTGAAGAATAACCTCAACGCCCGCGAGATTCACTCCCAGGTCGCGGGTCAGGGTCAGGATGTACTCCAGACGAGCACAGGTGGCGTCATCGTAGAGCCGGGTGTTGCCCTCGCTGCGGGAGGGCTTGAGGAGGCCCTCGCGTTCGTACAGACGGAGGGTCTGGGGGTGGATGGCGTAGCGCTCAGCCACCCAGCGGATCATGTGGAAGCGGCGCGGACGGTCGGAGCTCATGCCTGCTCCTGAACCGGCGTGCGGCGGCGCGAAGGCTCGGGCGCGCGCCGCATTCGTGCCGTGGCGACGCCGCGCCCGAGGACCGCTTCTGGCGGCCTTGCGACCTCGGCGGGAAAGACGATGGAGCACGGGAAGCGATCGTGGGAGCGTTCAGCCCGGAGGAAGGTCACCCCTGGCTCGGCGTGCTCGCCGTCCAGGACCAGGACGGTGTCGGCACGGGCGAGCGACAGGTGATCATGGCCACACCCCGGCACACCGCGGTCGACGACACGCTCGTCCGCGGCCTCACCGAGGTCGGTCGCCGGCCCGACGAGTGCCGAACCGGCGACCGCGGTGAGGCGATCCGGGGATGTGCCGGGCTCGAGGCGCTCACACAGACGCGGGGTCAGGTGGAGCGGCTGGGCGGCCGATCGCAGCGTTCCTCCCATCGCCGACCTCAGTTGGTGGGCTTGGGATCGACATCGACGTACTCGGCGTCGACGACCTCGCCGTCGGCGGCCGGACCGGTCGGTTGGTCAGCCTGCGACTCCGCGCCGCCGCTCCCAGGCTGTGGCCCGACCCGACGGTAGATCTCCTCGGCCAGTCGGTGGGAGGCTTTCGTGAGTTTCTCGTACGCGGCGTCCATCGCCGGCTTTCTGGACTCCTCGATCGCCCGCTTGGCGTCCGCCAGCGCCGACTCGATCTCCTGCTTCTGCTCGGGCGGCAGCTTCTCCTGGTTCTCGTTGAGGAGCTTGTCGGTCGAGTAGATGAGGGTGTCGAGGCGGTTGCGCGATTCGACCTCCTCCCGGCGTTGCCGGTCGTCCTCGGCATGCTGCTCGGCCTCGCCAACCATGCGCTGGATCTCCTGCTCAGATAGGCCCGAGGACGAGGTGATCTGGATCTTTTGCTCCTTACCTGTGCCGAGGTCTTTGGCCGTGACGTGAAGAATGCCGTTAGCGTCGATGTCGAACGTCACCTCGATCTGCGGGATGCCGCGCGGCGCCGGGGGAATGCCGATGAGGTGGAAGTTCCCGAGAGGCCGGTTGTCGCGTGCCATCGGCCGTTCGCCCTGGAGGACGTGTACCTCGACCTGGGTCTGGTTGTCGTCGGCCGTGCTGTAGACCTTGGACTTGCGGCTCGGAATGGTGGTGTTGCGGGGGATCACGACGTCCATCACGCCGCCGAGAGTCTCGACGCCGAGCGAGAGGGGCGTGACGTCGAGCAGGAGCAGGTCCCGCACCTCGCCGCCGAGCACGCCAGCCTGAATTGCCGCGCCGACAGCTACGACCTCGTCGGGGTTGACACCCTTGTGTGGCTCCTTGCCGAAGAACTCGGTCACGAGCTTCTGGACCCGGGGGATACGGGTCGAACCGCCCACCAGGACGACCTCGTCGACCGCGCGCGGCTCGATGCCGGCGTCCTTGAGCGCTTGCCGGCACGGGCCTATGGTGCGCTGGATGATGTCTTCGGCGAGCTGCTCGAACTTGGCGCGTGACAGCCGCATCGACAGGTGGCGCGGCCCTGAAGCGTCCGCGGTGATGAACGGTAGGTTGATGTCCGCCTCCTGCACGCTCGAGAGCTCGCACTTGGCCTTCTCCGCCGCCTCCTTGAGGCGTTGGAGCGCCATACGGTCGCGCGATAGGTCGATCCCCTGGTCGCGGCGGAACTCTTCGGTGAGCCACTCGATGAGCCGCTGATCGATGTCGTCGCCGCCGAGGTGGGTGTCACCGTTGGTGGACTTGACCTCGACGACGCCCTCGCCGACCTCGAGAATGGAGATGTCGAAGGTGCCGCCACCGAAGTCGAAAACCGCGATCGTCTGATCTTTCTTCTTGTCGAGCCCATACGCAAGGGCAGCAGCGGTCGGCTCGTTGACGAGGCGGACGACGTCGAGCCCGGCGATCTGCCCGGCGTCCTTGGTGGCCTGGCGCTGCGAGTCGTTGAAGTACGCAGGAACGGTGATGACGGCCTTCTCGATCTTCTCACCGAGGTAGTCCTCGGCCGCCGCCTTGAGCTTCTGCAGCACCATCGCCGAGATCTCGGGCGGCGAGTAGATCCGACCGTCGATCTCGATTCGCGCCGTGTCGTTGTCCCCCCTCACCACGTGGTAGGAGAACATCTTGATCTCCCGCTCCACCTCCTCGAACCGTCGACCCATCAGGCGTTTGATCGAGAAAACCGTACGCTCCGGGTTGGTCACGGCCTGGCGCTTGGCGACTTGGCCGACCGGCCGCTCACCGTTGGCGTTGAAGGCGACGACGGACTGGGTGGTGCGGCTCCCTTCCTGGTTGGCGACCACCGTGGGCTTGCCACCCTCCATCACGGCAACCACGGAGTTCGTGGTTCCCAGGTCAATTCCGATGATCTTTGACATTGATAGGACCCTCCTCAAGTCATCCTCAGGAGTGCAATCTAGAACCTGAGCGAAGAGTTGTCAAGGTGTCACAAGCGTGACAGCCTGGCCAGGTTCCGAATCCTCGGGGGGCGGCTCCAGCCTCACGCCGAGGATCAGGTCTGGGTCCGGCGTCCCGTCGAAGGCGCTCCCCGAGAGCTGGACTGTCTGCTCCCGAGTCACGTACCGATACGGGCGTCCCCAAGGGTCGCTCAGGCGCTCCTGACCGACGTAGCGTTCGTGCACGAGCTCGGCGAGGGTATCCGGGTATGCCCCGACGAGCGCCGCCCGGCCCTGGACGATCTGCCAGAGGCCGAACATGCGAGCCCACGACACGGTGGTGGCAAAGCGCGGCATCAGCTTGTCGGACGGGCCGAACACCGGGTTCAGCGGGTTGCGGCGTGCCACCACGAAGGAGAGCACCAGCAACGGGAGGAGCGCGACCAGCAGCCACGGCATTCGTGGGGTCTCGGAAGCGGAGACCGCAAGCGCGGTGCTCTGCGCCAGGGCAGCGCGCGAGATCTCGTCGCGTGTCGCCGGCCTGACCAGGGCGCGGGTGAGCAGCGCGTACAGGGCTTTGCAGGTCTCGAAGTCGCCGTGCGGGCTCCGCCGTACGATGTCGTCCACGGTGTTGAGGCCGTCCACGAGCGCGAGGACATCCGCTTCGGTGGCGGAGATTCGGAGGCGATCCGAACCGGTCGGGGGGGCCATCTCCGTCGCAACGAGGTCGAGGTCGGCTTCCTCGAGCATCTCCTCATCGGGTGCCACTTCCACCTTCTTGGCCGCTGGCGTGGATACGAAGACGATGCCTCGGTGCGGGATGCGTTTTTCGATAATCGGCCACTCGTCGAGCATCCGTGCGCCTTCCATGAGGATGCTCTCGGCGCCCATGGGGGCGACGAGCTCGGCGTCGTAGTCGACCGAGGTCTCCTGCGAGAAGTGGTAGTCGCCGTTCTGCCAGCGGAAGACGCGAAAGATGATCTGCAGGATCTGCTTCTCGAGGGCCTTGCGGAGCTCTTCCCTGGAGATGATCGAGTGCCGCAGCAGAATGTGGCCGAGCCGCTCGAGCGTCTCCATTTGCGTACGGAGCGCGGCCTCGAGCTCCGTCTGGCTTACCCCTCCGGTTTTGAGCAGCACCTGCCCGAGGCGGTCCTCCAGCCGCTTGTTGAGGGAGTCGGCCCCGACCACACGACCTTCCAGGAACGAGATGGTGACTACGTCCTCGGATGAGCGCAGGGTGAGGACTCCGGTCTTCCTCTGCAAGCCGATGAGCTGGAAGATGTCGGCCAGGGAGAAGTCCTTGAGAGTGCCTTCGAGAGCCATCGCTACCTCCGCCCTCGCTTCAGGACCTGGACGGTGACCAGGCAGGCCGCCCAAAGTGCGAGACCCGGCAGCGCCGGCAGCCAGACCGGCGACAGCGCGAGCGCCGGGGCCACGAGCAGAGGGATCCAAATGGCTCCAATTGCAGCTCCCAGTACCGCGAGCGGGGCGAGCACCACGGCTGGCCAGACGGCACCCGTCGTGGCAAGGCCGAGGCCGGGTACGACGACGTCGACCAACCGGCTCTCCCATGCGAGCAGCGTCTGGCGCCGACCGAGCTGGGCGCGCTTCGCCATCTGCGTCTCGATGGCGACCATGTCCTTCTTGAGAAAAATGTTGACACACTGCGTGCAGTAGGTCTGACTCTCGGTCGAGAGCTTGCAGCGTCGACAAAACGGCCGTCCGCACTTGGCGCATGCGGTTGCCAGTCCGTGGTGACGCCGCAAGAGAAAGTGCCCTACCGCCAGCAACAGTGAGAACAGAGCGCCCACAGTCAAGGGGTGCGTGTACGAGCGTTCGCGGGCCAGGGGTGGAGGGAGCAAACCCTGGTTGAGAAGCACGATGGGGTCCTTGCGCCCCAGCAGGGCCAGGGCATCGGCATGGTCGAAGGAAGGCAGCATGAGCTGGTGGCTGCGACCTTTGGTGAGCTGGCTGAAGAGCGCGGGATCGGCGGCTTTGGCCGCGGCCATCGCCGCCTCGCTCTCGGGAAACAGGTATGTCTGCGCCAAGGTCAACGCCAGGTTGTAGTTGGAGACAACCAATTGGGTGCCGCGGTCGCGGGCGGTCTGGAACGCCTGCAAGGCTGCGTTGAAGTCGTTGTCGAGATAGTTCACGACGCCGAGCGAGAGCGCAAGTGGGCCGTCTTGAGGGCTCAGCCGCAACCCCTCACGGTAGGACCAGGCGGCGGCGTCGAGCTGGCCGTGCTGTCTGTAGGCATCGCCGAGAAGCCGGTAATAGTCAGCCTCGCCTCCGAACACGTCGACGAGGCCGGCCAAGTCCTCGACCGCCTGCGGGTCGTAGCGTTGCTCTGCCAGGGCACTGGTCGCCCGGAGAATAGGGTTGGGCGGATGGGTGACGGATCGGGTTGCCATCTCCGTTAGCAGTGGAGTCGCAGCCACGAACGCCAGCAGCACGCCGCCGGTCGCCTTACCAGCCGGCGTGAGGTATGCCCAGCAGAGCGCGAACACCCACAGCGCCTCCCACAGCGGATCACCTCCCACGAAAAGCGGTAAGCCGACGATGAAAAGGTTGAGCACGAAGGCATTGGGCCCGAGGCGGAGCTGTGCTCCCAGCTCGGTGAGGTCGTGCCAAAGCAACGCGAGGCCGTGTCTCACGCCGAGCAGCGCCCCCACCACGACAACGATGAGCAAGGCGAGCACCAGAGCGAGAAGCAGCGATGGCCAGGTGAAATGGCTGAATCGTTGGTCGTTGAAAAGAGCTATCACACCGCGCCCCAGGGACGCGAGCCCCGATCCCACGGCACCCCGGCGCAGGGCGAGCGTTCCCCGCGCCAACCATGCCTCGGGGTTTTCCGGATCGAGGACCACGGCGTGGCGGAGCAGCGTGATTGCGGTGTCGGGAGGCATGGCCCGCGCCCGCACCACGAGCGCGGTGGCCAACGGGGTCAAACGGGTGAGGCCGAGGTTCGAGGCCAGGTGCCTGATCTCGTCGACCTGGTCCTTGAGCGTGTCGAGCTTCTGGTTGTCGATGCTCTGCGAGAGGCGGGCCCACACCTGCTCGATATCGCCCCCACGAGTCTCCGCGGACGGTTGTGCGCCCGCCGCGGCGGCAAGCAGGAAGAGCCCGACGACGATGCTAGCGACTCGTCGCCACCAGTTGCAGCCTGAGCTGGTAGAGCACATCGTCCAGGACCTTCGCTTCCTGGAGGGACGCGTGGGCCCGCGCCCGCTCCTGTACCACAGCCAGCATGTCGAGGAATAGACGAGCCGCGTCGGGGTTACGGGGCACCCCGGGGACCTGCCCCGTGAGGAAGGCCATCGCGTACTGGGCCAGGAAATCCACCGTGTCGAGCAAGACCTGGGACGGTAGCGCGGCGTGCCCAGCCTCGCGAGGGCTCGGCTGCGGGGGCTCAGGTGGAGGTGGAATGGGGGCAGGAAGCTCTGCAGGCTGCGGGGGCTCGGGCGGTGACAGGTCGACATCGTGGCGGGCTTCGCCCTCCGGAGTGAGCCATCGCCGATCGATGACCTTCACCTGCTTGCGATCCGGCCGATCCTCCACTGCTGCCTCCTCGACGCTGGCCCATCTTACGCGGTCGGATCTGGCCAGACAAGCCACAGCGTCCGGAACCGGAGCCGGCGGAGCCGCGCAGCAGCCGGCGCTATACTCCCCAGCCATGACGAACGCCGCCGTCTTCGTTTCGCTGGTCGAGCTTTGTGAGCGTCTGCGGGCTCCCGCGGGGTGCCCGTGGGACCGGGAGCAGACGCTCGAGAGCTTGCGGGCCTACATCATCGAGGAAGCGTACGAGGTGATCGATGCCATCTCGGCCGGTGACCAAGAGCAGCTTGCCGGCGAGCTCGGCGACCTCCTCTTCCAGATCGTGCTCGTCGCCCAACTCGCCCGCGAACGGGGCTGGTTCGACATCGCCGACGTGTGCGAAAAAATCCACGCCAAGATGGTCCGCCGGCACCCTCACGTCTTCGGCGGCGACGAGGTCGACGACGCCGCCCAGGTGGTCCGCAACTGGGAGACGATCAAACAGCGGGAGCGCACCAAGGTTGGGGCCTTGGCCGGGGTTCCGCGCTCCCTGCCGGCCCTGCTCAAGGCCCGTCGGATGACCGAAAAGGCGGCTGCGCTGGGGCTGGTCTGGGGCGAGGTCGCGCCCCCGGACGGGGCGGTCGCGCGGGCTCTGGCCCAGGCGCCCGCCGTCGCTCACCACGCCTTGGCGCGCAGGGACAAGCAGGAGGTGGCCACCGAGCTGGGTGAGGCGCTCTTTTTCCTCGCCGATCTGGCGCGCCGGCTCGGAATCGACCCCGAGGCGGCTTTGCAGGCGACGAACGAGGAGTTCGCTCGCCGGTTCGCCGCCGTCGAGGACGGCGCGACGGAGTACGGCACGAGTGTGCGCGAGCTCGATCCGTCTGCACGCGCCGAGCTGTGGCTCACCCCAAGCGGCGGCGGAAGCGCATCCGGGCCAGCAGGAGGATCGCCACCCCGAGACCGGTGAGCGCCAGTGCTTGCGGCCACAGCACCTCGATCCCGATGCCCTTGAGAAAGATGCCGCGCAGAATCGTGATGTAGTACCGCAGTGGTACGAGGTAGGTCACGAGCTGGAAGCCCTTGGGCATGTTCTGGATCGGAAAGGCGAAACCGGAGAGGTAGATCTGCGGCATCATGAAGACGAACGCCGTCAGCATCATCGCCTGCTGCTGGGTGCGGGAGATCGTCGAGATGAGCAACCCCAGCCCCAGGTTGCAGAGCATGAACGGCACGGTGAAGGCGAGCAGGGTGAGGAGCGAGCCGCGCAGCGGTACTCGGAACCAGAACAGCGCCACCGGCAGGGTTGAGAGCGCCTCGACCAGACCCACGAGCGCGTAGGGGATGAGCTTCCCCAGGATGAGATGGCCCGGGGTGAGCGGGGTGACCAGGAGCTGCTCGAGGGTGCCGGTCTCGCTCTCACGAACGATCGCCATCGCCGTGAGCATCATTGTCATGATCATGAGGATGAGTGAGAGGACCGCGGGTACCATGAAGTTGCGGCTGGCCAGATCGGGGTTGTAGAGCACCACCGGGCGCAGCTCGACGAGGGGCCGCACCCCGGCCGCCGCCACCGAGCGGAGCACTCCGTTCGCGTACCCGAGGGCGGCGCTACCCGACATCGCGTCAGAGCCGTCGGTGAGCAGCTGTACGGTCCCGACCCGCCCGGCGTTCCGTTCGGCCGCGAAGCCGGCCGGGATGGTGAGAGCCACGCGAGCGGTGCCGTCCTGCAAGAGCCGATCGAGTCCGTTCTGGTCGTCGACGCGGCCAGTGACACGGAAGTAGGTGGAGCCCTCGAACCGCTGCACGAGCCTCCGGCTCTCCGCACTGCGGTCGAGGTCGCACACCGCGAGCTCGACGTGGCGCACATCGGTGGTTGCCGCGTAGCCCAGGATGACGAGCTGGAAGGCCGGCGCAAGGAAGAGGATGGGCAGGATCTTCGGGTCGCGGCGAAGCTGCCGCAGCTCCTTGACCAGGATGACGAGGAGCGCGCGCATCAGAGGCTCCTCACCGTGCGGGCGGTGGCCAGCGAGCCGACGACGGTCGCGTAAACGACCAGCCCTACGACCTGCTGCCACCACATCTCGGGGCCCGCACCCTTGAGCACGATCGCCCGCAGCGCCACCAGGAAGTAGCGCGCCGGCACGATGTGGCTGATCCACTGCAACGCCTCGGGCATCGAGGAGATCGGGAAAATGAAGCCGGACAGGAGCATGGTCGGGAGCATCGAGGACAGCAGGCTGACCTGGAACGCAACCTGCTGGGTCTCGGCCAGAGTCGAGATGAGCACGCCCCAGCCCAGACCACCGAGGAGGTAGAGCACCGTCACGACCGCCAGCCAGCCGAGCGAGCCACGGATCGGCACGTCGAACAGCGCCCATGCCAGCGTCAGCGAGGCGGCCGCCGCCGCCGAGGCGATCACGAGGTAAGGTAGGGTCTTGCCGATCAGAAGCTCGAGCGCCATCAGGGGCGTGGCGCGCAGCGACTCGAGGGTGCCCCGCTCCTTCTCCCGCACCACCGCGAGGGCGGTGGCAATCACGGCGGTGATCATGAGGATGAATGCCACGAGGCCAGGCACCAAAAAACGTGCCGACGCAAGGTCGGGGTTGTACCAGACGAGCGGCGCCGCGAGCGCTGGCCCGGTGCCGCTGACACGCACCAGTGGCGTCACGCTGGCGACGATCTGCTGGGCATACGCCAGCACCGTATTGGCGGTCTGGGAGTCGGAGCCGTCGAGGACGAGCTGAAGCGTCGTGAAGCGGTGAGCGGCGAGGTCCGCGCCGTAACCGGAGGGCACGACGAGGGCCACCTGGGCGTGACCGGTGTCGAGCCACCGGTCCAGCTCGCGAACGTCACGGGTGGTGCCGATATGGTCGAAGTGGCCGCTCGAGAGGAACGCCCGAGCCACCTCACGGGCCGCGCGGCTGCCGTCCTGGTCGACGATG
This sequence comes from Holophagae bacterium, assembly GCA_012516935.1. Classification (GTDB taxonomy): domain Bacteria; phylum Acidobacteriota; class Thermoanaerobaculia; order Thermoanaerobaculales; family Thermoanaerobaculaceae; genus JAAYVZ01. The sequence goes on from JAAYVZ010000031.1 coordinate 22,937, forward strand.
ACGAGGCGGATGTGCTCGACGTCGAACGAAAGGGCGTACCCGTAGATCAGGACCAGTGCCACCGGCATGAGGACGAGCGTGAAGACGACCCGCCAGTCGCGGCGGAGCTGGAGTAGCTCTTTGACGGCCACGGCCAGGGTGCGGCGGATCATGCCTGCTCCCTCCCGGTCGAGGGTCGGGAGATGACGTGGATGAAGACGTCCTCGAGCGAAGGGTCGATGGCGGTGACGGTGGCAGGAGCGTGGCCGGCTGCCTCGAGTGCGGCGACCAGGCCGCTGGCCGCTCCCGGGGCGGCCAGGATCGCGTGGAGCAGGTCGCCGAACAGAGCGACCTCGTGGACCGCCGGGAGACCCTCGAGGTGGCGCATCGCCGCGGCGGGGCGGGGACAGGCGATCTCGACCACGGTTCCGGACTCGAAGCGAGCTTTCAGCCGCGGTACGGTGTCGAGCGCCAGCAACTTGCCGGCGTGCATCAGCGCGACACGCCCACAACGCTCCGCCTCGTCCATGTAGTGGGTGGTGACGAACACCGTCGTGCCGGCGGCCGCCAGGGTGTCGATGAGGTCCCAGAAGCGGCGCCTGGCCTCCGGGTCGACCCCGCCGGTGGGTTCATCGAGGAACACGATCGGCGGCTCGTGGAGCAACGCACAGCCGAGGGCGAGCCGCTGGCGGAACCCGACCGGCAGCTCGCGCACGACCGTGCCCCGGCGCGAGGCGAGCGCACCGACCTCGATCGCCCACGCCACGCGCTCGCGCAGCCGCGCGCCGCCCAGCCCGTAGGCACCGCCCCAGAACGCCAGATTCTCATCCACGGTGAGGTCGGCATAGAGTGAGAAGCGCTGCGACATGTAGCCGATGCGGCGCTTGATCTCGTGCGGCTGGGTGGCGACGTCGAAGCCCAACACCTCGCCGCTCCCGGAGGAGGGAGCGAGCAGGCCGCAGAGCATGCGGATCGTCGTCGTCTTGCCGGCGCCGTTGGAGCCGAGGAAGCCGAAGACCTCGCCTGTGCCCACCTCGAAGCTCACCCGATCCACGGCGCGGAAGGCGCCGAACCACCGGGAGAGCTCGACCGCGCGCACCGCCGGCTGACTCATCGGCCGACCGCTTTCTCGAGCGCCGCCCGTGCCACCCAGGCACCGGCTCGCGCCGCGACCTGCTGCTGCTCTGCCGCGGCGAGCTGGGCCTCGGCGTCGAGGATCTCGGCCATCGCCGCGAGGCCGGCCGCATGGCGTTCGCGGGCCGCCGACTGGCGGGCGGTGGCAGCTGCTGCTGCGGCGTCCGCGGCGGTAGTAGCGACGAGCGCGGTTGTGAGCTCGCGCACCGCGTCCTCGACCTCGAGGCGGACTCGGCGCTCGAGCTCAGCAAGCTCGGCGTCGGCGGCCCGCAGTCGGGCGCGGCTAGCGGCTCGATCGGCCCGTGCCTTGCCGCCGTCGAACAGCCTCCAGCCGGCCGATAGCCCGACGCTCCAAGAGTCGTTCCACTCGTCGGTGATCGGGAAGAAGCGCTGGTTGGGACGGGCCAGGTCCCACTGAGCGCTCGCCGCGAGGCTCGGTCTCGTGGGAGCGACGGCGAGCGTCTCGCGGGCGGCAAGAGCGGCGCGGAGGGCTCGGGCCGCCCTGAGCTCGGCTCGGCTGGCGAGAGCCTCGGTCTGGAGCATCGCGAGGTCGGCCGGCGAGTCGGGCCGCGGTCCGGCGAGCGAGTCGGCAAGCTCGAGCTGGCGCCAGTCGAGGTCGAGCACCGATGCCAGGTGCGCCAAGGCCGCCGACTCCGCGGCCTCGGCCCGGACGAGCCCCAGCCTGGCGGTGGCGAGCCGCTCCTCGGCGGCCAAGAGATCGGCGCGCACCGCCATACCGGCGTCAGCGAGCGCCCTCGTGTCCTCGAGCAGCCGGATGGCGCGCCGCTCCTGCGCCTGGGCCAGCTCCAGGCCGGCTCGGGAGCGCACGGCGTCCCAGTACATCGCTTGGGCCGCGAAGCACACCTCGGCGAGCGTCTGGGCTGCCCGGGCGCGGGCACCGTCAGCCTCCGAGCTGGAGGCCCGGCGCTGGGCGTCGACGGCACCGCCGGCGAGCAGCACCTGTTGAACCTGCAAACCCGTACCGTACACCGTCGTGATATTGGGGGCGAGGACGGTGGTCGGTCGGCCTGGGATGGCCAGCGGAAGCACGAGCTCCGGCACCGAGCTGCGCTGGGCAGCAAAGGCGAAGGTGCCCACGGTTGGCCACCGTGCGGCGTTGGCGGCGCCCACCGCCGCATCCGCCGCCGCGACCCGCTCCCGTGCCGCCACGGCGAGCTGCGAGACCGCCAGTGCGCGCTCGGTTGCCGCTGCAGCGTCGAGCCGTACGGGCTCTGCGATCGCGGGCAGCGGCAGCAGCGACGCCAGAGCGGCAACCAGTATCATCGATCGTAGCCCGTGATCCGTGGCCCGAAACCCGCCCCAAGACCAGCCGCCAGGCCTCACCTCTAGCCTGCCGAGGAAGCCAGCAGCACGCCACCAGCCACCGGTCGCTTTCGTCATCACGCTGCCTCCCCCGCGCTGGCGTCGCGCGTGAGATAAAGGAAGGTGTCCTCGAGGGTGGGTGGAATGACGCGGATGTCGAGCACCCTGACAGCGGCCGAAGCCAACGTGAGGCGGACCGACTCTTCGGCAGGCCGATCGGCGGAGAGCCAGACGTGGAGACGGGCCGCGAACGGCTGCACGTCCAGGACGTCGGGCGCCTGGCGGAGCGCCTCGACGGCGCGGCCGCGAGGCTCGGCCAGCACCTCTACCACCGTCCCGTGCATGAGCGCGCGGGCTGCGGCCGGCGTAGCGTCAGCCAGCACGCGGCCGCGGTGCATGAGCACAACGCGTGAGCAGCGCTCGGCTTCATCGAGATACGGTGTCGCCACGACCAGCGTGAGGCCCTCGGCGACCAGCCCGGCGAGCAGCTTCCAAAGCTCGCGGCGGGTGACCGGGTCGACGCCGGTGGTGGGCTCGTCGAGGACGAGGACCTGCGGCTCGTGCATCAGGCTGCACGCGAGTGCCAGCTTCTGCTTCATGCCGCCGGACAGGCGATCGGCTTGGCGGTCACGGAAGGCGGCGAGTCCGACCCGTTCGAGCAGCATCTCGCGTCGCGACCGCCAGCGCTGCACGCCGAGAAGGAGCGCGAAAAACTGCACGTTCTCGTTCACCGTGAGGTCGCCGTAAAGGGCGAACCTTTGCGCGAGATAGCCGAGTGAGTGGTGGAGCGCCCGCCGGTGTGCCCAGACGTCGTGGCCGAGGACGGTGACGCTTCCGGCTGCTGCCCGCTGCAACCCGGCGATCACCCGCAGGGTCGAGGTCTTGCCCGCGCCGTCCGGGCCGATGAGCCCCACCACCTCGCCGCGCTCCACCGCCAGAGCGATGCTGTCCACTGCCGTCATCGTTCCGTATCTGACGGTCAGGCCGCGAACATCGATCAGCCGCTCGCTCATCTCCCGCTTCCCTTCTCCTTGTTTCCCGTCCCCTGGAAGTACGCGTCGGCCGGCATTCCCGGCTTGAAGACCCCTTCCCGGTTATCGAGAGCGAGCTTGACCTTGAACACGAGCTTGGCACGCTCCTCGGGGGTCTGGACGTTCTTGGGCGTGAACTCCGCCACCTTGGCGATGTACGAGACCGTCCCCTCGAAGGCGTCGGTGTGCCCGTCAGCCTGCACGGTCACGCGCTCGCCCAGGTGAATCTGCGCCAGCGAAGGCTCGTCGACATAGACCGTCAGCCACGGCTGGTCGAGGTCGGTGAGCACCGCGAGCAGCGCGCCGGGGGCCAGAATCTCCCCCGGCTCCGCTGTCCGCTGGGTGATCACGCCGTTGCGGGGCGCAACGACGGTGGCGTCGGCGCGGCGCTGCTCGACCGTGGCCACGAGTGCCGCCGCAGCGTCACGCTGGGCACGGGCCTGGGCGATCTCCTGCGGACGCGGGCCGGCGATTGCTTTCGCTTGCTCGGCCTGGGCCGCAGCCAGCGCGTGGTCGAGCACCGCCATGCGGGTGCGAGCATCGTCCCTGGCTTTCTCCGTGGCCGTTCCGCGGGACGCGAGCCCGTCGAGGCACTCGACGTCGCGGCGGGCAGCCGCGAGATCGGCCCCGAGGCGTGCCACCTCGGCGGCCACCCGATCGAGGTCCTCGCGGCGGGTGCCGGCTGCAAGAAGCGCCAGCCGTGCCTCGGCCGCCGCCAGCTCCCCGCGAGCACGGGCGAGGTCGTTGTCGATGTCCACTGTCTCGAAGCGCGCCACGACCTCGCCGGCGTGCACCGAAGCACCTTCTTGCAACGGTAGCTCGGCGAGGCGACCGCCGATCTTGGCGGCGATCCGGACCTCGGTGGCCTCGACGTGGCCGGAGGCGTGGATGCGGGAGCTCTCGCGAGGTTGCGCGCACCCGATGAGCGCGCCGACGGTGAGAATCAGACAGAGCGTGGCGGGTTTGGGGTGCTGGCTCACTGGTCTCCTCCCTCCGCCGGGCGGGCGGCGATGCCGAACAGCAGGATGTCGGTGATGCGGCGGGCGATCTCGTCCGGGGGTGGAAGCGGCGACGGTATCGCCGCACCGGCGGCGGCGAAGCGCTCGCTAAACCGTAGGGTGTTGGCAATGAAGACGGCGCTGGCGATGATGATGAGGTGGGCGACCAGCGGGTCGATGTGGCGGAGCTCGCCAGCCGCCTGTCCCTCGAGCACGATCGTGCGGGTGAGGCCGAGCACGCCGACCATGCGGCGCAGCACCGACATCGAGAGGTGGGTACCACCAGCGGCGATCTCGCGCATCATGATCTGCGGGTAGGCGGGGCGCTGCACCGCGAGGGCAAGGAGGGTGTCCTGCATGGCGCGCAGCTTGTCAGCCGGCGTCGCCGCTTGGGCGATGCGCTCGCTGAGCACCTCTTCGACATGGGAGATGAATCCGGCGACGACCGCACCATACAGAGCGGCCTTGTCCCCCACATGGTAGTAGAGCATCGCCTTGTTGACGCCGGCGCGCCGGGCGATCTCATCCACCCTAGCTCCGTCATAACCGTGCTCCGCGAACGCCTCGGCGGCCGCGGTGAGGATTCGCTCGCGCGGCGAACCCTCCCGTTCCTCAGTGCGCTGTCTTGGCATTGCGATCTCCATAACTAACAAGACGGTTTAACCGACTCGTTAGTTTTACCCCATTCGTATGTCGGCTGTCAAGCCCCCTGCCGAAAGCCGCGCATCCGGACACCGGCGACCACGAAGCCGGGGCAGAAGGGGGCGCCGGATCGTGAAGGGTTGCCGCCACTGTGGCGACGCCGCGCTACCATGCAAGTGAGTCGCGAGTGTCTGGTGGCGACGGCGGTGCGAGCGCTCGCGACTTCGGGAGGCGCCATGTCAGCACGTGCGACCACGGTGCTGGTGATCTCGAGGCAGCTCGGCAGCGGTGGCGTGTTCGTTGGGAGAGCGGTGGCCGGACGGTGCGGCATGGCGTTCGTCGACCGGGAGATCCTGCAGTCTGCCGCGCGTACCCTCGACCTCGCTGAGGGTGAGGTGGAGCTCCGGGAGGAGCGTGCTGCCTCGGTATGGGATCGCGTGTTGGGGGCGTTTGCCCTCTCGGCTCCCGAGGGAACGTACGTGCCGCTGGGCGCGCCGCCGCTTTACGAGGAGGAGCTGTTCCGGGTCGAAAGCCGGATCATTCGCGAGACGGCCGCTCGCACCGACGCAGTGATCGTGGGGCGGGGCGGCTTCCACGTGTTGGCCGGCCACCCGGGCCTCGTGTCGGTGGCCCTGCGCGCCGACCGCGATTGGCGCATCCGCCGGGTGATGGAGCTGTCAGGTCTCGACCTGGCCACCGCCGCCGCCCGGGTCGACTCCTCCGACAACGACCGAGCGCGGTTCATCCGCACCTTCACGGGACACGACTGGAACGACCTCTCGTGCTATGACCTCTGCCTCGATACTTCGAAGGTCGGGCTGGATCTCGCGGCTCGGCTCGTGACCGAGGTCGTGGCGGCTCGCCAGCGCCGCGTCCGAAACGGTGGCACCACCACCACCTGACGCCGACCGCCGCCTCTTCCTACTCGCCGACCGCAACCGTCGGTCCGCGCTGGTGTTCGGGACGGCGCAGCAGCAGCGCCAGCGGCGCGAGCAGGAGGAAGATCAACGCCAGCAGCCGGAAGGCGTCGATGAACGAGATCATTGCTGCTTGTTTCTGGACCATGCCGAAGGCGGCCGCGAGAGCCTGCCGACCGGCGGTGACCGCGTCGCTGCCCCGGGCGATGAAGGCGCTTTGGAGGTTACGCAGCCACGCCTGCGCGGCAGGCGAGAAGGGATCGACGTGGCTGCCCAGGATGTTGACGTGTGCCTGCCGGTCACGGGCCAAAAGCGTCTGCACCGCGGCGATCCCCATGCTCCCGCCGAGGTTGCGCATGAGGTTGAAGACGCTGGTCGCGTTACCCATCTCAGCGCGGGCGATGCCGTCCATCGTGGTCGTGGTGAGGGGTACGAACAACAGGCCGAAGGCGATGCCCTGGATGAACTGCGGCCAGGCGAGGTCCCAGAACCCGGCGTCGAGGTTGAGCCAGGAGAGCCACAGCAGGGTGAACCCGCCGAGCACGAAGCCGAGCGCCAGCAACCGCCGCGGATCGGTGCGGGCGACCAGCAGCCCGACGAGCGGCATGGCAATGAGTGAGCCGACACCACGCGGAGCCATCGCGAGCCCGGCTTCGAGCGGTGGGTACCTCATGAGGGTTTGCAGCAGCAGGGGCAGCATCACGAGGGAGCCGAACAGCACGAAGCTCATGAGCGTCACGAGCACCGTGCCCAAGGTGAACGTCCGGTCTGCGAACACCCGCAGCTTGACCACCGGGTGGGCTACCCGCAGCGTGTGGACGACGAATACGGTCAGACAAACGGCAGCTGTGACGAGCAGGCCGATGATCCAGGCAGAGGCGAGCCAGTCCTCTTCCTGGCCTTTATCGAGGGCAATCTGCAAGGCGGCGATCCCCACCGCCAGGAGGCCAATCCCCCACGCGTCGATGCGCTTTCCCGAGCGGTCAAGGTACGGTGGATCGTGGAGGAACCGGCGCAGCAGCAGGATCGCTACGATGCCGACCGGGATGTTGATGTAGAACACCCAGCGCCACGAGTAGTTGTCGGTGAGCCAGCCGCCGAGGACCGGGCCCAGGATCGGCGCCACGACGACGCCGATCCCGAAAAACCCCATCGCCTTGCCGCGCTCCTGGCGCGGGAACGCCTCGAGCATGATGGCCTGGGAGAGCGGCTGCATGACGCCGCCGCTGGCACCTTGGACGATGCGAAAGAGGACGAGCGCCGGGAGGCTCAGCGCCAAGCCACAGAGCAGCGAGGCGGCGGTGAAGGAGGCCACGGAGAGGATGAACAGCCGCTTGCGGCCAAATAGCGCTGCCAGCCATCCCGTGATCGGCAGGATCACCGCGTTGGCTGCGAGGTACGAGGTCAACGCCCAGGTGGACTCTTCGATCGAGGCGGACAGGCTGCCAGCCACGTAGGGGAGTGAGATGTTGACCACGGTGGTATCGAGCACCACCATGAAGGTGCCGACCATCACCGAGCCGGCGACCGCCCACGGGTTCACTGGGGGCTGGTTTTCGGAGTCCATCGGCTACCTGGTCATCACGGTGGGCACCACCGACATGCCGGGCCGCAACAGGTGCTCGGGGTCCTGACCGCCGTCGAGCACGATTTTCACCGGCACCCGCTGCACGACCTTGACGTAGTTACCGGTGGCGTTTTCCGGTGGCAGCAGCGAGAAACGGGCTCCGGTCGCGGCGGCGATGCTGTCGACCCGTCCCCGGTAGCGCCGGCCGTAGGTGTCGACCAGAACGCTGACCGGTTGGCCGGGCTGCATCTTGCGGAGCTGGGTCTCCTTGAAGTTGGCGGTCACCCAAACGTCGTCGAGCGGCACCACCGCCAGCAGCGGCTGGCCAACCTGGACGACCTGGCCTGGCTCCACCGACTTCTTGCTCACGACACCGGAGATCGGGGCCTTGACCGTCGTATACGCGAGGTTGCGCCGGGCCTGCTCGAGGGCGGCACGGGCGAGCTCGACGCGAGCCCTCGCCGAGGCGGCCCTCGCCTTCGTGACCTCCACCTGCTGTGGTCCGGTTGCCGCAGTGGTCTGCTCGGCGCGGGCCTGCGCCAGCACCCCAGCGGCATTCTCGCGACCTTTCTCCGCCTCGATCACGGCGGCGCGCGACGCGTCGCCGGCGGCGCGGGTCGCTGCAGCCGCCGCGACGGCGGCATCGTGCTGCTGCTGTGATACTTCGTCCTTGGCCAGAAGCTGCGTCATCCGCTCGAGGTCGCGTTGGGCTCGGATGTCGTTGGCGGTTGCCTCGTCCAGGCGGGCGCGCGCCGAGACCAGTCGTGCCTCGGCGGCCGCGAGGCCGGCCAGGGCTCGCTCGACCGCGGCTCCGGCAGCCGAGGACAGGCTCTGCGTCGTGACGGCGGCGATCGGGATCTCGGTCTCCGCGGCGTTGAGAGCGGCCTCGGCTTCGGCGAAGTCGGCTTCGGCCCGCTGCACCGCCACTCGGAAGTCGGCCGGATCGATCACCACCACCACATCGCCGGAGGTGATCTGCTGGTTATCGACGACGTTCACGCTCTGCACGATGCCACTGACCTGCGTCGCGACCGGCACGATGTGACCATCGACCTGGGCGTCGTCGGTGGTCTCGCGGCCCGCGAAGTGGAACCACGCCACCAGCCCGACCGTGGCGGCGACGACCGCACCGACTATCATGAGCCTGCGGGCTCGCAGCAACATCGATACCCCTCCTTTTGCAGCCGTCTCGACCCCGACCGCCTCGTGCGCGTCGTTCGTTTCCTGGCTCACTGCACACCTCGTAGATACTGTGCGGCCTCCGTCTCCGCCACACCGAGCGCCCGAGCGAGAGCGAGCTTTGCGAGATTGTGGGCGAGGAGGCTGCCAATGTGGCTCTCGGTCGCCTCAGCGACCGCCTGCTGCGCCTGAACCACCTCGATGTTGCTCGCCACGCCAGCAGCAAATCGGTCCTCAGCCTGGACGAGCTGACGGGCCGCGAGCTCGCGGGCACCCTCCGCGACCTTGACCTGCTCGGCGGCGGCCGCCAGATCCAGTAGCGCCATGCGCACCTCGAGCTCGATCCCGGCCTCGAGGTCGGCGATCCGTGCGAGCTGCTGCTCCACCTCTGCGCGGCTGGCGCGCAGGTGGCCTCGAACCCGTCCGCCTTCGAAAAGCGGAATGCGGACCGCCGCCATTATCGTGTAGACCCCTTTCACCGCTCCGGCGGTGGGTCCGACCTTGCCGACATCACCGCTGAGGACGAGCGAGGGCAACGCGTCGCCGAGCTCGGCGGCATGGATGTCCTCAGCAGCGCGGAGCTGCGCCCGGGCTGCTTGTAGCTCGGGCCGCGCGGTGCGAGCCCGGGTCAGCGCTTCTTCGACGCTGCCTGGCTCGAGGTCGGCAAACGGGACCGCGTCGACCAGCTCGTAGGGATCGCCCATCGGCAGGCCGATTGCCCGAGCGAGGACGAGGCGTGTGCGGTCACGCTCGTTCTCGGTCTGGATGAGCCGCTGGCGCTGGGCAGCGAGCTGGACCTCCGCGCGTAGCACCTCGATTCCGGCTACGGTGCCGGCATCACGGAGGTTTCTGGCGCGAGCGACCAGCGCCCGGGCGGTAGCGAGCTGGGCGAGTGCCGCTGCAACCCGGCTTTCAGCCGCAACCGCCTGCAGGTAGGCGCTGGCACAGGCTGCGACCACGAGATCACGGGCCTCCTGAAGCGCGGAGCGGGCCGCCACCAACCGTTGTCTGGAGGCGTGGGCGCGATTGATGGCGCCGAGGTCGAGTAGTCTCTGGGTCAGCGTGAGGTCGCCGCGCACGACGTCGTATGGTCCCACCAACGGGGACTCGCCCGGAGCCGGAGCGAGGCCGAACTCCTCGAGGCTGATCTTCTGTCGCGCAGCGCGCGCCCCGACGTCGACCGCTGGCAGCAGTGCGGCGCGGGCAACCTGGTGCGCCCCGGACGCCGCCTCGACGTTTTGTGCCGCCAATACGGCCTGGAGGTTGTGCTGCAGACCGCGGGCGATGGCATCCGCAAGGGTGAGCGGCAGCGGGGTCTTGGCCGGCACCGCCTCCGGTCGCGAGGGTCGCTCGGGCGTGACCGCACCTGCCACCGGTGACAACGCGAGCATCGCCACGAGCACGAAGACCGCACGTGGGGTCGAAGTGGTCATCATCCCTTCCGGTGTCCCGGGGGTTGCTGCCGGGACGAAGGCGGCATCATGCTCCGCCGTGGATAGAACCGCAAGCGACGCGCACGTATTCGCACCCGATCCGACTGGCCCGACGGTGGCCGGGGACGGTTCTCGGCCCACCCGGCTGGCGCGCCGTCTGCAGGTCGCTCAGGGGGTCCGTCAGTCGACGTTGAAGCCCGCGTCGATGGTGACCCGATAGTCGAGGATCTTGCCGTCGTTGGCGGTGCCCCGCACCTCCACGACCTCGAACCCGGAGATCCCGTGCACCGTCTCGGCGGCCCTGCCCAACGCCACGGCGATCGCTACCTCCACGCTCTGGTTCGAGCAGCCGATCAGCCGGACCTTCTCGTAGACCTTGCCGCTGATTTCGACCCCCGATGGGAATGGTCGCGTGCCTCGGCGGCTTGCAAGCTACGAGAAGCTGCCACCGACTCTCGAGCTGCGCTACACTGCGGTCGCACCGTCGAGCATGACAACGCACCACGTCGGTGTGCAAGGAGGATGAAGATGGCCAGCAACGTTCCCCCGCCCCCGA
>JAAYVZ010000201.1 GCA_012516935.1 Holophagae bacterium
GCCATCATCGGCCGCAAAGCGCGCGTCGTAGTTTTGCTTGGCGATCAGCATCCGGGTCTCGCCGCCCTGGAAGTCGAGGGTGATGGCCCTGCTCACGGCGCCGGCCGGCCAGTCGCCTCCGGGGTCGGCCGGGTAGGTGACGGACAGGCAAGCGGACTTCTGCCCTGACGGCCGGGAGGCGCCACCAGGCCAGGTCACGCCCACGGCGTACGCCGCCGGGCTGCCGTACGTCCCGATCTGGGGCTTGAAGTCCACGCCTATCCCTTCGCCAGGCTGGGTCGCGTGCGTGTCCGTGTAGCCGAAGGTGGTGTTGCCGTGGCCGTCCACCAGCCGGTACGAGTCGTACAGCATCGTGCCGGCGAGGTAGCCGGGCCAGTAGCGGAAGGTGTCGCCGCACGGCTGGCCGTCGTGCTGCCGGCAGGCCAACGCGGTGGGCTGTCCAGGCTCGGGGTGGACATTGAACGTGGCAAGGAGCGGGTCGGAGCGCTGGCCGTCCGGGAGCTTGGCCTGGGCCGCGAGGTGGAGGGTCTCGGCGCTGCCCCAAACGGGTGCCACGCCACCGGGCTGACCCGCATCCGGGATCACGCCGACGAAGCGGGCCCACCTTCCGGCGGTTGGTTCCACGACGACCGTCTCGACAGCGCAGCCGGATGGCGCCTAGCGACGGCCCGCGCAACCGGTCGCGCCGAGTGAAGCTACACCCATTGAATGGCTCCGAGTGCTTCCAACCAATGAGCGCGCGCCCTCGACCGCCGGCTTGGTCACTTTCAGTTGTCAGACTCCCAGCGCTGCCTCCCAACCTCCCACTACCTTCCCTCACCACCACCATTCTGATCGCCACTCTCACCCCGGATGGAGTCTCTGGGCACCACAGCCGCTCCGACCCCTGCCAGCACTGATGGGGTTCCTGAACACCACAGGCCTATCATGTTGACTGGACAGCACACTCAACATCCTTCTCGCTACGGTCGCCATTCCTCCTACCTGAGGCTTTCCATTCGCGATACTTCCTCAGCAGCAGTAGTGCACAAGCGAAGCAAACCACCCAGACGACGCTGTTCAGGCTAGCGAACCAGAGAGCGTTCTTCTGCAGGTTGCTGCGGGACAACCGCCAAAACGCCTCGTCCTGGGTTTCCGTCATCGTGGGGGGTGAGAACGGGAAAACGAGCCGCCCGACCAGCCCCCGCCACCCCCTGTCCAGGCGCCATCTGGTTCCGTTGTCGCCGATCGCGGCGAGGGCCAAGTTCCGGGTTGGAGCCAGCACGAGAGGAGCGCTGTCCCAGAGCGCGCCTGCAACTGGGCGAGGAAGGCGAACCGGGGAGAAACAAACGCCTGCCCAGTCACGTCGAGCGCACTCGAACTGTGCTCCCGGGAAGTTGTGGACAACAACCATGTACTGACAGCCACTCAGCACGAGCGTGGCCGCGACCCAACCCACTACTCTTGATTTCGTCATCTGCACTCCCTCCTCCCCAGCTGGCACAGTGGAACCCGCTCGTCCAGGAACCTCTGGATGGATCGATCGACCCGTGGGGGCGAGACTAGCAGGTAGTCTGTGCTGAGAGAGAATCGAAGCGGGCGGTCAAACATCAGCCAGCGTACTGGTTGCCAAGCGCTGTTGCCCGGATCTGGGTTTGTGTCGTAGGAAGCGCCCTCAAAAGGCAGCGTGTTGTTCCACCGGATCAACCCCCACGTCATGAGCCAACTATTCGCCTGAGATGAGGTGACACCGAAGCCTTGAGGCTCCAGGAGTGGTTCGTGGAAGCCATCCGGGTCCTCTGGCGCCGGCTCCTCCGTGTAGGCACCATCGACCGGGTTCCGATACGCCTTGAACGAATTCAAGCTTGCGGGTACTGGAGGGGCTCCATGGGCGAGGTACTGCGTCGGCGTGACAATCCCTAACCCGTGTGCTGTCTCATGCGCCACAAGCGTCACGTACCTATTCAGAAGGACCTCAGCAGGGCACGGATTGTCTGGCGACTGACAGTTGGGATAGTTGCGGTACTCCTGTTTTGGCAAATGCTCGGGCCACCCATCCGGGAAGATCCCCCACGACGGCGCCATGAAGACGACTTTGCGGCTGATCCCCTCCTCGCTGCTGGTGGCGAGAAGTGCGTCCGGGTCAAGAAGCGGGAACTTGACATCGATCCGTGTCTGACCGTAGTTATAGGGCATCTGGCCGATGCGTTCGAGCGAGTCC
>JAAYVZ010000032.1 GCA_012516935.1 Holophagae bacterium
CCGGATACTCCCTTCACCTCCCAGCACCGGATCCGGGCACCCTCAGGGTGTCCAATGTCAACCGGCGCTTCTGTCCAATCTAGAACCGGCGGCGAGACTACCGGCGCCCCGCGACCGCGAGCGCCTGCACGAGGATCACGGCTGCAATCGAACGGGCCTCAGAAGGCCCTAGGCGATCACGTGTGCGATCTTCGTCCCATTGACCATGTTGTCGGCGATGGGGCAGCGCTCTGCAATGCGGGCCACGAAGGCTTCTTTTTCAGCTTGGCTCATGTCGGCGTCGACTTCGATACGCGTGCGCACCTCGGTGAAGCCGGCTCTCCCCTCGCGGGTTTGCCCCATGAGGTAATCCTTGTCGATATCGCCTTCGAGAGACACTTTCAAACCGCGTAAGGGTAGCTTCTCCTGCTGGGCTATGATCCGCCCGATGGCACAGATACAGGCCCCGAGCGATGAGAGAAAAACGTCGAGGGGATTGGGCCCTGCACCCATACCCATGGGCTTGGGCTGGTCAATGACAAAAGGGTACGCACCGGACACTTGGGTGTGAAAACGCTCGCCCAGCTCAGCTTGCAGTCTCAAAGTACTCTTTGCCATGATTCCTCCGAATTATGCACCCCAAAAATGATCGGGGCTATTCTGATTCGTCTACTTCTTTTTCACCTTGGCCAACTGTTCTAGCTTGCTGCGTCGAACACGTTGGGCCTGATGGTAGAGAGGGCAAACGCAGAGGCCTTCGACGACCTCACGAGCCTTTCGAGCTTTTGGATCTTGTTCGACTTCAGCTCATACCACCCGCGCCCGAACACCCCCAAGCACCGTTCTGAGTATTTCACGCCGTGTGTGTGCCCCACCCCCCACACCTCCCACAAGGCCGACGACGAGCGGAAAATTCCTTACCCAGGTTCCCGGTCGGTGCTGGTGCCGATGCCCCCGGTCGTGCAGCAACGACCATCGGCGAACGACCATCGCCAGATTTTCAGCAGATCTCCAACCACTTGAACCACGTGGGGTGGTTCTGCTTGTACCAGGTGAGGACCTGGTGGATGAACGTTCTTTTCTCGGGGGACATGACGGCATCGTCGACCTGGTCGAGACGGAGCCGAATGCCGTCGTCGTCGAAGAACTCGAGCGCTTCCGAGCACCAGGTCTGGAGCTCGTTGCGAATGCGGCCGGAGTCGGAGATCTTGACCGGGCGGGTGCGGTAGTCCTGCCCGCGCCAGAAGCGGTCGAGCAGTGGCGAAAACACCTGGCGGCTCTCCTCGAACGACTCCATGAGCCGCAGCGTGAACGCCACCTCCCTGGTGCCGTGCTCGCTCGTCGCGTGCGCGGTAACACGGTAGACGCCATGGCGGAGCTGCTCGACACCCGGAGTGCCGGTGTACGGGTCGGGCAGCATGAACCCGCCGAGCGCCAGCCCACGCCACTTCTTGTTGGGGAAGAAGTCATCCACTCGCACGCTGCGGGCGTGGCACGGCATCCCTGCGCGCCGGGCGTGGAGGATGATGTCGCGGTACTCCTTCACCTCCTCGGGCGGTGCCTCGCGCCCGAGCACCTTGCCGAGCTGGTGCCCGAAATCCTCGGAACCGGGGTCGAGGTGCAGGATATTGGCCTCGCGCGCCCACGAGACGTCGAACTTGGAGGAGAACAACGTCATCGAGGTGGTGACCCCGAGCATCGGGTCGAGCGAGGCGGCCTGAATCGCCTCGGCCGAGGCGGCGTAGCCGTCGAGGATGAAAACGTGCTGTGCCCTGTCCTGATCGGAATAGGCGCCGATACAGCGCATCGGGGCGTAGGTCCCGGACTCGTTGAACGAGGCCATACCGTTGGGCAACAGCCACCCATCCTCGACGACGTGGGCGCCGACGTTGCGCCACTCCTCCCAGAGCGAGGCCAGCCGCGTCTCGCGCGCCTTGCCACCGAGCGTCCAGACGTGCACGTGAGCGGGTTGGATCCCCGGGTAGGCATCTTGGATCGCTTGCATGACCATCGCCCGCGGCGTCAGGTAGGTGAGCAGCGTCGAACGCTTCTCGGCTGCCTCGACGACGCGATTGGGCAGCGCCAGACAACCCATGTACCCCTCATAGGGCAGCGCCACCTGCAGTGGCTGGTCGAAAACGTGCAGCACCGCGAGCGGGCCGGTCGGCGAGCCCTTGGCAAAACGCGAGGTGTTCTCGAGCGTGTCGATGGCCGCACCCCAGACCGTGAGCCCGGCGACCTGGATCTCGCGCCAGAAGTCGTCCCAGTGGTAGTCGGGGTCGTTGATCATGCGGTGCACCCGACGGTCGAGGAACTTGGCGACGCCGGGACGGGCGTACACGCGCCCGAAGCCGAGGAGCGGGTTCGAACCCATCTCCGGTGTTTCGCCGGCCTTGGGCATGAGCCCCTCGCCGAGGCTCACCATCACGGCGTGGTTCTCGGGCAACCGGCGGGTGAGGTACCAGAGTGCTTCGCTCATGGCGTACGCCGACACCGCGTCGGCGTCCTTCTTGACCTGATTGATCCCGGCCTTATCGAGCCCCTTGCCTTCGCCGTAGCGGCCGAACAGGCGGGTACCAAGCGCCGTCACGGCAGCGGTCATGATGAAAGCGTCTTCGAGCGCCGGACCGACGAACGAGAACTCCTCGTCGCTGCCGCCCCCGAGTCTCCGCTCCTCCACATCCTCGAGCCAAAGGTGGAAGCGCCCGAGAATCGGGCTGGTGTTGAAGGCCCACTGGGCGATCAGGTTCTTGCGGTCCATGCTCATGTGCTGGCCTCCTTTCGGGACGAAGCCCGTGAATGCGGTCGGACCTCGCGGGGCATAGCGCTGGCATCGCGCCCCGATTGTACCCTGCGCGACGTGGCCCCAGCACCGTGACACCGCCGCGGCTTCGAGCACCCACCGAGCTAGCCGGTGGCCCACCGGGGGCCGCGTGAGGCCCCCGAGCGTGACGACCTCGGCGCCACACCGGGGTCGCCCAGGACCGCCCCCTGGCACCCACCGTCACGCTTTTCCGGACAGTGCGAGCCATCCACCTGCACCGACGGCAGGACGTGCCATTTCTCCCTTCCGGCGCCGGGCGTCACAGTCTCAGGTCGATCCCGACGTAGAAAAGGCGCGTGGCAGCCGCGATGAAGCGGGGGTCGAGCCGTCCCAACTCGTCGTCCCACTCGACGTAACCGAACGTCGTGAAGCGGCGGTCGAGGAGGTTGTTGACCCGCAGCACCAGCTCCGAGGCGCCGAGCCCAAAGGCGCGCGTCCAGACGCGGGGGACCGGTACCGTCGCTGCGAGGTCCACGGTCACGAACGACGGATTCACCCGCTCCACATGCCCTGGGACCGCCCGCTCCGCTGGGGTGCGCCGGTTGTCCTCGGTGTTGTCGAGATAGAACCGGCCGACGAAGCGGCCGGTCAGCGCCAGGCGCATGCCTCCCAGCTCGGTGCGGCCGGTGAGCGACGCCATGAGGTCGGGGTAGCCGGCGATGCGGTTGCCGTCGTACACGATCGAGGCCATCTCGTCGAGGTGCTCACGGTAGTCGGTGAAGGTGTTGCGGGACCACGTCAGCGCGGCGTCGAGGCTGAAACCCGTCGCCGGCTGCCACGAGCCGTCGAGCTCGACCCCGCGGTGGCGGGAGCGGGCGCCGTTGCCATACACCGGCACACCGTTCTCGTCGAGGGTACCCGCCCACACGATCTCGTTCGAGAACGCCATCCAGAAGAGGTTGGCGCGTACCCGCCACGAGGCGCGCCGCAGCGACACGCCGGCCTCGTAGTCCCACACGTCCTCGGGGTCGAGCTCGACGCGCGTGCCCCAGTAGTCCTGCGGGTCGTAGATGGTGCGGAACGCCGGCTCGCGCATCCCCCGTGCCACGGCTGCATACGCCTCGCGTCCCTCGCCCAGGCTCCACACGGCGCCCGCCCGCGGCAGCAGAAAGCTGTAGGTCTCGGAGAAGGTGACACCTTTGACGCGGTCGTCCGACATCTCATAGCGGTGGCGCGTACCCTGCAACCCGGCCGAGAGCGTCAGGCGCGGGCTCATTTGGTACGCCGCTCCGAGCGACAGCGCCGCGGTTTTTTTGCCGACGCGGTAGTCGTAGTAGTGCCGGTGGATCGGCACGCCGGACGGATAGTGCTGCGCCCACCGTACCTCGCCAACGTGGTGCGCCCGGTGGAGGCGTGCCTCACCGGAGAGCGTGAGCGTCCACCGACCGGCCGTGTGCGTCAGGGTCGGCACCCATCCCCAGTCCCACTCGGAGACGTTGCGGCGACGCACGAGATCGGTGCGGGTGATCGTGCTGCCGTCGGGCAACGTGATCACCGGCAGGTTGTACTCCACGAGCTTGCGACCGGTCTTGTACTGGTCGAAAAAGCCCTCGCCCCGAAAGGCGTACAGCGTCTGGTCGAGCTCGGTGGAGGGTCCGAGCGAAAGCTCGTGCAGGAGCTGGAAGTGCGGCTGCGTGAACTCGTCGATCTCACCCGTCCAAGTCAGAGGGTTGAAGCGACGGTCGCGCTCGGCATCCCCCGTCAGGCCGCCGTCGAGGACGCGCTTCGAGACACCGTCGTACGCGAGGTGGGTCCGTTCGGGGCCACCGAACAGCACCAGCCGTGTACGCGAACGCTCGCCGAAGCGGGCCAGCGAGAGAAAGTAGTTCCACTGCTCGACCCACGACTGGTCGCGGTAGCCGTCGGTCAGCACCCGCGAGTAGCGTGCGGACAGCGCCCAGGTGCCGTCGACGAGGCCGGAGTCATACGTCACCGCCTGCCGCTGGGTGCCGAAGCTGCCGAAACCAGCGTGCAGGCGGAACGAGGGTGTCATCGCCGGAGCCGCGGTCGTGACGTCGAGGGCGCCGCCGATCCCCGACAGCCCGTACACGCCACGACGGAGCTGGACGTCGCCGGAAGTGGAGAGGAAGTCCGCGAGGTCGACGAAAAACAGCTCACCCGACTCGGCATCGTTGAGCGGCGCCCCGTTGAGCGTGACGCGCGTGCGCGCCTGGCCGAACCCGCGGACCGTGAAGTACGAGTAGCCGATACCGTTGCCGTTGTCGTTGTAGGCGAAAAACCCCGGTACGGTCTCGGCCAGCAGCAACGCCGGATCCTGCCCCCAGTAGGCCTCTTCGACGCGCTCGCGCGGGAGGTTGGAAAACGAGGCCGGGTCGGTGCCCTCGCGGGCGCGGGTGGCCGTGACCTCGATGCGGTCGGCGAAGCTCACCATCGGCGCCAGCACGACCACGAGCGGTCCACCACCGGACTCGACGCTCAGCCGCACCACCTCGTACCCGGGTCGCGACACCGCGAGCGTGAGCCACCCGTCAGCCCCGGTCTCGAGGGCGAACGTGCCGTCATCGGCCGTCTCGCCGCTCTGCCCGGTCTCGACCACCCGCACGCTCGCTCGGGGCAGCGCCTGCCCGGAGACGGTATCCCGCACCGTGCCGGTGACGGTCCACCCGGCCGCCGTGGCGACGGCCGGCACAAACAGCAAAAGCGTCGGGAACCACCTGCGCATCTCGACCTCCTTCCAGCCCCGGGGAGGGGCGAAAAGGGGTTGCGCACGCAATCCCCGACGCGTCTCCGTTCCCTCCGCCGGCATGACCCGGATCAGGTTCCAGGGTGTGATCTCAGCCCCACGCGCGGGGCACCCCTACGGACCTTGGCTGCCAAAGAACCGACTGTCACCGTCATCGTAAGCCCCGGACCCGGCTGCGTCAACGCCTCGAAGGCGTTTGATGGTTGTTGGTTAATGGATGCTGAGGATCTGTCGGCCGACGGCGGGCAGAGGCAACCGAAAAGCACCGGTCTGGCGGCGGATATCGCGGACACGCAACTGTCACGGACACGTATTGACACTTCGCCACATTCAAACTACTGTTGCGGAGACCAAGGAGGTGAGTATGGTATGGACGCAAGGGCATCGTTTGGCGGCGCTACTCGTACTGGCACTCCTGGTGTTCGTGTCGACTGGAGCATCCAGCGCCGAACCCGAGGACCTCAATTTGGCAGTCCGAGTGCAGGGCACAATCGGGAAGGGCGGTAGTCTCCGCCTGGCTGTGGAGACCGGCTCCGTCGCTACGCGCTCACTCATGGTCTTCTCCGAGCCAAGCCACACACTACTGCTTCTCATCGTAGACGAGGTGTTCGCGACAACTGACGTTGGCCGCGATTGGCTAGCGGGATTGCGTACGAGCACGAAGCCAGTCGTGACTGTGACGACGACACTCCCCAACGGCGAGCCACTTGTCGAGATAAAGGGACGGCCGGCATCGGATGACCGGATCGTCGTTTGGGCTCTTGGGAGGGACGGCACAGGGAAACCAACGGAGATGTTGGTTGCAGACGCTCAAGTTGGAAACCGCGGGTTCGGGTTCTCGACGTTTGTCGAGCGGGGTACCGACGCGCTCTACAGGCATTGTTGCGACAGTGAGGTATGTGGAAAGAACTGCGTGGAGTGCGGCAGCCCCAAGTTCACGTGCTGCCTGAACGCTCCACCGATGGAATGCTGCTGGATCGGCTGCAACCACGTACAATGCCCTTGCTAGAAAGGTGGTCGGGTCGCTGAGGGCGGATTCACTCCTCCAGGACCCACACCACCGTACTTCAGGTTCGGTGTTGACCGGCACTTGATATCGCAAAACATAGATTGTGAAGGATGTTGCTCATCTTGTGACGGACACGCAGCACGATCGACGCTACGAATGTCCTGGAACTGTCAACCCTCGCAAGATGGCTCGATGCGCAGCCCGGCCGGCAGGCCTCCGCCCCGCGCTGCAACTCCCGGCGCCCGGACTCCGGATTCCAGATCTCAGCCCCTTGCTGCGCGCATGGACGCACTTGCTGACTCCCGACCCAGAGGCCTCTCCTGGGCGGGCGGAGGCGATTGACGGGGCCGGAGCGAGGACCGAGGATACGGGCAGGAGGCGCCCATGCAAATCGAGGTCGGGGGGGTCCGGCTGGCGGTGGTGGTCGGGGGCGAGGGCGTGCCGGTCGTGCTGCTGCACGGGTTCCCGCTCTCCTCGGCGATATGGGACCCGATCCGGCCGTCGCTCGAGAGCGTCTGTCGCCTCGTTACCCCAGACCTGCGCGGGATGGGCCGGTCGGAGCGCCCGGCCGGTTCCTACTCGCTCGAGGTCCTGGCTGAGGACGTGCTGCGCTTGGTGGACGCCCTGGCGCTCGAGCGCTTCGTGCTGGGTGGGCACTCGATGGGCGGCTACGTGGCGCTGCGGTTCGCCGCGCGCTGGCCGGAGCGGCTCGCAGGGCTCGTGTTCGTCGGCTCCAAGGCCGAAGCCGACCCACCCCCCGGCCGCGTCGTGCGACAGGAGGCGATTGCCGAGATCGGTCGCTACGGCGCCGAGCGCTACCTCGAGGGGTTCGTGCCGCGCCTGGTGGGGCGCACGACCCACCAGGAGCACCCCGAGCTGTTGCCGCGGCTGCGGGCGATCGTCGCCGGCACCCCCGCCCACGTGCTGCAGGGCTGCCAGCAGGCAATGCTCGAGCGG
Organism: Holophagae bacterium; assembly: GCA_012516935.1. GTDB lineage: Bacteria > Acidobacteriota > Thermoanaerobaculia > Thermoanaerobaculales > Thermoanaerobaculaceae > JAAYVZ01. Next base: position 7,474 of record JAAYVZ010000032.1, read on the forward strand.
CCGGACAGCACGTCGCTCCTGCCGACACTCGACGTCCCGGCGCTGGTCGTCGTCGGAGAGGAGGACAGCTTCGTGCCGATCGCGACGGCTCAGGGCATGGCGGCCGAGCTGCCGCAGGGGCGGCTGGCCGTGATCCCGGGGGCCGGCCACACGCCATCCATGGAGCGCCCGGTGCTCACGGCGAGCGCCTTCTTCTCGTTCGTCGCCTCCCTCCCGGTGAGCTCCCAGTCTCCGGCGCTACCCAACGAGCGTCCGCGATCCCGATGACGCCCAGGTCCTCGACGACCAGTCACGGGTTCGGAGGCTGGGTGGGGAGCGAGGGGAGGACTCTCGGCTCTCCACCGGACGGGTGGGCAGGTCACGCCTCCGTCTGTCGCCGCAGCTTCTTCAGCACCTTGAAGAAAACGACCGACCCGAGGCCCTTGACAACCGGCACCATCGGGTGGGGACCGCCGAGGCACAGTTGGCAGTAGGGGTGCACGGGGCGCAGGCGCTCGAACCCCGCGAGCGCGGCTTGCACCGGCTCGGAGTCGAGGTAGTCGAGGATCGAGAGGTCCCGGAAGCTGGCGGTGGAGGTGCGGCCGTTGTGGTCGGCGCAGCAGAAGGCGTAGTCGCCGTTCCACAGGATCGCGATATGCTCGGTGATCCCATGGCAGACGCCGCGCTTGGCCGGCACCCACGGCCGGCCCCAATCGCGTTCCGGCATCGGCCACATCCCGACCGGCCGGGTCTCGAGCATCAGGCGCGGGTGCAGCCGCACCTGGTTGCGGTGCAGCACACCGGTGCGTCGTACGGCCGTGTGGATCGCGGCCGGCGACGGACCGTCGGCCAGCCCCTCGGCGAGTCGGCCAGCCCAGCGTTCGAGCAGGAGGTGGAGGTCGCGGTTGTGCTGGACGAGCTGCCACGTGTGGCCGACGTACGGCAGCGTGAGGCGGGGCCAGGGCTTGGTGAGTAGCGCCACGCTGACGCTGGTCGGCGCCTCGGCCGCTAAGACCCGCCGCACCGCCCGCACCACGCGGGCCTCGAAGGTGGGGTAGTCGAGCCCCCTGGCGCCACGGATGGCGAACGACTCGGGGTCCGGGGTCTGGAGCGAGATAACCAGGTGGCTGAGCCCGGCCTCGAGCAGGGCGTCGACGCGCCGGTCGTCGAGCAGCGCCGCGTTGGTCGTCACGGAGGTCGCGAGACCGAGTGTCGTGGCGTGCGCCACCCCGTCGGCCAACCGCGGGTGGAGCAGGGGCTCGCCTTGCTGATGGAAGTGGACCTCGCGAGCAACGCCGGAGGCGGCGATCTCGTCGA
>JAAYVZ010000202.1 GCA_012516935.1 Holophagae bacterium
CTTCCCCTTGAGGATCGCCGCCGCGGTCTCGAGGTCGTCGAGGCGGCCGTTGGTGCACGAGCCGATGACGATCTGGTTGACGCGCGTGCCGGTCACGGCGTCGACCGGCTTGACGTTGTCCACGGTGTGCGGGCAGGCGATTCTCTTGGAACTGCATCGGATGCCAATCCAGGATTCGAAACGCGGATTCGGTGTGATTTGGACCGATTCGGATCGAGTTGACAACTCGAACATCTGGCTCTAGCTTATCGTTGTTCGCTGCCAGTGGCAGTCGAACCTACAGAGGCCACCGCCGAGCCAGCCGGGCGAATCGGCGGTTTTCATTTTCTAGACCACCGCGGTGAAGACCTGATTCTCGCGATGGTCTGTGGACTATCCGCGATGAAGGCCGTGATGAAGTCCGCTTTCGCCTCGCCAGTAAGGGCAATGATGACGACATAGTCTTCCACAACGACAGCTACTCGGCGCCCCGAGTCGTAGCGCTTTTTGGTGCTATCCCAACCGACATACAGCTCCGCGTCGGGATCGCAGAGTGCGGCACCGATCCAGTCGATCCGGCTTGCCCGCTCCGCGCAGAAGACCGTTTTGGGGCCTCCGCGCCGTTCGCTCTCAAAGAAAGCGTGCCAAAACCGCTTCTTGTGGAACCGAACAAGAATGCCGTCGAAGGTCCTGACGGGTCGACTGCAGTAATCTCGCTCATAGTGTTCCCTGTAGCTATCACGATCCGCGTAGGAGACGAGGGGTGGGTACCGCACCGTCACCAGCCTCCCTGCAACTCGATCACGAAGACGTTGAACTTCTCTTCGGTACGCCGCGTCTTGCCAATCCGTCGCTGCAGATGGCGCTCGATGGTTTCGGTGACCAGCGATTTAGCACCGTACGGACGTAGCCGGTCGTTGAGGCGTGCAGCTGCGGCGCCGGTTAGTACATCAGCGAGCTGGATGCCAAGCGACTGCTCAGACGCGATAGCCTGCACGCGAGTGACGGTTGAGGACAGGTTGGCTCGACCGAGACAGAGGCGGAGCGTCTCAAGACGGTCAGGAATCCGACTGGACTTCACGTCACAGTAGACCGCGTACTCGTTGAAATCGAAAACCCAGTGGTGGAGCAACTGGTAGTAGAACTTGTAGAACCCAAGCTCGTGGTCGCTCTCGTGAAAGCGGACCAGGTCCACCTGTGTACGATCGACGGCAATGCAACGAAACCGCAGGCGGTCGCCGAAGCCAAAGAAGAGGTCGATGAGCTCGGTGTAAAAGGCGACCTTGGACGGCGAGATCTTCTGCCACTTAAACTCATCGCCGATGCTGTGCTTGTTTCGCAGCCCTTGGACTGCCGCCTTGACATCCCCCCTCGCATCGGCTGGCAGCCATAGGCTGCCAATGACGAGGTACCGAGCCTGAGGCTTCTTCGATGAGAAGAGATCCGGATAGGCCTCGTCGCAGTAGACCTCGAACTTCATTCGCCAGCCTCCCATTGCCCAACGCCAGCTAACAATACGGCCGCGCCGGACCGAGGATCAGGTGCCCCCTGCCCACGCACTCCGCGGACAGTGCCGGCCGGGTCTAGCAGGGCTATTCCACTCGCCCCCTGCTGGTACGTCGCCACAAGTACTCAAACTGCCTAAAGGCGAGCTGCTCACCATACTCCTGAACGTTGTCTTCAACGTTAACGATCTTGCAGCGCTCAGTCCCGCCGTTCATTGGTCCCCGCAGGCCACGCCCAATCATCTGTTGGTAAAGCACCGGACTGTAGACAGGTCGCGCTACGTACAAAGCCCGGACTTTCGGCGCGTCGAACCCCGTCGTCAGCACGCCGTAATTGGTCAAGACCCTGACTGTACCGTGTCGGAAAGCATCCTCAGAACAGCGTCGGCTCCATGCCTTGTTGCGCCAGGATACCGCTCGGGCCGGAATCCCGCGGAGGGACAGAAGCCCGGCAAGGACTTCTGCATGGGAGACCGAGGTTGCGAATACAATGATCGGCCAGTCTCGGTCTTGTCCGCAAATGTGCTCGACCAGAGCCTGGTTCCGCGAACCCACCTCTCCCAGTCGTTCCTCTGCTGCGGGTGGCAACCGCCTAGACCACCTTAGCTGTTTCAGCTCATCCGCTGAGAGCTCGATCGTGGAGCCAGGGAGAATCTCGTGATCCACTTCTGACAATACCCTCTGACGCTGCAGAGCCACGTAGGGATCGTCCTCGAGGAAGATTCCATAGTCGAAACGCTCTCCGTTGAAGCGTCGTGCTAGGCACCTGGACTCCTCCTCTGTCCCCCGAAAAGGGGTAGCGGTCAAACCGATAAGCGGACACGCCGTTGAGCTTGGCGAGATCCCGGCCCAGCTCAGCACGTTGATGTACGAGGGCGCCGTGGCACCATGAGCCTCGTCCACAACGATGCACCTGCACCGGGAAAGCCAGCCAAACTCGGGACCTAGCCTGCGCAGCAGCGTCTGATAGGTGGCTACCACAACGTGAACCGAAGACGGCGCTTCGACTACCATCGAGTTGGTCGGTCCCCAAAGGCGACTGACGCGGAGACGGCGCGCCGGGCCTAGAGAAGACCACACCTCCGACCAGGCACGGATTGCTTGTTCGCAGAGCTCATCCCTGTCGGCGATCCAGAGCACACTCCCGGGCGTCTGCCACTCTCGGATCCACCGCACCAAGACCTCTACGGCAACACGCGTCTTCCCGGCGCCTGTCGGTAGGGAAAGTACCCCGCGGCTCGGCGTCGGGGACCGCAGAGTGGCGAGCATTCTCTCCGCAATCACCTTCTGAAACCGGTGGAGAGGCGGCAACGTAACCGGGCCATCCAACTCCTCCCACGGGGGCCTTTCGGCTCTCGTTGTACCAGCGAATTCCTCAGGGAAGTCCAGCGACGCCACGAACTGCCTCGCTGACGGGCAGCCAGCCCATCTGCTCGGTGCTGGGATCCCAACCTCCCGCAGATCCTGGGCGAGTTCCTGGAGGGTCGACGCACCATGAACAGCAAGAAGAAGATTGCCTATCTCGCTGGCACCAAGGTCAGGCCGGTCCTTTCTGGCAGTCATGAGAAGAGCATGCGGCACGTGTCGTGCAAGCACGCCTGGATCCATCAGCACGGCGAGCTTCTCGCCTAGCGCTGGTGTCTCGCGGGCGAGCGCAACTCGATCGGCGGCCTTGGCCCTAAAAACCTTGTCTGCAGCGGACTCTGGTGGCAGGTGATCCAAGTCGACCGACAGCCGACTAGCCAGAATCTGCCGCAGATCGTCGTGCGACAGGTCGCGAAGGTAGTAGAAGCTCTTGCCATCAAGCCAGGAGTTGCGGGGACGGAGACTCGAGCCTTCGCTCAATTGACTCAGGGTGAACAACTCCTTGCATGGAACAAGCTCAATGATAGTATGCTCGGCAGGGAGTGCCGCAGCCCATTCCGGAAAGGCCTCCAGAATCGGCGTCCCTGGTTCGGGCTCAACCGCCTCCACGCGGAAGACCTGCGTGGCCAACTCGCCGCTGCGGAGCCCCCAGCGCTCGACCAACTGTCGCATCGCTTCTGCCGAAACTGCCAGGATCGCGGGCTCTCCGCCTGCAATCAGACTTCGCCAAGCCTGATCGTCTGCCGCCACGCACACCTTGTCCGGGCTGTCGTTGACGTACGATGCCCCCCTGCGACAGCGTAGCCATCGGGGTCGTGTAGCTCCGACGCTCGCAGCGGCCGAGTACAGGCGGCCAAGAAAGCCTGAGTCGTCCAGGTCCAATGCCAGAGCGAAAGCCGACCGCCAATGGTCGTCAGAAAGGTCTTGCAGGGTGCCTGGAAGGCGAAGAAACGCGTAAGCAGATGACAGGAACTGGGTGACTGGAAGGACTCTCCCATACTCCGCAAGCTCCGCTCCGACACAGTTCGAGATTCCCCGGGGGCCAAGCGACGAATTGAGACGCCCATACTTGACCACTGCGTGCTGCGAGGCAGGTTGATACCTCCAGGAACCGTAGTCGTAGCCCGTAGTACTCGCGGTCACCTCAAGCTCCGCATCCGTTGCAGCGAGGGGCAACAACAGCTCGCAGAGTGTCGCCCTACCTGCCTCGGAAAGCTGATGGAGCTGATGAAGCGGTTCAAGGGGGCCCCAGCACGGAACCTCCTGGGCTCTGATCGAACCCATATGAGGCTTCCTCCAGTGGTTTTCCAGTGCTCTCTTCCTGAAATCGTTCTTGCAGTCGCGGACATACTCCCGGAAGATGCGATCGGCGCCCTCCGGCACGATTCGTCGCGGCCCGACCGTGAGTCCGTTCTCACGCAGGAGTTCCATTTCGCCCGCGTGATACACAACGTCGAGGACGAAGCCCTTGTCCCGCGATCCATCTCCGGGGACAACATCGCCAGGCAGGAATATTCGGTGAATGCAAGAGAAGCTGCCATCCAGCGTGCGTGCCCAAAGGCGCCGGGACTGCCAGAGATCCTTTATCGTGCTCGCCCGGCGAACCTGGGATGCTCGCCGAAATGCACCCCACCAGTTCACCCAGTTGAAGGTGGCAAGTTGCCATTCTTCTGTGGGGGGAACTTGTAGCCTCAGTGCCTCGTCTTCGTTCAGGTCGGTAATTCCGAGCTTCCTGAGAGCATCGACGACGGCGCTATCCCGGCTGAGCTCGGGGTGCACCAGGGAGAACCCCTCGTGCCGAAGGCCATCGGAAACACTCAGGAAGACACACTGCGGATCTGGAGCCTTCAAGTCACCTTCGCCCGTGAGGATGATTCTGGACGCCCGCACCGCGCTCGCGAGAATTCCGTCGCGTTCACCGAGAAGCGCCGCCGCTATCGCAATTGCTGCACTCGAAGCTGCGACCGTTCCGGCCGATGCCAGCTCTGATAGCCACTCCGCCAATCTTGGGGCGGGTTGAACCCCAAGTCGCTGGGCCCGTGCTTGCCTCTCCCTCTGGACTACAGTCGGGTGCACATAGCCCCTCGGCCGATCTGGACACGCAAGCCACAACCTAAGGGCAGCCACCGGTACCTCGCCTGGATGCAGTCGAGTATCCTGGGGTCGGCACAGATCGCCGTGGCCGTCTGGAAGGAGAGCTTCTCTGGCCTGCCGGCTGTACAGTGCCTCCGAGATCTGCCCGTCAGCCCAGCCCGCCGACTCCCGCGCAGGAAGGTAGTCCAGGAACCGCGCGGGATCCGCGGTGTCGTTCAGCTCGGGGAGCGTCTCCGCGACTAGCTCGACCAAGTGGTCGAGAAGGATGGTATTGAGCGGGTCTCCTTGAAGGAGATTCTGGCGATCCGATGTTGTTCGCCAGCCGGCGTTAAGGATTCCTCTGAGAGTCGACTCGTCGCTGGTTGGGAAGAAGCACCAGAATCGACCTCGACTGCGTGAACCCTCCGAAAGAGGCACTGCCCAGCCTACAGGAACACCCTGCTGCTCGTGTTCACCCAACGGAATCGGCGCTGTGGGGTGGCAGGTCGTGACCCTAGCCAACCACCGTGCAGCGCGATCCCCGTCAGAAAGCGCAAACCGCGAGTCGCCCAGAGAGACCGACGTGATTGTCCGAGGGTTCTTGCTGACCACATCGTCGAACTCAAGCTGCTGAAGGTGCGGGACGAAAAGCAGAAATTCCGCAGGGAAGAGCTGGATTTGCTCCGACACCGAGGCGACAGCGCCAGCGTCCAACGGCAGCTTGACAACCGTAGTTGCCCATTCCATCAGGTATGCGAGCGCTGGGTCCTGTGACTGTTCAACCAAGGGATCTAGCTCAAACCCAATTCGGAGCGTGGGAATCCTGGAGACCCGAGGCTGGCAACTCCGAATGAGTTCGGCCGACCGTTCCTTGTCGAACAGAACAGAGCCGGAGCGACTAAAGAAGTACGCGCGGTCCGTCAGAGCAAGAACTGACTTGAAGCCGATGCCAAAACGGCCTATTCGATTGGCCTTCTTCCTCGACATTCTTGAGAAGAGAATCGCTTTTACACCATCCCGATCCAAAGGCGCGCCTTCGTTGGCACAGTAGAGCGCGTCTTGTCGGAGCACCACGTGAACACGACCCTTGTGGCCACTTTCTGCCAGCGCATCGGCAGCGTTCTGGACGAGCTCGAAGAGCTGCCGCTTACGATAGGCACCATCTGCCACACTCCGCTCGTTTCGAAAGTCCTCTTCAATCCGATCGGGCTGCGACCGATAGGCGCCGAGGCACTGGTTCCTCTGGCTAGTGACCTCAGGAATGACCTCGGTTGACTCATGTGGGCGGAGCCAATCCATATGACGACACAATACCGCACCCGTTTCTTGCGGGAACATTCGGTTGCCGGCGCTGTCCAGGCCATGCAGAAAAGGCGGGGCCGAAGCCCCGCCCGCTGGGTGATACGCGACTACGAGAAGCCCTACGCGCTGCGCTCTTGGACGAGGAGCTTGCGGGTGTAGGGGATGAGGCCGCCGGCGTCGACGATCGCCTGGCGCGCCTTCGGGAGCGGCACCACCGGGTGGCTCGTCCCCTTGGTGAGGTTTTTCACCTCGGTCGCGGTGACCTCCAGCTCGTCGCCCTCCTCGGCCTCGATGGTCGGGCAGATCACGGTCCGCAGCCCGACGTTGATCGAGTTCTGCAGGAAGATGCGGGCGAAGTTGCGGGCGACCACCACGAGGCCGGGGGTCGCCAGGCAGCTCGCCGCTTGCTCGCGGCTGGACCCGCAGCCGAAGTTCTTGCCGCCGATGATGATCGAGCCCGCCGGCAGCTCCTTGC
>JAAYVZ010000203.1 GCA_012516935.1 Holophagae bacterium
GCGGGAGACGGTGCCGGCCGAAACCTCCTTCCCGGACTTCGGCTCGAAGATCTCGAAGTCGACCCGCGGCAGCTCACGCGAGCTCTTCGGCGGGCGAACGACGACGGGCCGCAGGGCCTTCCTCCGTTTCGCCTTCTTCGCGAGCCAGAACGAGCGCACGAGCGGGATCTCGGCGCCGCAGTTGGGCGACTCGCAGCGCACCGCGCGCGCCCAGAGGTAGGCGATCGGCGTCGCGCCGTCCGGGTCTTTCGGGTAGAGGTCGGCGAGCTCCCGCTCGGCTTCCTTCCTGATCTCCGCACCGACCCGTCGCAGCTCCTCAGCGAGCTTCGGCCCGTGGCGCGGAATGTCCTCCAGCATGACCTTGAGGATCAGGCAGGCCACGGGATTCAGGTCGCTCGCGAAGGCGTCACAGCCGACGCGCAGCGCCTCGAGCGGGATCGACCCGCCGCCAGCAAAGGGGTCGACCACCAGCGGCGGCTCGTCACCGTGCGCAGCCTTGACGAGCGCTCGACTGACTTCGAGGTAGAGCGGCTTGGCGGCGTTGTCCCAGTTCGCGAAATCGGCGATGAACCGCAGGAGCGCCCCCCGCAGGTCCGTATCGGTTGTACCCGGATTGCAGCCCACGGTCCCGAGTCGTTTGCGAGCCTCGGCCTTGAACTCCTCGGGACAGAGGGGATCACACGGGTCCGGCCAAAGCAGCGCCAGCAGCACCGCCCGCGAGGAGGCGAGCGGCCGCCGCGCCCACCAGAGGTGGAGCGTCGAGGGGTGCCCGTGCCGGATGGACTTCTCCCGGGCCGCGTGCTTGGACACCTCGGCGATAGGGAAGTCGACCTCAGCGAGCCGCTTGCAGGCTTTGGGGATCATGTCACGGACCTCCGACGCTTCACGACGATTGCTTCGACAATCGCGCCCAGCGTTGCCGACTCGCTACCTTGCGCGCTGCACTCTGTCAAGATCGCGCGAACGACGCCTGGCTTCTTCCGCCCCTCTCTAGTCGTGAGGCCCTGAGCGGCGCACGCCGCCTGCAAACGCTCCGCGTATCCGGCGAGCTCCGCTTCCAGCAGTTGCTCGAGATTCCCCTGGATACAGGCGCCTCGAGCCTCGACGAACGTCGGATAGTCCTCTTCGGCCCTCCCCAGAATCCGACAGAGAAGCCTGTTCACATCAGGCCTGGCGTCCTGCCGGTTCTGGTCGTTGTCCCATACGATGTAGGTCGGGACTCCTAGCTTCCGGAAGATGAGCGCAGGTCGATCCATGCTCGCCTTCCCATCGCATGGGATAACGGAGACACCCATGGCCTCGAGATCGTGTCCCTTCGTGGCCGCGTGTGCCAGGAGTGCGGCTCGATCCGACTCGCCTTCCACCAGCACGACGAGCTCGCTGAAGAAGCCCTCGTTCATCCACGGATTGAGAATGCCCTCTAGTCTCGGCCGGAGGGAATCCGCATGCCACTTGGCCCCAGGCTTTCCAGAGAGCTCCCAAAGCTCCGCGGCTACGGAGTTCAAGGAGGCGGCCCGAACTAGTGTCTGCTTCACTCCGGTATCACTCGCCGCCCGGCTCACGCGCCGCACTTGGTCCATTCGATCGAGGCTGACCAAGAGGGGCGAGTGTGTCGAGTAAAGGATCTGCGTACGGCCCGCCACACCCGGGATCTCGCCCTTCGCCAGCCTCAGCAACACCGAGGAGATCTGCCGCTGGCGGTTCGGATGCTGGTAGAGCTCGGGCTCCTCGATCGCGATCAGGAGACCCGGCAGTGGCGTGTCCGCGGCGGGCGTGGCGCCGCCCCCATCGGAGTCGTCGCCAGGGTCCGCATCGACGGCCTTGGCCTGGCCTTTGTGACGCTCAGCTTCGAGGTGTTGAAGGAGGGTAACGATCAGAGCGCGCTGGAGACCATGGCCGGCACGGTCGACGGTGCACTCGAAATCGTGCTCTCTCAGCTTGACGAGCGCTTTTGGTTGAGGGAAGGCCAGGTCCGCCAGGTCCTGCCATTGAAGGCGTATCGCCGTATCGGTGGCGTACTGTTGGAGCGTTTGCGACAAAGCGCCGCCCAAGTGATCCAGGTCGGGCGACTCGCTGGGGCTCACCAGCTCTTTGAGCTTGCCCTGCGTTTCTTGCCGCAGAGCTTCGAGTTCTGCGTGAACTGCCATTCGGCTTCGAACCACCAGGTCGAGCAGCTCCGAGATCGGCGAGGATCTCCCTTCCTCGGTCTCTTTCGCGGCCTCGCGAACCGCGGGAACCAGCACGAAACGGATATGACGCCGGAGCGAACCTTGGCCCACACCCGTGTAACCGAGAAACTGGCCTGAATCTCGGCTCCTCGTACACTCGTCCGGGTGTGCTTCCTCCCAAGCAATCAGCGCTGGCTCGACTTGATCCTGCCTCGATACAGCGGGCAGTTCGGAGTAGGCGGCCTGGTCTCGAAGTGCCTTGTAGGCGTTTGTTTTCTCTTTTCCGGAAGCACCTCGGATCGCTTTGAATGCCGCGTGTTGAAGGGTCGACCCAAAGTATTTGCCCGAGATCTCTGGGTTTCCGAGCGAGAACACGCGTGTCACCGAGAAGCGCTCGTCGTTGACGTACTTCTGGAAATCGAGCTTCGCCTCGTCGGAAAGACCCGTGAAGGTCAGTGTGACCGCGATGTCCTTCTGCGTATCGCGCGCGTGGAAGTCCTCGTCCGAGATCTTCGGGCTCCCCAAAAAGAAGTAGTCGACGGCCCTGAGGAATGCTGATTTGCCAGAGCCGTTGGAGCCAACGAGAACGGTCAGATCTTCGAGTCGAAGCGTCTCGTCGACGATCGACAGGAAGTTGGTGATCTGAACGCTTTCGAGGATCATGGACTCAGACTCCGATCCGCGAGAAGAGCTCAGCATCGATCGCGACGAACTTGGAGCTCTCCTGGAAAAGGTGCCACGACTTCCGGCCCGAGGGCATCGCATTCTCGACCACTCGCCCGAGAAAGCGCACCTCGCGGACGGCCGGTACGAGATCGCTGTCGCCGGAGACGAGGATCGCGACGTCGTACTTCCCAGCGTAGGCCATAGCCACGAGGTCGGTCGCGATCTTCACATCGACTCCTTTCTCGTACCACTGCTGACCGGTGTGCGTCATCCGGCCGGTCCAGACGTCGAGATCCGGAACTTGCTTGAGGTGGGCGAGAAAGCGCTGCTGCTGAGCGTAGAGATCGCTTCCCATCTCCTGCCGTACGGCACCGATGTAGAAGCCAACCCGGACGATCGGCCGTGGGCCGGCCAACTCACGAGCCAGCTTGAGAGGCGAGTACTTGCCCGAGCCGAACGACGCTTTGAAAGCGTGATACGCGTTCGAGCCGTCGATGAAAACGGCGACTCGGTCAGACATCGGGATCGCCTTCGGGCCGGAGAAAGGGAACCCGGCATCCGTTGCCAGATGCCGGGGGGATGATTACCCGTCGTCCGGGTCTTTCTGGACGCACGGGGGGGTCATTCGATATCGACAGGATGATGCTAATAGAAAATTCGGCTGGGGTCAAGAAATCTCGGTTCTCAGGTCGTTCGGGAAGCGGCCGCCGCGTCCACCAGAGGTGGGGCGTCGACGGATGCCCGTGCTGAATGGACTTCTCCCGCGCCGCGTGCTTCGACACCTCGGCGATGGGGAAGTCGACTTCAGCGAGCCGCTTGCAGGCTTTGGGGATCATGCTCCGCCGAGCCTTTCCGTGACTTCCGACACGAGGGCCTCTCCGATCGAAATGAGTCTATTCGCATCTTCGAGGACCTTCGCTTTCTGCCTCGACCTGCGACCTCGGTTCGAGCGCGTGAGGTCGATGTCCAGCTCATGAATGATCTGATTTCTGGCGTCGAAGATCGGTTTGAGCGCCGAGTCCAGCCCGGCAGCAGCGAAGACGAGCGCCGCCCGCAGAAGGTCTTGCTCCTCATCCGTTGGAGCGCCGGACGTAACGCCCCGCTGCTGGCGAACGGTGTCGAAGGCTTCCTCTAGGGAAGCGACCGTCTTCTTCGCGCGGTCCAGAACTGAAGAAGCATCCGCTGTGGGCGCGGAATTCGCGCCCTTGGCCTGCTTTGGAGCCTTCTTCACCATCTCAACCTCGATCGCGCGTCTTTGTGCTTATTACCACTTTTATTGCCACATTAAAGTCCCATTACCCAATTCGAGCGGAAACCCTCTTCCACCTAGCGTCCCGCCCCCGGCCGAGGATCTCGAGGCGACCTTCCTTGCGCCAGCGATTCATCACCCGCCGAACCATGTCGCGGCTAACATTCGGGCAGAGGCGCTCGACATCGGCGATGCCGAAGGGGCTGGGGACGTGTGTCAGCGCGTACTCCACGAGTTCCGACTTCGCTCCCTTGTGCGGACGCTCGGCGCCCGCGCGCTCCTCGAACTCCCGATAGGCCACCCGCAACGTCGAGAGTAGGTAGTTGAACCACGGGAACACGTCGTGCCGGCCCTCGTGCCAACCC
>JAAYVZ010000204.1 GCA_012516935.1 Holophagae bacterium
ACCACCTCGTGTCCGCTGATCGCGGACACTCCGTCAACAGGTACCCTGGCTCACCTCAACTCGCACCGCTGTCCGCGTTCGCCCGGAATCACTGTCCGCAATCGTCGGTCTCCGCAGTCTTTGATCTTGCTTGTTCGCTCCCCCCGCGGGGGGAGATGCGCGCTGCCAAGGTGCCTCATGTGCGGTGCCTCGTCCGGTAGGACGGTCCGTGCGTTGTCAGCATGTGGCTGTGGCTGGCAAGCGATCCAGGAGTGCGGTGGTGAGCTTCTCGTCGGCCAGGACCTGGACCTACCACGGGAAGGCCAGGTTCGTGGTGATCAGAGTGGAGCGCCGCTCGTGGCGCCCGGCGAGCAGGTTGAACAGCAGCTCCCCGCCGGTGCGGTCGAACGGGACACGCCCGAGCTCGTCGACGATCAGCAGGTGGGCCCGTCGCAGCCTCCGGTGCAGCCTGCCCAGGGGGACTATGGCCAGACCTTCTTCCATGAGATGCTGCACACATGTGGGATCGTTAAAGAGGATACGGTGGTGGAGATTGCCAAGGTCTGCACGGGCTGGGGGGCCTGAATCGCCATGACACGCGGCCGCGCATTGACGCTGAGTGCTTTGTTGATCGTCGGGTGGGTCGTTGGTGTGCTCATCCCTCTGTCGCCCTTGTGGGATCGCATCCCGCCCGATCCTCTGTACCCGAACCTCCCTCTGGTCTCATCGGCGAGACCGAGCGGTTGCGTGCGCTCTGTGGTCCCCGATCTCTTCCGGACGCTGCTACTGGCAGTTGGCGCGGCTGGGTTCTCAGAGCTTGCGAAGCTGCTAGCGGCTCGCTACGTGCAGAGGTCTTGCCGTCTCTTGCTCGCCATCACCGTTCAGCAAGGCGTCCTCTTCCTCGACTTGTTCAGATCCTGGGCTTGGGACTGGTTCGACTACCTGCTCTTCTTCCTCCGCCTAGCACCTCTCAACGATACCGGGCTGGTCATGCCTCCTCGCCTGGTCCCCCTATGGCCACCGTTGCTGAGCCTGGCTGTCACGCTATCCGTTTGCGTCTATATCACATGGAAAGGTCCTGACGTGCGAAGTAGCGCGACAACTCAAGGACAACCGCAAGAACGAGTGCGCCTGTAAGTACTGTCCCCGACGGAGCCAATGGGGAGGGCGAAGATGAGCAGGAAGACGATTCTCGTGGTAGGGCTGCTCGTCCTTTTGTCCGCTGGCGCGGCGCTCGCGTCCAGGATTGCTGCCTCTTTCTATCTGACCTACAAGTACGAGACCCTTGTGGTGACCAGCTTCGGCAGCCCCGCCGCGAGATCGAGCGCCACCCGGGCTTCCATCGACTCGCTGCTCGCCCCCCTCAAAGGCGAGGAGTTCCTCGACTCCTACCCGTGGATTCTGGAGGACAGCATTGACCGACGGAAGGTCGTGGTGGTCAGGTACTACCTGCTGAAGCCATGGGTTACCGGGTGCTTCGTCTATGTTGTTTACGATGGTCCAGGCCGGCAGGCGCATGCCGTCAGCTACAGAAATGGTTGCGAGTGACTTTGTCCTGATCAGCAGCGTGTTTGACGAGTTCGTCGGTCAGGCCGTCCTTCGCCAGGCGAGCCTCGAGGTCGGGTCGGCGTTCCAGACCTTGACCAAGACCGGGAGCCACCTCACCACGTCGATACAGATCTTCGTCAGGCGCGTGACCCGCGCCGAAATAGCGGTCTTCCTCTGCCTTACCTCGGGCTTCGTCTCGCCGTCGGTGGACCCGACGCTGCGGCGGATCATGCACTACGATGAGGACATGCACCTCGTCGCCGAGACC
>JAAYVZ010000205.1 GCA_012516935.1 Holophagae bacterium
ATGTAGTGGATGAACTTGCAGTAGCCGTTGCCGGTGGCGGAGACGTCGGTGAAAGCAGAGACACCGCCAGGCTGCCCCTGGTCGACGCAAGTGTAGGGCTTGCAACCCAAGGACGAAAGGCAGACCTCGCCGGCGGACGGGATGGGCTGGCCGAGCCGCTTGGAGATCACGATCGACAAGAAGACCGCCATCTGCTCGCGCCTGACCGCTTCGGGGCCGCAGTAGCCGGCCGCGCACCCGGCGGTAATACCGTCCTTGAAAAGTTGGCAGATCCAGCCGGCGAGGCAGTACGAGGCGGTGAGGTCGGCGAAGGTACACGTGCTGGCGCAGGCGGCCGGGGGGTTGAAGGTGTGGCCGCGGTAGAGCCGCTCGAGGGAGACGGCCATGTCCTCGCGGAGCACGGCCTCGCCCGGGCAGGCGTAGTCGCCGCCGCAGCCGGCCATCAGCGAGCGGGTGCAGGCCTGCTCGAGGAAGGTGGCGTACGGCGCCGCGTCGTCGACGAAGGTGCAGACCGCAGTCGGGACGCAGCCCTCGGGGCATGGTGCGGTCTGGGCGGCGGCAGCGCCGGCGGCAAGCGCGGCGAAGCAGACAGCCGACAGGAGCGAGTGGACGGTCAGAAAGCGGCGGTGGCTGGTCATGGGTATGCCTCCTGCGGGTGAGGACGCCCGGGATCGGAACCGTGCGTGATGGGCGCCCGGGTCATCGTGGCGGGACTACAGTATCGGGTCAAGCGTTTGGGCTCCTGTGCCGTCGGTTGCACAATGCCACTTCTGCGATACCAGCCAGCCACGGTACCCATGGGAAACGCTTCACTGCTACCAGCCGTAGCTGGGCGCGGTAATCCGAACCCACTCGGGCAACCGCAGTTCGACGAACGCCCGATGGTCACTCCCCGCTCTTCGCCGCTCAAGCTGGTAGAAGAACGTGGTCGTGAAGGTCCCATTGATTCGCGGCTTGAAGCGCCAAGTCGTGATGTTCGCAACGGCAGTCTCGGCTAGTAGGCGATCGCCGGACTTCACGACCGTCGCACCAACTTGGCCTTCGACGACGGTTACCTCAATGACCACCGTGCCGGCAATGCCTGCGCGCTGAGCCAGGTCCGGGTACTGCGGCACCTCGGCTTCTTGTACTTCCAAGTCGATGTCGGGAGTTGGTTGGGCCCAGTCCCCGAGGCCCCGCTTTCCGATGCCTGCTGGCGCGGCCCGGACAGCCACGACTTCGCTCACGACGAGCTTGGTGCGGAAGCCGCTCAAGTGTCCATAGCGGCGACCTCCGGCGCGGTTCGCGGACGCAAAGAGAGGTGGCAAAGCGCGGTCGTCTGGGCCGAGAGCCCCAGGGCCCCAGAGCTCGCCCCGAAAAGTTACCAGGGCTTGCCCTGTCTGTCCTAGCAACGTGCGCAAGGCGGGCGGTGCTTCGATCCCGGGAGCAAACTCGACCCATGTGGCAGGTTGGATGTCGGTCGCACAGGCGGGCTCGGCAGGATCATAGAAGGCCTGAACCTCAGCACCCACTTCATAGATCCCGGTAACCACAACCGGCACCTTCCCACCGTCCAGAACTGACTCGAGCGCATCGCAGAGACGAATCCCTTGTGGTAGCACCTCGGGGCGTTGGCTGCCGCCCCCAAGAGCGGCAACAGGGAAGACGAGAAGCGGCATGAAAAGGCGAAGGAGGTTCATGGTTGCTCTGGTGGCCTAACCCACAGTTCAAACTGGTGCTTCCCTTGATTGGCGGGTGATAGCTTGTATTGCCCGTCGGGATCGGCGAGTATTTTCGTGATCGCCAAGTCAACATCCGCACGCGTACGTACGCCGGCGCCAAGGCGGCACCCACGACAACCGGCCGAGAATGACTGATTGGCGCTACTGTAGACCTTGTGAGTGATCCGAAAGGCGTTCATCTCGGTCTGGAAAAGCGTGAGGTTCTTCGTCACGTCCCAGAAGGTCGGCGTAATTGTGAACGTCGCAACAAACGTCTGAGCATCCCTGATGTGACTACCT
Source organism: Holophagae bacterium (assembly GCA_012516935.1). Lineage (GTDB taxonomy): Bacteria > Acidobacteriota > Thermoanaerobaculia > Thermoanaerobaculales > Thermoanaerobaculaceae > JAAYVZ01. The sequence goes on from JAAYVZ010000205.1 coordinate 2,001, forward strand.
TCGTGAGCCACCGCATTCAGAAGTTCGGTGCCGCGCAGTCCTTGCAGAATCGTCGCCGATGCGACCATCTGCATTGTGCCGTTGGGCTGGAGGTAGGGCCCTTGAATCGAAACAACGCCAGAAGCTGCATCACCCGGGCTGCCGAAAGCGAGCGTGACCCCGTTTTCCTGGCCAGGATCGCCCCAGGCAGCCGCCGCCGTTGCGATTTCTGCATCCTTGCTCTTGAGCAGCTGCTGGCGGGCCTTCTCGAACGCCTCTGCATCAGCCGCACACTGCTCGTCGTCGGTAACACATCGCAGTGTGTACAGGCCAGTGGGATCCGTGTACTTTTGAGGGTTCCCCCTCGTGTAGGTGTACTTGTTCCACGACTGTGGGAACCGCGAAAGCCCCTCAATAGGATCCACGCTCAGCAGCCTCCCCATCTTCACCCCGTAGTACCGTGCGTGCATGTACTCGAGGTCGTCGGTGGTGTTGGTGGGGCTGCCGAGGTCGCGCTGGTGGCCGGTGAAGCGGCGGGTCTC
>JAAYVZ010000206.1 GCA_012516935.1 Holophagae bacterium
ACGGCGGTGATGCGCTCGCCGCCGAAGAACATGTGCTCGGTGCGGCACAGGCCGATGCCTTCGGCACCGAACGCCACGGCGTTGGCCGCTTGGTCCGGCTGGTCGGCGTTGGCCCGCACCTTCATGGTACGGACCGTGTCCGCCCACTCCATGAGCCTGGAGTAGTACTTGTAGGCCGGCGAGGCGCCAGGCTCGATCGACTTCTCGATCAGCACCTGCAGCACCTCGGACGGCCGGGTCTCGAGCTTGCCGACGATCACCTCGCCGGTGAAGCCGTCGATCGACAGCCACTCGCCTTCCTTCACCACGGTGCCGCCGACGGTGATGGTGCGGGCCTTGTAGTCGATGTCGAGCGCCTCGCAGCCGACGACGCAGACCTTGCCCATCTGGCGGGCGACGAGCGCCGCGTGCGAGGTCATGCCGCCGCGGGCGGTGAGGATGCCTTGGGCGGCGTTCATGCCGCGGATGTCCTCAGGGCTGGTTTCGATGCGCACCAGCATGACCTGCTCGCCCTTCGCCGCCCACTCCTCGGCGTCGATGGCGTTGAACGCCGCCTTGCCGGTGGCGGCGCCGGGCCCGGCCGGCAGCCCCTTGGCCAGGAGCTTGCCGGCGGACAGTGCCGAGCGCTTGGAGGCGGCGTTGAAGATCGGCCGCAGGAGCTGGTTGAGCTGGTCGGGCTCGACCCGCCGCAGCGCCTCGCTGGAGTCGATGAGCCCTTCCTCGACCATGTCCACGGCGATGCGGATGGCCGCCAGGCCGGTGCGCTTGCCGTTCCGGGTCTGAAGCATGTACAGCTTGCCCTTCTCCACCGTGAACTCGAAGTCCTGCATGTCCTTGAAGTGCTTCTCGAGGGTCTGCCGGACGGCCAGGAGCTGGGTGTTGACCTCGGGGAACACCTCGGCCAACTCGCGCACCGGGCGCGGCGTGCGCACGCCGGCGACCACGTCCTCGCCCTGGGCGTTGACCAGGAACTCGCCGTAGAAATAGTTCTCACCCGAGGCCGGGTCGCGGGTGAACGCCACACCGGTGCCAGAGTCCTCACCCATGTTGCCGTACACCATCGCCTGGACGTTGACGGCGGTGCCCCAGTCGTCGGGGATGTTGTTGAGACGGCGGTAGGTCACGGCACGGGCGTTGTCCCACGAGCCGAAAACGGCCGAGATCGCGCCCCAGAGCTGCTCCATCGGGCTTTCGGGGAAGGTCTTGCCGGTGCGCGCCAACACCGCGGCCTTGAACTTGTCGACGAGCTCTTGCAGGGCTTCGGCGGTCAGATCGGTGTCGACGTGAACGCCCTTCGCCTGCTTCGTCTCTTCGAGGATCTCCTCGAACGGGTCGATCTCGTCCTTGCCCTCGGGCTTGCAGCCGAGCACCACGTCGCCGTACATGGCCACGAAGCGGCGGTAGCAATCCCAGGCGAAGCGAGGGTTGCCGGTGAGGGCAACCAACCCCTGCACGGTCGAATCGTTGAGCCCCAAGTTGAGGATGGTGTCCATCATGCCGGGCATAGAGGCGCGGGCGCCCGAACGAACCGACACCAGGAGCGGGTTTCGGGGATCACCGAACTGCTTGCCGGTGACGCTCTCGATGTGGGCGAGGCCGGCTTCCACCTGGGCGGCGAGTGCCGGCGGGTACATCCTGGCCTTCTGGTAGTCGATGCAGACCTCGGTCGTGATCGTGAGACCCGGGGGCACCGGCAGCCCGATCCCCGCCATCTCGGCCAGGTTCGCGCCCTTGCCACCGAGGAGCACCTTCATGCTGCCGTTGCCCTCGGCCGAGCCTCCACCGAACAGATACACCATCTTCTCTCCACTCACGGATTCCTCCCTTGGGTTTGCGGCCCTCAACGGGCCTCGGTGGCCAGACGCGACACATCGGCCAGCCGCAAGAACAGACGCTCGATGCGGGCCAACAAAGCGAGCCGCGCATCCTTCAGTATGGAGTCGTCACACAGCACCATGACCTCGGTGAAGAACCTATCGAGCGGCGTCGCCAACGGCGCCAGGGCGTGCAAGGCGGCCTCGTGGTCGTCCTCGTCGAGGCTCTCCGCGACGCGGATCTCCGCCGCCGCGACCGCCGCCAGCAGCTCGCGCTCCGCCGGCACCGCCAGCACGCGCTCGTCCAGCACCCCGTGCGTGCCCTTGGTGAGGATGTTCCGCACCCGCTTGAAAACGATCGCGAGCGAGCCGAATACCTCGTCCCGGCGTACCGTCTCGAGTGCCCGCGCCCGGGCCACGTCAGCCGCGATCACGCCCCAGTGCGCCGTCAGCACCGCATCGGCCACATCGGCGCGCACACCGACCACGTTCGTGAGGTAGTGGCGAACCCGATCCTGCAGGAACGCCTGCAGCTCCGCCTCATCCCCACCCGGGCGGCCGACGACTGCTCGGTGGCAGGCGTCGAGCACGTCGAGCGGGAGCGGGAACTCAGCGCAGATCTTGACCACCGCGAGGGCAGCTCGGCGCAGCGCGAACGGATCTTTGCTACCCGATGGCTTCTCGCTCGCGAGCAGCGCCGCCAACGTGTCGAGACGGTCCGCCACGCCGAGCATCGCGCCGGTGAGGGTGCGTGGGATTGGCCCTTCGAGGCCGGCTGGGCGGTACTGGTCCGCTACCGCCATCCAGACCTCCTCCGGCTCGTTGTCTCCCAGCGCGTAGATCCCTCCCATCACACCCTGCAGCTCCGCGAACTCACCGACCATGGCGGTGACCAGGTCCGCCTTCGCGAGCCAAGCCGCCCTCTCGAGATGCTCGAGGCTGATCTCGAGCTGCGCCTGACGGGCAAGCTCGACGGCGAGCTGACGCACCTTGTTGGTCTTGTCGAGATACGAGCCGCTGGTGCGGTGGAACATCACCCCGGCGAGCGCCGGCACCCGGCTTTCCAGCGAGTCACGCTGGTCCTGCGCGTAGAAGAAGGCGGCATCAGCAAGCCGCGCTCCGGCCACCCACGAGTACCCGCGAGCGATGTGTCCCTCGGGATCGTCGGGCCGGTCGGCCACGGCCAGGAAGTAACCGGCAACGCGGCCGTTCTTTTCCAGGACCAGGCTCTTCTGGTGGTGCCTGAGCGTGGTCACCAGGACCTCCTCGGGCAACTCCAGGAAGCGCGACGAGAACTTTCCTCGTACCAAGCCCGGGTGTTCCACGAGCTCGACCAGCTCGTCGAGCAGCACCGGGTCGGGGCGCACCGTGCAGCCCACCTCGGCCGCCAGCATCTCGGCGCGAGCCAGCATCTTCGCCCGGCGTGCGTCGGGGTCGACCACGACCCCCGCCGCCTCGAGCCGGGCTGCGTAGTCCTCGAAGCCGGTGATCCCCCGCATCTCGATCCGACCGGGAGCCACCACCCGGTGTCCCGCCGTGGAGCCGCGCGAGCCAAGCCCGAACAGATCGAGCGGTACCACCTCGTCCATGGTCTCGGCGCCGAACACCGCCACGATGTTGTGGAGCGGGCGCACGAACGTGTGCTCACCGGCGCCCCAGCGCATCGTCTTGGGAAAGTGCAGCGAGCCGACAACCTCGGTTGTGACCTCGGCCAGGATCTCGGGAGCGGTTCTGCCCTTCACCCGCCGTGTGACCGCAACCACATCGCCTCTGGAGCCTTTGACGACCCTGAGCTGGTCCACGCTGACGCCTTGGCCGCGGGCGAAACCGAGCGCCACTGCGGTCGGGGAGCCGTCGGGCGTGAAGGCGGCGCGCGCTGGTGGGCCCGTGACTTCTTCGATGCGGTCGGGCTGCCCGGCCGCGAGGCCGGTGACGTGCACGACGAGCCGGCGGACGGTCGAGAACGCCCGCACCGTACACCCCGCGAAGCCCGCCTCCTCCAAGCCCTTCGCGAACCCTTGCTCGAGCTGGCGCCGCGCCCCCGGCAGCGCGTTGGCCGGGATCTCCTCGCACAGCAAGGCGAGCAGGAACTGGTGGCTCATGCCTCCCCTCCCCGCCTTGCCAGAAGCGGGAAACCTAGCCGCTCCCGCTGCGCCACGAACGCCTTGGCGCACCGCACCGCGAGCTTGCGCACCCGGCCGATGAGCGCCACTCGCTCGGTCACCGCGACCGCACCGCGGGCGTCCATGAGGTTGAACAAATGTGACATCTTGAGCGCCGCCTCGAGCCCGGGCACGACCAGCGGTTCCTCCTGCTCCAAACAACGGACCGACTCGCGCTCCCAGTCCTCGAAGTGCCGCCTGAGCATCTCCACGTCGGCGACGTGGAAGGCGAAGCGTGACAACTCCACCTCGTCCTGATGACGCACCTTGCCGTACGCGATCCCACCGCCCCAGGTCAGGTCGTAGATCGAGTCCTTCCGCTGGAGGAACATGGCGATGCGTTCAAGCCCGTAGGTGAGCTCGGCGGCGATCGGCTGCAGGTCGAGCCCGCCGGCTTGCTGGAAGTAGGTGAACTGGGTGATCTCCATGCCGTCGAGCAGGACCTGCCAACCAACCCCCCAGGCACCCAGCGTCGGTGACTCCCAGTTATCCTCCTCGAACCGGACGTCGTGGAAAGAAGGTTCTATCCCCAGGGCGGTCAGAGACTTGAGGTAGAGCTCTTGGACCTCGTGCGGGGACGGCTTGAGGATCACCTGCATCTGCAGGAGCTTGCCGAGACGGAACGGGTTCTCGCCGAAGCGGGCATCTGCAGGTCGGCGCGACGGCTGCACGAACGCCACGTTGTAGGGCTCGGGCCCGAGCACGCGGAGGAACGTCTCGGGGTGCATGGTGCCAGCCCCGATCTCGAGGTCGCAGGGCTGCTGGATGACGCACCCGTACTCGCTCCAGAACCTGGACAACGAGAGGATCAGATCTTGCAGGTCCACCGACGACACCTCACCGGCACAGGACACGCCGATGGGAGCGGAGTCTAGCACAGTGCCCCCGCCCACCCGGTCGAGAGTCGAAGCTCGGAAGTCGAAAACGCTCAGTACTGGGCGCGGAACAGGCCCCAGAAAAGCTCGGCGAGCTTGTCGCCCAAGGGGCGGGCCTTCCACGCCTCCAGGGTGATTCGTTGCGAACGAGCGAGGTCGCGCTCGAACATCGCACGCATCTTGCCCGCGAACCCGGAATCGAACACGTTGAGATTCGCCTCCAGGTTGAAGAACAGCGAGCGGGGCGTGAGGTTGGTGGAGCCCACACTGGCCCACTTCCCGTCCACGACCACCGTCTTGGCGTGGAGCTTCGCCGGCTGGTACTCGAAAATCTCGATCCCCGCCCGGAGCAGCTTGCCGTAGTCGCTGCGTCCGGCGTGCCGCGTCGGCGGGGCGTCAGTGTGCTTCCCGGGCAGCAGCAGCCTGACACGCACCCCTCGCCGAGCGGCGCGTTCGAGCGCCCCAAGCGCGACGTGGTCGGGCGCGAAGTAGGCGGTGGTGATATCGATCGACTCTCTGGCGGCGTTGACCGCGACGAGAAAAGAGATGCGCGCCGGGTTGCCGTCGAAGCCAGGTGTCGACTCCATGAGCTGGCAACGTTTCCCGTTGGCGACCGGGAGCTCCGGAAAGAGCGCCTGCTCGGTGAGCACCTCCCGCGTCGCTTGCAGCCAGGCGCGGGCGAACGCCGCCTGCATCTGACGCACCACCGGCCCTTCGACCCGCACCATCGTGTCGCGCCAGTGCTCGGGGTCGGTCCCGTCGCCCGTCCACTCGTCGTCGATGCAGATGCCGCCCGTGAACCCGGTCTTTCCGTCCACGACCAGGATCTTGCGGTGTGTCCGCAGGTGGATCTTGCGCAGGTTGCGGAGGCTCGTTGGCCGGAAGTAGACCACTTTTGCCCCAGCCGCGCGGAGCAGCCGCTCGTTCGCCTCTCCGAAACCCGGCGTACCCCAGGAGTCGAGCAGCAGCCGAACCTCGACGCCAGCCCGCGCCCGTTCGGCGAGGGTGCCCATGAACTCCCGTCCGATCTCGCTGTCGGTGAAGATGTACGGTTCGAGATGGATGCTCGATCGAGCGCCGCGGATGGCGGCGAGCATCAGCGGAAAGATCTGCTCGCCGTTTTCCAGCAGATCGACGCGGTTGCCGTCGACGGCCTCGTTCCCGGCGGCGATCGTGAGCGCGGCCTGGATGTCCGCCTCCTCCGAGGTCAACGGCGGGTAGTACGCGTACCGGCGGACGGTCGCGCACCCGACGGCTGCTACCATCAACGCCGGCGCGAGACCCCAGCGGCTGGCCCAAACCCACGAACGCATCGGGTCCGGAGTATGCCACGAAAGAGAGCGGCCCAACGCTTCCCCCAGCAGCAATCCACCCGTGGCCCGGCCAGACGGCTGGGAATGCCCTCTGGCCGGTCGCTTTGCGGCATGTCCTTGACGGTCCCCCGGGAGCGTGACTAGTATCATGTGATTTCGGGCACGAGGGGGGAGTGGGGCATGCTCGGTCAGTACATCCCGGTTTTCATGGCGATTGGGTTCGCCGCCGCCGTTGCGGGCGGCATGATCGGGCTGTCGATGCTACTCGGCCGAGGCCGCATCGCCTACCAACGCCAGACCGAGACGTACGAGAGCGGCATGCTGCTGCTCGATAGCGGCCGCAAACGCGTGTCCGTGAAGTTCTTCATCGTCGCGATGGTGTTCATCATCTTCGACGTCGAGGTCGCGTTCCTGTTCCCCTGGGCGGTCGCGGCCCGCGAGGCGGCGAAGTCCGACCCGACGACCGTGCTGGCGGTCGGCCTCACCTTTCTGGCCGTGCTGGCGATCGGCTTCGTCTACCTGTGGCGCCAAGGGGCGTTCGACTGGGCGCGCCGGGAGCGAGTATGACGACGCGCCCGATCGTATCGGAACCGGCCGAGAACCTCTGCGAGGTTACTTTCGACAGCAAGCTCGAGAAAAGGATCGCGGACACCCTCAAGCAGTACCCGACGCCGCGCGCAGCGCTGCTTCCCGTGCTGTGGTTGTGCCAGGATCGCTACGGCTGGATCTCGCCGGGAGTGATGCGCGCAGTGGCCCAGCGCCTCGGCGAGAACCCAGCTCACGTCGAAGGCGTGGTGACGTTTTACACCATGTTCCGCACCCGGCCGCCTGCCAGCTACGTGCTCCAGGTCTGCAGGACCTTGTCCTGCGCCATGTGCGGTGGGAAGGAGCTGGCCGAGCACCTCACCACGAAGCTCGGAGTCGGTTTTGGCGAGCGCACGCCCGACGGCTTGTTCGAGCTGCACGCGGTGGAGTGTCTGGGGGCCTGCGGCAGCGCTCCGGTCGTCCAGATCAACGACGACTACTACGAGAGCATGACACCGGAAAAGATCGACGCCGTGCTCGAGACGCTCACCAGGAAGGCGTGACGATGGACTCGATCCTCCTGCGCGCCCGCGGCACTCCCGACTCGCAGTCGCTGACGACCTACCTCGCGGCCGGCGGCTACAACGCCTGGGAGAAGGTGCTGCAGATGACTCCCGAAGCCGTCATGAACGAGGTCACGCTCTCGGAGCTGCGAGGCCGTGGCGGCGCCGGGTTCCCGACCGGGCGCAAGTGGAGCTTCATCCCCAAAGACCACCCTGGGCCGCGCTACCTCGTGTGCAACGCCGACGAGTCCGAGCCCGGCACCTTCAAGGACCGTGAGCTCATCGAGCACGATCCCCACCTCGTGGTGGAGGGCATCGCTATCGCTGCCTACGCGATCAAAGCCGCCACGGCGTACGTGTACATCCGCGGCGAGTTCGGGCGCTGGGCGACGATCCTCGGCAAGGCGATCGCCGACGCAAAGAAAAAGGGCTACTTGGGCAAAGGCATCCTGGGCTCGGGCTACAACCTCGAGATCGTCGTTCACCGCGGCGCCGGTGCCTACATTTGCGGCGAGGAGACGGCGCTCATCGAATCGATCGAGGGCAAGCGCGGCTTCCCGCGTCTCAAGCCACCGTTCCCCGCGATCGCCGGGCTGTTCGGCAAGCCCACCATCGTCAACAACGTCGAAACGCTCGCGTGCCTGCCTCACATCATCAACCGGGGCGCCAAGTGGTTCGCCTCGATCGGCCGTCCGCGAAATACCGGGCCCAAGCTGTTTTGCGTTTCCGGCCACGTGCAGCGACCCGGGGTGGTCGAGCTACCGCTCGGCGTGTCGTTCCGCGAGATCATCTTCGACCACTGCGGTGGAATACGCGACGGCCACACGCTCAAAGCGTTTTTCCCCGGCGGCTCCTCAGCCCCGATCATGACTGCCGACCAGGTCGACGTGCGCGCGGACTTCGATGCCTGCGCGGAAGCCGGTTCCATGCTGGGCTCCGGTGGCGTGATCGTTCTCGATGACAGCGTCGACATCGTCGAGGCCGCCGCCAACCTCGCCCGCTTCTACGCCCACGAATCGTGTGGACAGTGCACGCCGTGCCGCGAAGGGGCGGACTGGGCAATGGATATCCTGGAGCGGATCCTCGCTGGCCACGGGCGTGAAGGCGACCTCGATCAGATCCTGCGCATCTGCACCTACGCCTCGAACGGAATGACGATTTGCCCACTCGGGGATGCTTTTTCCATGCCTCTCTCCAGTATGGTCAAGAAGCTCTCCGGCGAGTTCGAGCGCCGGATCGCGGCCGCTAGCCGCCTCCCCCAGAAGAAGAAACCGGTGCTGCCGTGGAGCGGCCCATTACCCGGGTTCGGGCAGTAGACGAGGAGGTCATGCCGAAGCTCACGATCGACGGGCGAGTCATCGAGGTTGCCGAGGGCACCAACCTGATCGAGGCGGCCCGGCAGGCCGGCGTGGCGATCCCTTACTTCTGCTACCACCCGTACCTCTCGGTCGTCGGGCAGTGCCGGATTTGCCTGATCGAGATCGACAAGCAGCCCCGCCTCGCGGTCGCCTGTGCCACCCCTGTTGCCGACGGGATGGTGGTGCGCTCCGAGACCTCGGACCGGGTGCGCGAGGCCCGCAAGGCCGTCATGGAGTTCTTGCTCGCCAACCACCCACTGGACTGCCCGGTGTGCGACCAGGCCGGCGAGTGCCTGCTCCAGGACCACTCCTTCGACCACGGGCTCGACACCAGCCACATGCTGGAGACGCGGCGAACGTTTGCGGGCCTCGAGCGGCGGATGCTGGGCCCCCACATCGTCCAGAATCAGAACCGCTGCATCCACTGCTCGCGTTGCATCCGCTTCACCCAGGAGATCTCCGAGACCGCGCAGCTCACCTACAAAGCGCGCGGCAACGGGGTATACGTCGACACCTACGACGGCACGCCGTTCGACGACCCGATGTCTGGCTGCACCGCGGATGTCTGCCCGGTCGGCGCCTTGACCGTCAAGGAGTTCCGCTTCCGCAAGCGCACCTGGAAGCTGCGCTCGGTGCCGTCGGTCTGCCCGGGCTGCTCGATCGGCTGCAACGTCTGGATCGACCACCACGAGAAAGTCGTGTATCGCCTCAGCCCACGGGAGAACGCGGCCGTCAACGCGACGTGGATCTGCGACTACGGTCGCTTCCTCGCCGAGTCGCTCAACCGACACGAGGTGCTGCGGCCGCAACGTCAGATCGACGGGCAACTGCAGCCGGTCGACTGGGCCGACGCTCTGGCGAGTCTCGGGGAGGTGCTCGATACCGCGTCGAGCCTCCGCGTCGTCGCCTCGGCCAACCTCTCGAACGAAGAGCTCTTCCTGGTCAAGACGCTGCTGGGCGGCGCCCGCCGAGCCGACATCGTCGTGCCGGTGTGGACCGGTGAGCAACGCCGGATGAAGAACGGCTCGGGTGCGTGGCTGCAGTCCCTCGATGCCCATCCCAATGCCGCCGGCGCCCGTCGCCTCGGGTTGCGTCTGGTGGATCACGGGGGCTTGGCGCGCTTTCTCTACGGCGCCGCGGACGTGACGGTGATCCTCGACCCGCTCGCCCATCCGTTCCTGGAGACGGACGAGGCGACACAGCTCCTACGGGTCGGTACGACGATCGTCTTCGCGCGCCTCGAGCATCCCGTCACACGTCTGGCGTCCTGGCTCCTCCCTACGCCGTCCCTCGCCTGCAACGAGGGCACGTTCATATCCCAGACCGGGGCCGTCCAGCGGTTCGCGGCGGCACTCGCTCCGCCCCAGCAGTCGCGCCCTCTTTGGTCGATCCTGATGGCACTGGGGGGCGAGCTGGCGACCGAGGAGCTGCCCCTGCGCTCGCCAGCCGAGGTTTTCGCCCACCTCGTTCAGACGGAGAAGGGTTTTGCCGGCCTCGACTGGGAGACGCTGGCCGGAACCACCGATACCGCCCAGCGGGAGCGTTACCATGGGGGCTGAGCTCATCGTCATCGCCGGCAAGCTGATCGTCCTCGCCACCCTGCTTCTGACAGCGGTTCCGGTGATGGTATGGGTGGAGCGGCGCGGCGCGGCGTTCATCCAGGATCGACTCGGCCCCAATCGCGTCGGGCCGTGGGGGATCATCCAACCCATTGCCGATTCCGTGAAGCTCCTGTTCAAGGAAGACCTCACGCCGGCTGGCGTCAACCGCTGGCTCTACTTCCTGGCGCCCATGATCTCGGTCTTCATCGCCATGCTCACCTTCATCGTCGTGCCGTTCGGCGACGGCTGTGGCGTCACGATCTTGGGCCAACCGCTGGGCAGCCTGATGGTGGCGTCCGAACTCGAAGTCGGGGTGCTGTACTTGTTGGCGATCTCGTCGCTCGGGGTGTACGGGATCGTGCTCGCCGGCTGGTCGTCCAACAACAAGTACTCACTGCTCGGCGGCCTGCGCGCCTCGGCGCAGCTCATCTCCTACGAGCTTTCCATGGCGCTCGCCGTGCTCGGTGTGATCCTGGCCACCGGCTCGCTGCGGCTCGACGAGGTGGTCGCAGCCCAGTCGGGCAAGCTCTGGAACGCCGTCCCGCAGTTTCTAGGATTCGTGGTCTTCGTCGTCGCAGCGTTCGCCGAGACCAACCGGCTCCCGTTCGACCTCGCCGAGGCGGAGACCGAGTTGGTGGCGGGCTACCACGTCGAGTACTCGTCGATGAAGTTCGCTGCGTTCATGATGAGTGAGTACATGAACATGGTGACGGTCTCGGCACTGCTCGTGACCTTGTTCCTCGGCGGCTCGACACTGCCCGGCGTGCACCTCGAGGGGTGGTTGGGGCTTGTCGTCTCGCTCGCCGTATTCCTCGGCAAGGTCGCGTTTTTCATGTGGCTGTTCGTCTGGGTCCGCTGGTCGCTGCCGCGATTCCGCTACGACCAGCTCATGCGTCTCGGGTGGAAGGGGCTGCTGCCTCTCGCCACGGTCAACTTGGTGTTGGTGGCGGTGGGCGTCGCCAGGGGATGGACGTGGATATGAGGACAGCCAGGAGGCGGAGGGGATCATGGTGATGACGGTGTTCGTCGTCGCGGCGGTCCTCGCGATCGTCTCGGCGCTGGTGGCGGTGAGCCATCGTGACCCGGTAATCAACGTGCTGTCGCTCGTCGTCACGTTCTTCTGCGTCGCCGTCAACTTCGCGCTGCTGGGCGCCAACTTCCTCGCGGCCGCCCAAATCCTCGTCTACGCCGGCGCCCTCCTGGTACTGTTCCTGTTCGTGATCATGCTCTTGGGTGCACCCCAGGCGCCGGAAAGCGGCCTCCACCGCCCGGTCCAGAAGACGGCCGGCCTCGCCCTGGCGGCGATCGTCATCATCGGTGGCGTGCTGCTCGCCTTGACCATGAAGGTGCTGCCGCCCGCCTCGCCGGTGACCGGCGATGCCCGCGAGATCGGCAAGGCGATGCTCACCACCCACGCCTTCTCGTTCGAGCTCATCTCCGTGCTGCTCTTGGCTGCTATGGTCGGAGCGTTGATGCTGGTGAAGAGGAAGCACTGATGGCGCCAACCATCTCCCACTTCGTGATCCTTGCCGCGCTCCTGCTCGGCATCGGTGCGGCCGGCGTGCTGCTGCGCCGCAGCGGCATTGCCATCCTGCTCGGCATCGAGCTCATGCTCAACGCCGGCAACCTGGCGTTGGTCGCGTTCGCCAGGCAGCACGGCAACCTGGAGGGGCAGGTCTTCGTCTTCTTCACCATGGCGGTGGCGGCGGCCGAGGTGGCGGTGGGTCTCGCGCTGCTCGTCGCCATCTACCGCCGGCAACAGTCGATCGACGTGGACCGCTTGAGCGTCATGCGCTGGTAGGAGCAGGCATGCTGAACCTCCTCTGGCTCGTCCTCGCCTTCCCCCTTGCCGGCACCTGCCTGCTTCTGGCGGGAGCCCGTCGGCTCGGGCACCGAGCTACAGCGGCGATCGGTGTCGGTTCGGCGGGCCTCTCGCTGCTGGTCACCCTCGGGGCGCTCGTCTCGTACGCCGGCATGCACGGCGAGGTCGTCACGCAGACGTTGTACCGTTGGATCGCTGCCGGCAACTTCACCGTCGATCTCTCGTTGCGTCTCGATTCGCTGTCGGCGGTGATGTTGTTTTTCGTGACCGTGGTTGGTTTTCTGATTCATGTGTACTCGGTTGGCTACATGCACGACGAGGCGGCGACGGCGTACGCCCGCTACTTTG
>JAAYVZ010000207.1 GCA_012516935.1 Holophagae bacterium
CGGAAGCTGTCAATGGGTTTGAGAGTCGGGGGGCGGGCATTTAGTGAAGCTCCAGGAGGGGAGAACGGACTGGAGCTGGGATGGTTGGGGGGTTGATGAAGACCGCGGCAGGGAGCGCAGTGGGGACGGGTGCGCCGTGGGGAAAGCGCTCAGGATGTGCGTGGTAGGCCTGCATCAGGGTTGCGTGGCGGCTCGCGAGGACTGGTCCGGCGAGACCATGATGGACGATGTGTGGGGTCAGGAACGCGATCCCGGAGTGGCGATGGTCGAGGTTGTACCAAGGGAAGAAGGTCCGGCAGAAGTCGCGGCCATGCTCGATGGAGGTGAAGCGAGCGGGGAAGTCTGGACGGTACTTGAGGGTCTTGAAGTGGCTTTCGGAGAACGGGTTGTCGTTGGAGGTATGGGGACGGCTGTGGGTTTTGGTGACCCCGAGGTCAGCGAGCAGGAACGCCACGGGCTTCGAGGCCATCGCGGTGCCGCGGTCGGCGTGGATGGTGAGCTGAGCAGGCTCGATGGCCTGCTTGGCACAGGTTTCGTCGATGAGGCGCGTGGCGAGCGCGGCTCGTTCGGCCTTGGCGATCATCCAGCCGACGACGTAGCGGCTGAAGATATCGAGGATGACGTAGAGATAGAAATAGGTCCACGCGGCTGGGCCGAGCAGCTTGGTGATGTCCCACGACCAGACCTGGTTGGGTGCAGTGGCCAGCAGCTCAGGCCTGGCGTAGACGGGCCGCTGGAGCTGGTTGCGGCGTTCGCGTACTTCCTGGTGGTCGTCCAGGATCCGGTACATGGTGCGGGGCGAGCAGAGGTAGGTGCCCTCGTCAAGGAGTGTCGCGTGGACCACCTCGGGCGGGCAGTCGACGAAGCGATCGGAGTGCAAGAGATCGAGCACCTGGGCCCGCTCCTGCTCGCCCAGGGCGCGCGGATGGCGGGTGGCAGGCGCTGGCGTCTTGGCCACCGGCAGCGGCACCTCGGATGCCGCCCGCCGCGCTCGATAGAACGAAGCACGCGGGACCAGAAGGGCCTTGCACGCCACCTGGACGCCCACTTCTGGGGCCAGGTGCGTAACCGCCGTCACGAGGTCCTCTCGGCGCCTTCTGAGGGCTCGAGCGCCACCCCCAGAATCTGTGAGACTTTTTTTTGGACGTCAATGATCAGCTCGGCTTGGCGGAGCCTCGCGCGCAGGCCGCTGTTCTCCCGTTCGAGGTCCGTCACCCGTTTCGCCAATGGGTTCGTCACCCGCGGCCGACGACCCCGCCTGCGGGGGCTGAGACTTTGGAGGGAGCCTGCCTCCCGCTGCCGCCGCCACACGGCCAGGTGCGAGGAGTACAGGCCCTCACGGCGCAGCAGCTCGCCACGCTGCCCAGGCTGGTCACAGGCGTCGGCCTCCTTCAGGACCCGCAGCTTGTACGCGGCGGAGAACTGACGCCGGCGAGCCTTCTCGGGCACCTCGGGGTCGGCGATGACGAGGTCGGCCCGAAGCAGCGACGCGGCAGCCTCTGGCCCCGGGCTGCCTCCGGATCCAGCGGTCTCGCTGCGCTCGCCCGCGGTCTCCTCCGTCAGACCGGGGCCAGAGGCTGGGGATCGTTGGTACAGGGACATACTCGCTCTTTCCTCCGCCCTCTACACTAATATCAACACAACCCCGTGTCTCACCCACATTGGCAGAGAGGGCGCGCGCTGAACCGGGTGTCGCTGAAGGCTTGCGGTGTGAGCATCGTCCAATTTCCGGCGGCGACATCAATTATCACGGCTTTCAGGCGAATGCGCATCTGCTGGACTTCATCGGGAATCAACGAGCCGAGAATCGGCACCCATGACACGGTTTTGGTCACTTGATTTTTCTGCGCTGTTTCCAGAATCCCCCAGTACACAATCAACGTTTTCGCGCCGGAACGCGCCGCCGCCAGACGCAGCACTTTGTTCAACGATGAGGCTGGCTGAGGCGGATTCTCCGGCGTTACCTGCGGCGTTGCGGGTTGTTCCGGGATGCCGCTTAATGGAATCACGGTAAAGTATTTTTGCATCTCGCTGAGCATCGGATCATCCGGGAACATCGCGCCGGATTGAATGAGAATTACCGGATCGCCCTGATTCAAAAGCACTTTTCCGGAATTGGATAACGCGGCGTGAATATCGGCTTCGGTCGGGCTGTCATGTGTGCTGACGCCCAATACTGAGAGTTCATTGAGTTCGCCCTGATATTGAGAATCGTTGTACCTATAATACCAGTTGCGTCCGCGCTGGTAGGCGGAATCCGAGATCGAGCGCGTCGTGCAGCCTGCTATTGGAAGAGAAACGACGATCAACAACAGAATCATGAGATCAGGTTTTCTTTTCATAATCTTTTTCTCCTATCAGATGCGCCGATATTGCAATTTGGGCATGAGTGATGTTCATTGAATGTTCTCAGCGTTGCCTGTAAACGGTCGGGATTCCTCGACAACTCTAACGCCTCGTAGATGGTTCTACAGACCACATCTGAATTCAGCACGGTCTGCGCATACGCGCCTTCGGCTTGGATGACAGCGATTCCCAGCGCGGCATGTTCGATCATCAGTGCGTCATTCCGCCCATTTCCGATGCGTAAAGTCTGCTGTTCCCGAAACTTTCGGATATACTCCAGCTTGCCAATATCTTGATCTTCTGGCGGAAGAATCGTCAAGGTGCATGGCAGCCCTCGCAATTGCTTTTGGGCGACGCCAAAGGTATCGGCGGTGACAACGTGAAAGTAAACCGCCTCGTTGAGCGATTTCGGCAATTCCGCGCCGCCGGCAAGTAATTTCCCGTCACAGGCAAGGGTGCCATTATTGTCCATGACGATATGTGCGATGGTTAAACTGCCCAGTCCTGGAATCTTAATTTGAATCCGACGTCGTTTAGCCCTGATTTTTCTTGAGAAGATCGTGAATTTCAGCCAATTACACTGCCCATCGAAGATCACTGTGAATTGTCTTTGACGCGCGTTTCATCGATTGATCGCTGGCGAACGGCTCCTGCGGGGTGCCTCCGACCAGAACGGTGCCCGGCAACTCCTCCCACCCGGCTCGCTGGTGGAACTCACGGAGAGGACGGTCGCAGGTGAAGATTCCGAGATCCAGACCCATGGAGGCCATTTCCTCGCGGGCGCCGACCACCAGCTCATGGCCGAGCCCCTGACCGCGCAGGTCGGCGCGTGTGGCCACTGCGCTGAGCTCGCCCGCGTACCAGCCCCGGCCAGCGCGGGTGATCCGTTTGCGAAGTACAAAAAGCGTAGCCACGACATCGTGATCTTCGTCGAGCAACACCATGAACACTGGCTCCAGACCCGGGTCGGGTCCCGAAATGGCGTCGCCGGGGGCGGGTGGCCAGGCCTGCTCCTGGATCTTTCTGGCCTGAGTAGCCAGCGACTCGGGAAGGTCGCCGACCGCGGAGACGATCATGCGCACGCGCGTCAGTATCCCTCAGAAATGGGCGGATGCCGCAGGCCATGGGGCAGGGGTGGGCCTACGGTCGGGTACGCAAGCGCGGTTTGGGATCACTTCACCGCCCGAATGAGGGCGATGAGGAAGGCCGCTGCCGTGGCGGTGTAACCGGACAAGAAGCATGCGGAAGCGCTCAGCAAGGATGTCCACCAGGTGGCGTCGTTGGCCCTCCCGATGGCGGGGATCTGCGGCCGGACTGTCGCGGTGAGCACGGATCGCTGCCGCGTGGGCTGCGGGCATCGACGACCGTCGCGGCGGGGTGTCGGAGGATCCTCCCGATCACCCTCGGCTCGCAGCGACTTGCAATGATGCTGAGTGCTCCGCCACCGCGCGGGTCGACCAGGGGGTCGATCTCGGAGAAGCGGCGGATGAGCGGCACCCACCGGTGGTGCGCCGCGTGCTCTTGGACCCCGCGAAGCGATCGGCCTGGATCATCCGCCGGCTCGCTCGCTGCCGCGATGGCGGCGTGGCATACTCCCGCCGAAGGAGCACGACATGCCCGACGAGAGCGCGAGCCGAGAAGTGCACGAGCCTACCTGGTGGCGGCGGCACCTGCGCGAGAACCCGGCGCTGATCCTGACCGTGGCCTACCTCGTCCTGACGGTCATCGGGGCGATCTACAACTGGCGGCTGTGCAGGCGATTCGGCATCAACATCCTGGATCTCGCGGACGGCGCGGACTTCTTGATGTTCGCGGTGCGCGACTTCGCGGTCGTGGCGTGGGCCGGC
Source organism: Holophagae bacterium (assembly GCA_012516935.1). GTDB lineage: Bacteria > Acidobacteriota > Thermoanaerobaculia > Thermoanaerobaculales > Thermoanaerobaculaceae > JAAYVZ01. The sequence continues at coordinate 4,194 of JAAYVZ010000207.1, forward strand.
TTCGCGATCGGCATTTTCGCTGGGTTGTACGCGCTCATAGCCCACCTCAAGGCGGCGCCGCCGAAGAAGCGGAACGTTCTGATGCGAACCATCGAGCAGCAGGCGAAGCGCTCGAGCCCCCGGGTGCCGGCCGTGGTCTGCACATTCTGGGCGGCGTTCTGGGTCTTCTACTACCTCGACCAGTACGCCCGCACCGTCGCCGGCGCCATCAAGAGCGGCGCCGGCCACGCGTGCGAGTACGTGTTGGTGGATGACTCGAAAGCACCGCCCGTGGTGGCCCAGCTCGTGACGACGACGAGCCGGTTCGTGGTGGTCTACCGAGTGGACGAGAAGGCAACCCAGGTCATCCCGACCCAGAGCCTCGCACGGCTCGTGTTCCGCTGACGGCAGCCGCTCGGCTCGTCGGGAGAGCATCGGGATCTCGGAGGTGCCCGGGCCGAAGGTGTCGGCGTCGGCCGGGACGAGCAGGGCCATACGGCCGTTGGGGAAAGCGGTGATGGTCGATCTCTCCAACCGCCATGCACTGTCCGGAATTTGCATGTGGCGCGTCGCGGTGAGCAGCAGGTGGCCGCTGCTGCCGTGGGCGGCGATCATGAGGTGCGAGACCCTCGACTGCCCTGCTGTCGGGCGGGCCGAAGGGAGGGTGGCGCCGCAGCCCTGGCGGGGAGCCGAGACGGGAGGTCCGGGTGGCGGCGTCACGGGCGCGAAGACGAAGCCGCCTCGATTTCCCTGCCCGTGGTTTGCGCAGACTGCATCATGAGCCAGTCCGGGGTTCGCTCGACCCAGCGGAGGAGCTCACCCGGCGCCACGGGGAAAAGCCAGAAGCCGTTCTCGGTCGCTGCGAGCTGGTCGAAGTACCGCCCGCCTTCGACCTGCAGGCCGATCCGCCACATCGGGCCCTCGTTACTCAACCCTTGCGGGTGCGGGGCGAACGGCGATCAACGTCGTCAGTGCGAGCACTACCGGAGGGGCGCAGATCCAGGCCGCGTGATTGAGCTCCGAAATCACGGGTTGCAGGACGCCGACATCGTACCAGGGGTGGAAGGCCACGCCGGGGCGCCGAGCGGTATGTGGCGTTTCGGGCCGCCGGAGTCCGAGGGGAGCGCGGTATGTCCGCATGGGGGGTCGCCAGGGACCTGAGAGACCCTGCCATGTCCAGACCCGAGAGGACCGGTGAGGGAGCCCGGTGATCGAAGCCCAGGCTAGCGACGGGGAGCGCCGAGCCCCGGCGTGGGAGCGAACGACAAGCGGCGCGGCATGGTACCGGCGGTCGAGGCAACGAGGCGGTTGGGACGCGTGGCAGGGAGTCGGAGCGTCTCGTAGTACCGGAGAAGCGGGGGAACCGAGCCCGAAGGGACCCCGTGGAGGGAAGGTGGCGCCGGCCGATAGCAGTGGTATGGGGGAACGATGCCTCGGACCCAGAGCCTGGAGACCATCTCACCGCGACTCGACCACATCGCGACAGTGGCGAGACAGCGACCCGGGGAGGCACTGACCGCCCTGGCCCATCACCTCGACCTGGCCTGGCTGACGTGGCTCAACCGGCGCTCACAGAACGCTCGTATGCACTGGACGCGCGTCACCCGGCTCCTCGCTCGCTTTCCACTGCCTTCAGCCCGTGTCGTGCACTCGATCTACCGAACCGCAGCGAGCCGATCGTGCTGAGGAGCCGGATGCGGGAAATCCGCACGTCCGGATCTGTGGGGGGCCGAGGAGGGTGACCTCCTCGGTCTACTCGATACCCATCCGTCCCTCGCGGTCGACGCCGAGCGGCTCGGTGGTGAGGTCGACGTCGACGGTGCCGGCCAGGGCGTTGGCGATGACGAGCGGCGGCGAGGCCAGGCAGCTATAATTCGCCGCGATGGCGAACGGCGAAGAGAGGGCACTGGAATGGCGCGTAGCCATCCCCCTCCTCGACAATCCCTTCATCTGGATCGACCTTATCAAGGCGCTGGCCGTGCCTCTGGTCGTCTTCGGGGGGATCATCGTCTTCGTGCTGAGCGGCGACGACCGGCCCGACTGGGGCGGGGCGCTGAAGGCGCTGGCGATCGCCATCGGCGTGGTCGCGGCGCTGTTCGTTTTCGCCGCGGCGGTCGTTTTCCGCAACCGCCTGGAGGCCCGCTTCGTGCTGAATGAGAAGGGCGCCGCCTACGAGAGTGGCTGCGCGGCGCGCGCGGCCCAGAAGGCGGGCCTGGTGGTCGGGGCCCTGTCTGGCTCGCCGCTGCTGCTCGGCGGCTCGCTTGTTGCCTCTTCCATGAACGCCGTCGGCATCCGCTGGCGCGATGTCCGCAAAGCGACCCCTTTTCGCCGCTGGCGGACGATCACCCTCTCCAATTCCTGGCGGCCGGTGCTGCGCCTGTATTGCCCCGACGACCAGATCTACGAGGCGGCCTGGCGGCTGGTCACCGAGAGCACCGCGGCGAGAAAGGCCTCACCGCTCTGATCATCATTCGCGCCTGCCTTTCCAGGCTCCCCCACTCAGCGTTTCGCCGTAACCCCAGCGGCCGCTGAAGGAGCGCCCGTCCGCGCTCAACTGGAATTCGAAGCGCCCGCTGCCGTTCGTCTGCGTCCACCGGCCGCGCAGCATATTCCCCACGACGTTCCCGTCGAAGCGGCCGCCCTTGAAGTCATAGGTGCCGGTCACTTGGCTTCCGTCCTGCCGTACGCTCATACGGCCGAAGTCGCTCGACCAGCTTCCCGACCAGTCCGCCGCTGCCGGAGCGGTTCTACCCCCATCCTGTGGGGCGTTGGAGCTGGCCCATTCATACGTGCGGTAGAGGGCGCTGCTGGCGCCGCCAGGGTAAACCTCGAAGCGCAGCTCCATGCGCCTGCCGGGGAAGAGCGCTCCGCTGGGGACGGTGATCTCGGCCTGCTTCGTCTCCGTGCGGTTGGCGACCCGGTCCCAGTTTTTCGTGGCGGCCGAGCCTTGTGGGCCGCCGGTGCCGGGCTCTTGGCCGTACGCCTGAAAACTGATTCCAGCGGACGCCGAGCCGTCGCCCGAATGGGTCAGGATGCCCCGGAACGACAGCTTCGCGCCAGGCTGCAGGACGCCCAGGCCGCCGGTGGGGGTCCAGGAGAACGTGGCCGTCGAGCGCCAGTTCCTCTGCGAATAGTTCGTGGTCAGCGTGCTGCCGCCGCCCGAGGTATCCACCTTGGACGTATCGGCGGGGCCGACGAGGAAGGGCTTGCCCTTGACGACCCTCTCGCCGGTGAATTTCCAGTAGCCGTTCCCGGCCGAGGGCGCGGGGGGGAGCGAGGGAGGCGGCGCGGGCGGCGGGCTCGAGGAGATATTCCGGTTGACCTGGGCGTTCAGCTTGGGAGCGAGGTTGCCCGCCCAGGTGTTGATCCTCTCCTTGAAATAATCGGGGGCGCTACCGGCATGGAGCAACCGGGTCAAGTTCTCGATCTCGCTAAAGATCTGCGCCTCGGTGCCGCTAGCGACGCTGCCCACGAAGAACAGCCCGAAGGCATGGTACCAGGGCCCCATGCGGTCGTAGAAGACGGCATCGCCCTCGGGGCGCAGGTCGATCAGCTTGCTGGAGATGTCGCGCGGAAGGATGGTGGTGTACAGGTCCCCTTTCCTGCCCGGCGCGACGCCGATTACGCCGTGATCGTTCCGCCGCTCGGCATAGGCGACCTCCTTGAGAAGGTTGTGGGCGGTCAGCGTGGCGAGGCTGTAATCGTCGCGGCATACGTCGAGGGACATGGCCAGCACGTCCTGGGGCGCAAGATTTCCCGGCGAGTTCCGGATCCTGGCCGCCAGCTGCGCCTCGTACGACTCGTTGCCGCCGTCCTTCGTCAGCCGGACATAGGGGTTCGTCCTGGCGTACGACGACTTCTCGCTGAGGGTAAGCAGCGCGGCGAGCGAATCGGTGTTCCAGTTCTTGGTCACCGCACCGAGGGCGATGCGCGTCCGCACCACGTTGATGCAGACCGCGCTCCGCTCCCAGGGAACGAAGCGGCGGCGGGCCAGCGTCTGGATCAGTCCCGGGCCGATGCGGCCGTTCAGCAGCCTGTCGCTCTCCTCGTTCATCTGGACGCGGAGCGCTGCCCCGCCCCAGCCGCCGATCTTCTCCTCTTCCTGTGCGCTAATAAAATCCGGCAGGGCCAGCTGCAGGGCGATGGCCAATGCCGCCAGCACCGACATGACCCGGGCTGGCGCCTTCCTTTCGCTTTCTGGGTTCATGCGTCCCTCCTGTTTGCGCCGGCTCGGTCCGTGCCCCTATTCCACGCGGCGGGCGGCGCCCTTGATGTCGAGGCCGAACTCCTTCCCCGGCGGAGCGACGTGGGACTCGGCGGCAAGGGTGCGGTCGGGAAGGAGGCGGTAAAGAAGCCTGAAGTGGGGGCCGTCGGCGTTCGTCGTCTCGAACGCCGCCGCGTCGCCAGCGAACGTCAATGGACAGGAATTTCCTTTCTCACTGCAAGTGATGGTAGGGCTCGATGGAGGTGGAATCAAGGCCTCGGTGAGGTGCCGATGGTGAGGATTTGAGGCCGGACTGTCGCGGAAAGGGGGGATGTGAGCAGGTGCTGGTGCGGCTGGACGGGCACCGGACCGGCCAAGCCCCGGGCGGTTGGGGTGGTGGTGGGGCTGCGCCAGGCTCGGGCCTCGCGTCGTGCGCGGCACGGACGGCCGGGGCGTCGCGGTCACGCGGCGGTGATTGTGCGCCGAGGCGAGCGTGGTGCGGAGCTGATTGAGCCCAGTACTGGCGTCACTTCGAGGTTGACATCGCCCGGGTGTTTCCTGCGTTCTTCGATTACCCAGCAGAGCTCGTCGGGATCGAGAAAGTGAACGGCGCCGACGCCTACAAGCTCCATGTCTCGCTGTCCGGGGGCGGGAGCGTGACGTACGTCGTCGATGCAAGCAGCTTCCTGGTCAGCAGGCGCCTGGTGAGCCGGGATGGCGGCCCCAAACCGGAGCTGTGGGAGAACGTGGTGGACGGCTACCTTGACGTCGACGGCATCCGTTTCCCGGACGGCTACAGCTTTGCCGGCCGTGCCGGCAGGGAGAAGGGAACCTACAAGAGGGTCCGGTTCAGCGTTGAGCCCAAAGATGGGCTTCTTGCGATCCCCAGCGAGTTGAAGTAGATAGGCGCTTGATAGCGCACATTCTCTGCGAACGACCTTCAGCAAGCGGAAGTGGAGCGCGTTCTGGCAGTCGTGGACCGGGGTGCCAACCGGCAGTGCCAGGCGTGCGCCAGAAAAAGCCTCGAGAAGGCGGACGCGATGATGTGAGCAAGCGTGAGGTCAGCGACCTGCAAAGACCCGCTGGCCAAGGCAGCGGCCGGCAGCGGTGCCGCAACGGTGCCAGACACGGCATTCCGCTGTTCTCATCTTCTCTCTTCGCTGATCCCGGGCGGCTTCCGCGCTGGGTGCACGCTGGCACCGTCTCACGCGTCCTGGTGACTGAGGGAGGTAAAGGTAACTTGACAAAAAGAAAAGGCGACATTACATTGGGGTCAGGAGCGAGCCAATGGGACTGAGCAACCGCGTCCGCTATTTCCGTTTCATGAGAAACGAGCTGAGTCAGGCGGAGCTGGCCGACAAGGTCAGCGTGTCGCGGCAGACCATCGTGGCGATCGAGAAGGGCAACTACAACCCGTCGGTCGAGCTGGCGCTGAGGCTAGCCAAGGTGCTGGATACCACTGTCGAGGAGCTGTTCGTGATCGAGGAGGTGGAAGCATGACGAGCCGAATGCTGATCATCATCCGGGTTCTGTGGGTCGTGGCGACAGCGGCGCTGATGGCCGTGTGGAATGTGAACGCGTGGGTCTTCCTCCTCGTGCTCCCGGCCCTTGGACCGCTGCTGCGCGAGGTCGCACCCGCGCCCGATCTGGACGAGCGGCAGCGCCTGCTCGACTACCGCGCCAGCCACTACGCGCTGATCGTTTCCTATCTGGTGCTCTTCGCGCTGTTCGCGCGCTCGTGGTTCCAGCTCAAGCAAGAACCGCCGGTGGAGCTGTGGCTCCTCATCGTCGCGCCGCTCGTCGTGCGCGTGGTGATCAGCGTGGTGCAGGGGTACGGCGGTCGGAAGATGGCGCTCATCCTCGGGTTCGTCTGCGGCTCGCTCTGGCTCGCGTTCTCCACGGTGTCGCACGGCGTCTCGCCCGAGTCGGCGATTGGTCTGGGGCTCATCGCATTCACCGCCATCGGCATCCGCTGGCCCAATGTCGGCGGCGTCCTGCTCATCCTCGCGGCGCTCGCGTGCATCGTCTTTCTCATCCCGATCGGGTACAGAAACACTGGTCGCGACATCATTGTCGGGGCAGTGCTCCTGCTCACGCTGCCGCTGCCGCTCGTGCTTGCCGGCGTCGGGCTGATTGTCGCCGCGCTGCGTGCGAAGCGGGTGGCGCGGGATGACTTCGTCGACATGAGGCCGACGGCCTGAGGCTGCCACGGCAGGCAGGTGAGGAGCAGGGGAAGTAGCAGTGTCCTCACAGACCGAGAGGAGGCCCTCAATGAACGATCACGAGAAGGCTCGAACTGGCGCGCACCTGCTGCGCTCCCGGCTTACGTACCTCGGTTGTGCCGCTGCGCTATTCGTGGCCGCTGCGATCGTGGGCGTGGCCGACAACCCGCCTGGTATCGCGCTCGCCTATCTCGCCATTTTGGCTGTCGTCCGGGCGCTCACGCTCGGGCTGAAGACCCTGCGACACTACGTGGTGTTGCTCATGGGGTCGCTGTTTGGCGGCGTGGGCGCTGTGGTGGTCTGTGGGATCGCCGAGGTGGTGGCCAAAGGCATGGGAGAGGGCTGGGTCAAGACGGTGCTGCAAGTGGTTCATGTCGTGCTGTTCCTCGCCGCGCTATTTGGCACCCCCACCGGCACGCTCGTTGGCGCGGTGGGCATCGTTGTGAAGTGGTGGCAACGTCGCGGCACGCCTGTGGCCGAGGCGGCGACTAGCGAGGGCGGTCTTCAACACCAATAGCGGAGCACCGGGCCTGGCACCTGGGCCATCGCGGCGCGCGGCGCTGAGCTGCTGACCAGGAGCGCGTTGGACGTCAAGAAGCTGCTCGATACGCTGGTCCAGCTCATCGGTAGGAATTTTCTTTCTCAGCGCAGCCAGGATTGGGCTCGATGAAGGCGGGATCGCGGTTTCGGCGAGGTGCAGGTGGCAGGGAACTGGGGCCGGATTGTCGCGGAAAGGGGAGATGTGAGCAGGTGCTGGTGCGGTTGGACGGGCACCAGACCGACCAAGCCTCGGGCGGTTGGGGTGGTGGTGGGGCTGCGCCGGGCTCGGGCCTCGGGCGGAGACCGGTGGCGCGCTCCTCGATGAGGCTACTTCAGCATGTGCCGCAGGACGTACGGCAGGATCCCCCCGTGCCGGTAGTACTCCGCCTCGATCGGGGTGTCGATGCGCACCAGCGCGCGGAACGTCTTCACGGTCCCGTCGTCGCCGGTGGCCGTCACCTCGACCTCCTGGCGCGGGCGCAGGTCGCCTGACAGGGCGACGGCGAAGCGCTCGCGGCCGTCGAGGCCGAGGGATGCGGCTGATTCGCCCGCGAGGTATTGCAGCGGCAGCACGCCCATGCCGACGAGGTTGGAGCGGTGGATGCGCTCGAAGCTCTCGGCGAGGACGGCCTTGACGCCGAGCAGCAGCGTGCCCTTGGCGGCCCAGTCGCGCGAGGAGCCGGTGCCGTACTCCTTGCCGGCGAGCACGACGAGCGGGGTGCCCTCGGCGCGGTAGCGCATCGCTGCGTCGTAGATCGACATCGGTTCGCCGGAAGGCAGGTGCACGGTGTGCCAGCCCTCCTTGCCGTCGGCGAGCGCGTTGCGCAGGCGGATGTTGGCGAAGGTGCCGCGGACCATGACGCGGTCGTTGCCGCGGCGGGCGCCGTAGGAGTTGAAGTCGGCGGGGTCGACGCCGGAAGCGATGAGGTACTGCCCAGCGGGGCTCTGGATGGTGATCGACCCGGCGGGCGAGATGTGGTCGGTGGTCACCGAGTCGCCCAGCACGACGAGCGCCCGTGCGCCCTCGATCGGGCCGATGGCGCCGGGCTCGGCCGGCAGGTCGACGAAAAACGGCGGCTCCTGGATGTAGGTGGAGTCGGCCTTCCAGTCGTACTCGAGCCCGTCGGCCACCGGCACGGCGTTCCACTCGGGGTTGAAGGCGTTGAGGTCGGCGTACATCGTGCGGTACGTGTTGGGATCCTCGGCGGCGCCGAGCACCGCCTGCAGCTCCTCGGGGCTCGGCCAGAGGTCGCGCAGGAAGACCGGCTGCCCCTCGCGGTCGACGCCGAGCGGCTCGGTCGCAAGGTCGATGTCGACGGTGCCGGCCAGGGCGTAGGCGACGACGAGCGGGGGGGAAGCGAGGTAGTTGGCTCGGGTGAGGGAGTTGATCCGGCCCTCGAAGTTGCGGTTTCCGGAGAGCACGGCCGCGACCACCAGATCGCCCTCGCGGACGGCGGCCGCCACGGCGTCGGGGAGCGGACCGGAGTTGCCGATGCAGGTGGTGCAGCCGTAGCCGACGGTGTGGAAGCCGAGCCGCTCGAGGTAGGGGGTGAGGCCGGTGCGGTCGAGGTAGTCGGTGACCACGCGCGAGCCCGGAGCGAGGCTGGTCTTGACGTAGCCCGGGACGGCGAGCCCGCGCTCGACAGCCTTTTTGGCGACGAGGCCGGCGCCCAGCATCACCGAGGGGTTGGAGGTGTTGGTGCAGGAGGTGATGGCGGCGATGACCACGGCGCCGTGACGCAGCGCGGTGGCTTCGGATCCGGCCACGGTGCCGGTGGCGCCGAGCGCCGTTTCGGGCAGGCCGAACCCGCGTGCGGCGACCGGGGCGGTGAGCGCCGCCCGAAAGCCGCGCTTGACGTCGGACAGCCGCACCCGGTCCTGCGGGCGCTTGGGGCCGGCGAGGCTGGGCTCGATCGTACCGAGGTCGAGCTCGAGCACGGTGGTGAAGTCGGGGTCGGGGGTGAGGTCGGATCGAAACAGCCCCTGCGCCTTGGCCACGCGCTCCACCAGGTCCACGTGCTCGGGCGTGCGGCCAGAAACCGCGAGGTAGCGCAGCGCCTCGTCGTCGATCGGGAAGAACCCCATGGTGGCGCCGTACTCTGGCGCCATGTTGGCGATGGTGGCGCGGTCGGGCAGCGTCATGGCCGCGAGTCCCGGCCCGAAGAACTCGACGAACTTGTTGACCACGCCGTGCGTTCGCAGCATCTGCGTGACCGCCAAAGCGGCGTCGGTGGCGGTGGCGCCCGGCGGCAACGTGCCGACCACCCGCACCCCCACGACCTCGGGCAGCAGCATGTACAGCGGCTGGCCGAGCATCGCCGCCTCGGCCTCGATCCCCCCCACACCCCAGCCGACGATGCCGAGGCCGTTGATCATCGTGGTGTGCGAGTCGGTGCCGACGAGGGAGTCGAAGTACGCCACACGGCCGTCGCCGTCGGGGACCGCGAAGACGCCACGAGCCAGCAGCTCGAGGTTGACCTGGTGGACGATGCCGACGCCGGGCGGCACGACGGTGAACGTCTGGAACGCCTGCTGCCCCCACTTGAGCAGCTCGTAGCGCTCGCGGTTGCGCGCGAACTCGAGCCGCATGTTCTCGCGCAACGCCTCGGGGACGCCGAACAGGTCCACCTGCACGGAGTGGTCAACGACCAGCTCGGCCGGGATGAGCGGCTCGATCCGGCGCACCTCGCCGCCCATGCGGGCGATCGCCGAGCGCATTGCCGCCAGGTCCACCACCGCCGGCACGCCGGTGAAGTCCTGCAGCACCACGCGCGCCGGCTTGAACGGGATCTCCACCTCGGCCGGGCGCGAGGCCTCCCAGCGCGCGAGCTTGACCACGTCGTCGGCGGTCACGTCGGCGTTGTTGCACGTGCGCAGCAGCGCTTCGAGCAGGACCTTGAGCGAGAACGGCAGCCGGTCCACGGCGAAGCCGCGCGATTGCAGCGTCGGCAGCGAGTAGACGTCGACCGCGCCGGACGCCGTCTCGACCCGACGGCGCACGCCGAACACGTCCATGCGGGGGGTGGTGGGCATCGCTCCTCCTCCGGTCAGCCTAGCAGGGCAGCGTGGCGGGCGGGCAGCTCGGGGTCGGCGAGCGTCGCGAGCACGTAGTCGGTGAACGCCGCGGCGGTGGCGCCGGAGGCGCGGCCGGTGATCTTGACCCGTTTTTCGAGCAGCGTGCAGACGTCGAGCGCCAGGTCGAGCCGCTCGGCCTTCTCGGCCAGCCCCATGTGGCGCAGCATCATCGAGCCGGCGCGCATGAGCGAGGCGGGGTCGGCGAACTCGCCGCGCCCCTCGTCGATCATCCGCGGGGCCGAGCCGTGGATCGCCTCGAACATCGCGTACCGGCTGCCGATGTTGGCCGAGCCGGCGGTGCCGACACCGCCCTGGAACTCGGCGGCCTCGTCGGAGAGGATGTCGCCGTAGAGGTTGGGCATCACCATGACGCGGAACTGCGTCCGCCGCTTGGGGTCGATGAGCTTGGCGGTCATGATGTCGATGTACCAGGCGTCCCACGTGATGCCGGGGTACTCCTTGGCGATCCGATCGGCGACGTCGAGGAACAGGCCGTCGGTGGTCTTGATCACGTTGGCCTTGGTCACCACCGTGACCCGGTCGACGCCGTTTGCTTGGGCGTACTCGAACGCCATGCGGATGATGCGCTCGCACCCCTGACGGGTGACGGCGGTGAAGTCGAACGCCAGCTCGTCGGTGACGGCGATGCCTTGCGAGCCGAGGATGTAGGCGCCCTCGGTGTTCTCGCGGAAGATCACCCAGTCGATGCCGTCTTTCGGCACCTTGACGGGACGGACGTTGGCGTACAGGTCGAGGGCGCGGCGCATCGCCACGTTGGCGCTCTCGATGTTGGGGTACGGGCCGCCCTTCTCCGGGGTGGTCGTGGGCGCCTTGAGGATGACGTGGCAGGCCTTGAGCTCCGAGAGGACATCGTCCGGGATCGCCTTGAGGTGGGCGACGCGGTTCTCGATGGTGAGCCCCTCGATGGTGCGCAGCTCGACCCTGCCGTGGGCGATCTCGTCGGCGAGCAGCCCCTCGAGCACCCGCATCGTCTGCTTCGAGATGATCGGCCCAATCCCGTCCCCGAAACAGATACCGACCTTGATCGGCCTGATCGCCCCGAAGTCCAGCGGCGGCTCCGCCTGTTTCATGCGCTCGACACGAGCCAGCTGCTCCTCCACCAACTTCGCAAAGTGCGCGGTTGCGCGGTCGATCGTCTCGGAAGCCATGGTCCCTCCCTGTTTCGAAGAAACCCGGCCACAAAAGAGTTGCTTCCCGGAGGGGCCGTGACCCTGTCGGCTGCGCTGCTTTCGGGCGGTGGGCGCCGGAGCCGTGACCCCGGGTCCGTGCCCACTATCGGGCGACGGTCTTGGCGAGCGCCTCCCCTCGTCCCACGAAGTGGGGGAGGGTGGCGAGCCGGGCGAGGGGTCGGAAGCCGCGCGGACATCACCGGCTGCACCCGGCGGGCACAAGGGGTGGGAATGCTGGAGATTCGGGAGCGCTTGCGGCCAATGGAGGGTGCGTGTCGACGCGACTGCCGCTGTTTCCGCTGCCGATCGTGGTGTTCCCCGGTGAGGCCGTGCCGCTCCACATCTTCGAGGAGCGATACCGGACGATGCTCGGCCGGGTGCGGCAGGGCGATGCCGATGGGCGCCCGCTGCCGTTCGCGATCGCCTACCACTGGCGCGACAACGTCGCGGTCATCGCCTGCACGGTCCGCCTGCACCGGGTGCTCGAGGAGTACGGTGATGGGCGGCTCGATATCCTCACCATCGGCGACGAGCGGGTGCAGATCCACGAGGTCCTCGACGAGCAGCCCTATTTCGAGGCGATCGTGGAGCCGTTCGTGGACGAGGACGAGGTGCTCGACGCGACGCTCGGGGAGCGGCTGCTGGCCCTGACCACCAAGCTCGCGGAGCTGCAGGTCGGCAAGCCGGTGTTCGTGTCGGCGGAAGGCGCGGCGCCACTCTCGTTCCGGGCCGCGCTGCTCGTCGACATGGCCCCCGAGGAGCGCCAGCTCCTGCTCCAAGCCACGAGCGAGAACCTGCGGCGGAGGATCCTCGCCGACCACATCGCGGAGCTCGTCGCTGACTTCGCGGCCGGCAGCATGAAGCCACCGGTCGTGCACTGATCGGGCCGCGTCCGAGGCCCGTCCGGGAGGTCGCATGTCCGAATCGACACGGAGCGAGACCGATTCCATGGGTGTCATCGAGGTCCCGGCCGAGCGGCTGTGGGGGGCGCAAACGCAACGCTCGCTTCGCTCCTTTCGGATCGGCGAGGAGCGCCTGCCGGTCCCGCTGATCCGAGCGTTGGCGCTGCAGAAGAAGGTGGCGGCGCTGGCCAACATCTCGCTCGGGGAGCTCGAGCCGCGCCTCGGGGAGGCGATCGCCGCCGCCGCCGACGAGGTCCTCGCCGGAAGGTGGGACGGCGAGTTCCCGCTGTCCGTCTGGCAGACCGGCTCCGGCACCCAGACCAACATGAACATGAACGAGGTGCTCGCCAACCGCGCCAACGAGCTGCTCGGCGGCGCCCGCGGCGGCAAGCACCCAGTGCACCCCAACGACCACGTCAACCGCGGGCAGTCCTCCAACGACAGCTTCCCCACCGCCATGCACGTCGCCGCGGTGTGGGAGATCCGGGAGCAGTTGCTCCCGGCGCTCGGCCACCTGCTGGCGACGCTCGAGGCCCGGGCGCAGGTGTTTCGCGAGGTGATCAAGATCGGCCGCACGCACACCCAGGACGCGGTGCCGATGACGGTGGGGCAGGAGATCGGCGGCTGGGCGGCGCAGGTGCGCGAGGGGATCCGGCGCGTCAAGTCGGTGCTCCCTGCCCTCTACCGGGTCGCGCAGGGCGGCACCGCGGTGGGGACCGGGCTCGGTGCGCACCCGCGTTTCGCCGCGGTGTTCGCGGCCGAGCTGTCGCGGCTGACCGGGCTGCCGTTCGAGCCGGCCGGCGACTTCTTCGAGGCGATGGCCGCGCACGACGCGATTGTCGAGGCCTCGGGCGCGCTCAACGTCGTCGCGGTGTCGCTGCACAAGATCGCCAACGACGTGCGGTTCCTGGCCTCGGGGCCGCGCGCCGGCCTGGGGGAGCTGGTGCTGCCCGAGAACGAGCCCGGCTCGTCGATCATGCCGGGCAAGGTCAACCCCACGCAGAGCGAGGCGCTCACCATGGTCTGCGCGCAGGTCATCGGCAACCACGCGGCCATCACCTTCGCCGGCGCTTGCGGGCACTTCGAGCTCAACGTCTACAAGCCGGTGATGATCCACAACCTGCTGCAGTCGATTCGGCTGCTCGCCGACGCAGCGCGGAGCTTTGCCGACCACTGTCTCGCGGGCATGGACGTCGACCGCGAGCGCCTGGCGGAGCACGTCGAGCGCTCGCTCATGCTGGTCACCGCGCTGTCGCCGCACATCGGCTACGACGCGGCGGCGCGCATCGCCAAGAAAGCGCACGCCGACGGCACGACCCTCAAGCAGGCCGGGCTGGCGCTCCGGCTCGCGACCGCCGAGCAGCTCGACGAGTGGTTGCGCCCCGAAACGATGGTAGGTGGTGGGCGGTAGTGGAAAAGCCCGTCGCGGCAGCTCGGCCCAGGCTGCGTGTGCTCGGGGCTCTGGTCCGCACTGTCGAGTGAGTGAAAGCCAAGGGATTGCGCGGGAGATGGGCGGGATTGGTCGGACCCGCTCTTGGCTGTGCTTCGGCGCCCACGGCGCCCGCTGTCTTCGCGCCCGCCCCGCTGTCGTCTCCGAGGATCACGCCGCTACTCGGGGGAGTGCCCGCTCAACCGTGTGGCTTTCCCAGCCTGCCGAGGTCGAGCTCCTGCCGATCTGCGAGGGCGAACGTGCGCAACGCCTCCCCCCCGACCGTGAGGGCGTAGTTGCCGGCGGGGAGGTGGCGACAGCAGAAGCGACCCTCGGCCGAGGTCATGGCGACCGCAGCAAGGCCCCCGTCAGAAAGGCGGACAATCTGGACCTCGCTGCTGGCTGCCCCGGACCCGCTGGGCTCGAGCTGTCCGCAAAGCGAGGTCAGAGGAACGACGAGGTCAATGGCAGACCCCTCGAAGGTAGCCGGGATGTTGCCCAGCAATACCCAAGAATCGTGAGAGAGCGAGGAGAGCGACAGCCTGGTTGCTTCTCCCGTGCGGTGCTTGACGACCAGGGTGCGGTCGCTCCGCACCTCGGCAACCGAAATCCCAGACGGCCGTGTCCCGACGAGTTGCATGCCGGCGGGAAGCGGCGCCCCGAGACGCACAACTACCGAGACCAGGGGAGACCCCAACTGGACATGGGTCGTGGTTCCAGCCTCGACGCTCACCCAGCGTTGCGCGCTGCCGCCGCTTCTCGAGATAACGGCGCCACGGCTCCTGAGTTGCTCCAGAACCACCCAGTACTGCCCCGGCGCCAGTTGGCCCGAGGTTGCGGTACCGTTGGCGTCCGTGCGGAGCGAGCCGCGGGTCCCGCTCTCATGTGCAAATCCGACCTTGCAGCCGGCACAAGGGGTGTCGGCCTCGTCGTCCCAAGCCGAGACCTCGATCTGACCCCCCTCTTCGAGGTCGAGCAGCAGCGGGCAGATTTGGTCGTGCCGGGCGCAGTCGACTGTCCGCCGCACCGGGGGGTATCCGGCTGCGCTCGCCAGCACGACCGCGACACCCCGGGAGGGCAGCGACAGCGAGAACGAGCCATCCTCTCGGCTCGTCGTCACTCCCAGGCCAGGTGGGCTTTCAATTCCTACGACCGCGAAAGGTACCGGTCGACCATCCCGGGCAACGCGGATCCGGCCTTCGCAGGTCGGCGCAGGTGTCAGCTCGATCCTCCCGAGGTCACGCTCCTCGCCAGCCCGCAGCTCCACTGCCTCGATCGCGACATCGAAGCCGGGAGCGGCAAACGTGATCTCGTGCGCGGCTGCCTCGAGGTTCTCGAGCAGGAAAGCCCCATCCTGGTCCGACTCCGCCGGGGCTGGGGCGCCCCGAATGGAGATGGTCGCGCCCTTGATCGGCTCTCCCTCGGTATCCGACACCCGGCCCCGCACGCTCGCCAGAGGCTGCAGCTCGCAGACGACGGACTCTGGAGGGAAGTCGAATGACCTCCGCCACCAACCGAATCCTGGCTTGTGGCACGAAATCGTCACCGGGTCGAGCGGCGCGAGGCCCGAGAGCACAGCGCGACCCTCAGAGTTGGTCGTGGTCTCGAAGAACGTGACTGCGGGCAGCTTGCCCTGGCCGGCGCCGACTTTGGCGTCCTGCAGCGGGGCACCGGCGCCGTGGATGGCGCTCACGACAACCGCCACACCCTTTTCGATGACGATGTCGCCGAGGTCAATAGCGCGGGCGCCGGTTTCGTTTTCGCCTTGCTGCCGCTCCGGAGATGGCACGACGAAGGTCTCACTCAGTTGAATCCGCCCCCCGGGGGCGATGACTTGCAGCTGAAACTCGCCGCTAGCTAGAGCCTCGAAGAGGAACCGGCCGTCGGGACCGGTGACGACCTCGCGCACCAGGCGGCCGCGCTCCAGACGCAGTGGCCAGGTGAAAGGCCTGCTCGCCTCCAAAACGGCAGGAACCACCGCAACCCGTGCGCCAGCGAGGGGCTCGTCGGCCTGCACGCAGCGACCGCTGACCCGCACGCCTGGCGACAGATGCACCTCGATCGTCCCGGTGCTCGCAAGCCAGCGCACACACGTTGTCGCGCGGTCGGGCGCCCCGGTGCAAACCAGCAGCGGCCAGTCCGGCACGCTGTCGAGGTCGAGCTGTCGAGCATTGCCTGGGAACGAGACCAACACCTCATCGGCGCGCGACATCAGTGGGGTGAGCTCGGCCCATGTGCCGCCCTGGTTGGGGCTCGCCAGGCGAATCGACAGCGCCGGGCCGCTCTCCCGCTGTGCGGCCCGAGGAGGTCCCGAGGCGGGTGCGCCGCCTCCTGGCGGATCCGCGCCAGCGCCAGGCGAGGGGATCGGGATCAGCAAGACCACGACGACGGCTAGTGCGCCCGTTCGCGTCGGTGACAGAAGCATGACTGTCCTCCGCGCAGACTCAGAGGCGGCGGTAGTAGCACTCTCGGTAGCAGCGATCGCCAGTGCAATCGCAATAGAACTCCAGGTACCAGCCCAGAGGTGCGGCAGAGCATCCACACCAATCGAGGTTGCAGTAGTTGCATCCACCACCTCCGGGTCCGCCTCCACCTTCCTCCTGGTTGAAGGTGGCGACGATCGTGCCGGCGAGGGCACTCGCCAGCACGACTGCCAACAGGATCGCCTTTCCAAGCTTTGCCGTCATGGAAGCCTCCTCTTTCCGATGCAGAAGCCCGACGGGGCGGCCGCATCTGTGTACTGGATGAGCCACGGACCCCACACGGTCACCCCTGGGGCCGAGCAGTCGCTGGTCTCGAGCACGTGCCGGTCCACTTTCCCACCGTCGCGGATCACGAGGAACGTGGTGCGACCCTCGGAGCGATCGCGTTCGCCCACGACCCACGCCTGGCCCTTCGAGTCGAGGGCGAAGTCGTTGAAGTAGAAGACACCGGGGGTCTGGGAGTCCCCAGCCGCACGAGCGGCGGCATCCACTGCCTCGAGCCACGACTTGAGGGATGCAACCTCGCGCTCCGGAACCGGCGCTTTGCTTCGGAAAAGCAGATGCCCAGCCAGGTCGAATACCTGATAGTCGCCGGACAGCGCGTCGAGCGTCGCGAGGCGCTGACGGGGGTGATCGAAGTGAAGGAGCACGGTGCGTTCCATGACAGCGCCGACGCGTGGGACGATCGGCGCCTCGTCGCCGATCGCGAAGGCGAGCAAGCCTTTCGCCAGGTCCCAGATCTCGACGCGATGACCCGACAAAGCGGGTGACACCGCAACCGTGTCGGCGCCGACCCAGCAGACCTCGACCGCCCGGTTTGGAAGCGTTACGACACGTTGGGCTCGTCCGTCGACTGGGTGAATGACCAACCTGGCCCCGGCGCCCCGCAGCTCCACAACCCCCCACTCCGAGTCGAGGTCGACGCTCGACGCGTCCTTGACCGTCGGTCCGGGCCTGAGGTCCCCCTCGGGACTGAGGAAAGCCGTTGCGCCGGTTGACTGGTTCCAAGACCACAGGTACCCGCGCCGATCGATACCCAGCCTGCTCGGGCGAAGATCGTCCAGCCGCTGCAACGCCGATTGGCTCGGACCCGAAGCCGTCGCACCGGCGGCGATAGGCGAGGCGCAAGCGAGGGTCGCAACGAACAACAAAAATCGCTGGATCATGGAGACGATGATATTGACGCCACCGCGCATCGTCAACCTACCGCTCCTGTCGCAGGTTCGCGAGCCCATGACCCGACGCCCACGGCACGCCACACCGGAGGTGGCCCAACGTCGGCCCATGGCAGCTGTTGACTCCCCACAGCTCGACCTACCCCAGCCCGGCGCGGCTCTTGAACAGGGCTCGCCACTGCTCTACAGTCGCAGGTCACTGATCCGACTCCAAGCGCCGTTGGTTCGGCGTCGTCCGGGAGGTAGCGCATGAGGGGAAGACGCTTGCTCTCCAGTTGCTGGGCGTTCTTGGCCTGGGTCGCCGCGACGTACTGCTCCGGTCAGGGCGTTGCGCCTCCCGCTGCGAGCGCCGAGCCAACGGGCCTCAAAGTGCAGGTCATCGGCAGCGCACAAGAGAGCATCGCAGGAGAACGCTATGTCGCGGTGGTGCCGGAGGGCCAGCCGCCGTCGCGACCGGTGCGAGAAGCGGTCCTGGCGAAAGACGAGCCTTCGCCCTCCTGGCAGCTCGAGCCGGGACGCTACCGGGTCCTCTGCCTCGCGCTCGGCTACAACGGTGCCTGGCTCGACGCCACCGAGCTCGTCCCCGGGCGCCGGCAGGACCTGCAATGTGTTCTCGAGCCCACAGTTCGCGTTCGCGGCCGGGTGGTGGCTGCGGCGGACGGCAGCCCAGTGGGTGGTGGCCGCGTGCGGTCGGCGCACCTCGTTGCCCCCTGGTATCGAGGTCGCCTCAGCCCGCTCGGGCACGGCTTCATGTCCCGGGAGTTCGACGTCACGACCGATGGGAACGGATCGTTCGCGATCCCTACGACGGCAGGGGGCAGGATTCCGCTATGGGTAGAGGCAGCTGGGTACGATCCGCTGTTCGTGCCAGCTGCCGCAGCGGGTGGTGATGGGAGCTTTCCGTTGCTTCGGCTCCGTCCCGGGGGAGGCTCGCTCGAGGTGGTGTTGACCTCGACGCCCGAGTTCCCGAGCGCTCGCTACACCGTCCACATCACGCCTCCCCCGAGCTTCCAAGCGAAGCAGGAGCCGGTCCTCCCACGTCACTTCCTGAGCTGCCCGTACCCGGAGACCGGACGAGTGGCGTGGCCCTCATTGCCAGTGGCCCGCTATCACGTGTGGCTGAAGGGGCCCGACGATGAGCCGGCGCTGCCCGTCGTCGACCTGGGCGATGTGGACGTGTCGGCTGGCATGGCCGTGCGATTCGAGCGCTGTGTCGGTTGCTCCGAACAGGCGAGCAAGCCCGGCCAGTCGGCCGATCTATGGCTTTCTCCTCGGGGCTCGTGGCCGGACGAAGTCGGCGAGCTGGCGGCAGTCAGCTGGCTGGGCGATCGACCGAGCAGACTCGAAGCCGCGGTTTCCTGGCGCGGCGAGGAGTTGCTGGTCTCGGTCCCTGGGGGCTGTCGACCGGGATCCACGCTCGTGGTTGGCGGTCGCGGGTTCGTCCTGACCCCGATCGAGGTGGGGGAGGGCACGTGCTCAGCGGGCGTCCGACCCCTGGCCGTAGAGATACTGAAAGCCGCGGCTCTGCGAGGCAAGTTCGCCCCACCAGGGACGTCCGCGATGCCGCGGTTCGGGAAGTTGGTGGTTGCGAAATGCGTGGGGCCCCGGGAGCGACAGCAGCCACCCATCGGGACTTTCCCCTTTGCGATCGCAGAAAACGGTGCGTTCGCCGTCGACGCGCCGGCGGGCTGTGCCGACCTGACGATCGAGGCGGCGCCATTCGCTCCCACGACCTTTCCCGCCTTTCCACTGGCGGAGGATCGAGCCAACGACCTCGGGTTGGTGACGCTGACAGAGGGAGCCGCTTTCTTGGCGCGCGTCGTCGACGGGCGCGACGGCCGCGCGATACCTGGCGCCGCGGTCAGCGTGCTGAAGGCAGATCAGCTCGCGAGCGCCGCGCGTGCGAGTCTCGCGGGGCGCTCGAGTGGCTACTACCCCACGACCACTACCGACCGCAATGGGTGGGCCCGCCTCGTGGGCTTGTCGCCGGGGTGGTCTCACGTCCGGATTCTCCGCGAAGATGGCCCGCCTCACTTCTCGGACCCCTTCGAGCTGCGAGCGGGGCGCGAGACGTTGCTGGAGACCATCGAGGTCCCCGCTCCCGCCGTGCTGGCCATCACCCTGAACGCGAGGGAAGAGGTCGAGCTCCCGCCCCTGGATCCTCTCAGGGTGGTGCTGTCCGCGACGCAGTCCTCGGGAACGCTGGCCGGAGCGTCCCTCCAAACCACCTTCGATCCCGGTGGCGAGGCGCTTTTCGCCAGCGTCCCGCCGGGCAACTGGGAGGTGTCGCTCGTGTCCCTCGGAGGTGTTCTGGGTGACGGAGTTGTCGGAAAGCAGGGGATCCAGGTCAGCGCAGGGGAACACAGAGAGCTTGCATTCGACATCGGGAACACGGTGTTCCGAGGCGAGGTCACGCTCCGCGGCGAGCCAGTCGAGGCTGTGCTCGACCTCTACCCTGTCGACATCGACCTGCCGTTCAAGCCACGTACGCGCACCGATGAGGAAGGGAGGTTCAGCCTGTATCTCGAGAAGCCCGGAATGTACACGGTCCAAGTGCTACGGCGCGGTGCACTCCCCATCTCTACCCGGCCAATCGCGTTTCTTGACCCCCAGGAGACGGTGAGGGTGGCTATTCCGACGGGTCAGATCGCCGGCATCGTGGTCAGCGCCGATGGCACCCCAGTTGCCGACAGCAGGGTCACGGCCGCAAGTGCTCCCGAGTCCAGGGAAAGGGCATTCCCACTCGGTTTGCCGAGCGTGGATGCAATCACCGACTCAGGCGGTCGTTTTGTGATCGACGGCTTGGCTCCGGGAGAATGGCGGCTGTTCGCAGTGGATGGAGAGCGACGGTCCGAGACCGTGACGGTCGTCCTCGCCGAGGGCGAGATGCGGTCCGGCGAGCGGCTGGTACTGGAGTCAGCGAGGATCACCGGAATCGTCGTCTCATCGCTAGGCAGGCCGATCCGAGCGGACGGCCTCGTGATGCTTCCCTTGGCAGCGGTTGGGGGTGTGCCATGGGAGAGCGAAAGGACTTTTCGGTCAGACGCCAGCGGTCGCTTCACGATCGAGATGCCTCCGTCGTGGGCCGCGGCTGTGCTTTCTCGCCCCGTCGACATCGTGCTGGAACCGGTCGGAGGCCCCCTGGCTGCCTTCTGGCGGGTGCTCGAAGAGGGCATGGTGCTGCAGATCCCCGAGCCGGCCGGGATGGCAAGCCTCGTGGTCGCTGGCGACCGGGCTCGGGTCGCGCCGTGGGTTGACCTGGCGCTCGTTGCGCCAGATGGGGCTTTCATTCCTTTACGAGTGCTCGGTCGTCTCGATTCACTCAAAGTAGGCCGCAGAGAACCACCATACCGGATCCCTATCGGCCCGCTGGCAACAGGTCGGTGGGTGGTCGTCCGCGCCGCCGGCGCCGCGGAGTACTTCGCTCTTCGCGCCGGACTGGGGATGGCCCTGCCCCACCTGGGAGCCCTGGGAGTCCAGCCAGGTCTGGAAGCACACGCAGAAATCACCGTCACTCACCAACCCGAGGAAGCTGAGGAAAGGAGAAACCGATGAGACGCTACGTTCGTTTTCGAGGATCGGCCACAGGAATGATCTCGTTCATCATTGCCGTACTGATGTCCGTTGGGTTCCGGACCCTCGCGGTCGCAGGCTGCCACGATTGCTACCAAAAGCCAAGGATGGGTCCCAGCCAACCCCAAGACGCGAACTGCTGCATGGATGCTCGGACGTGCCCCCAATGCTTGTTCGCGTGCCCCGACACCGGATATCAGCTGTACATTGTCGACATGTCCTACTGTGGACTTTTGTTCGGAGAAGATGGGGGCGTTAGTTGCGACCATTCTGTCGCGAAGTGTGATCCGGGCTACCCCGGCGGTGGGTCTGGTGGCGGTGGTGGCGGCGGTGGCTTCCGTGATCCATTCAATCAAGACGAAGGCGGCTGCAATCCGATTCCGGTCTGCCCCGCGTGGTGCGCAAACTGCGGCGGGTTATAGCCATCGAGACGGGCGAGAGACGGGACGAGTGCGCCACATTGAAAAGGTGCGAGCCCCGGATGTACTGGATTACAGGGGTGGGCTCCGCCGACAATGGTGCAAATGAGCGACGGCCTCGGCGGAGGGTTGGGTGCGAGGCACCCGTGGCTTCTGGGGCCCGATCGCCACCGGCCGCCTGGTAGCGTGCCCTCACTCACCGGCGAGGGGTGATCCTGGTACGGCCAGAAGCTTCCAGCCCCCGTGCCGCGCGGCTCGGCGCCACGGCAGTCAGTCCGCTCCACGCGTCGCGCAGGGCGACCTCCTGCCTCTGTAGCACGGCGTTGGGGCCGGCCTCGACGCCGCCTTTGACCATGCGGGTGAAGTGCACGCCGAGGAACGGGAACTCCGGGCCCGGGACCGGGTAGATCAGGTTGCGCACGAGGTGCCGGCGGGCGGGCACGATCTCGTAGTACTCACCGCGGAACGGCACGATTTGCAGCCCCGGCCGCACGCCGCACAGCCTCGCCACGCGGTCGGACTGCAGCCCGGCGCAGTTGACGAGGGCGCGGCAGCGAACGGTGCCGGCGTCGGTCTCGAGCACGAAGACCGCGCCGTCGCGGGCGAAGCGCCGCACGCGGGCGCCGGTGCGCACCTCGCCGCCGTTGTCCTGCACGATCCGGGCGTACGTCTCGGTGACGCCGACGAAGTCGACGATGCCGGTGTACGGCACCCACAGGCCGTCGATCCCGGCGCAGTGCGGCTCGTGCTCGCGGATCTCCTCGGGCCGCAGCCGCTTGATGTCGGCAAGGCCGTTGGCGCGGCCGCGACGCTCGAGCTCGTCCAGGCGTGGCACCTCCGCCGGCGAGGTCGCCACCACGACCTTGCCGCAGCGGTCGTTGGCGATGCCCCACTCGGCGCAGAAAGCGTACAGCGCCTCGCGGCCCTGCACGCAGTTGGTGGCCTTGAGCGAGCCGGGTTTGTAGTAGAGACCGGAGTGGACGACGCCGCTGTTGTTGCCGGTCTGGTGGGCCGCGAGCTTCGGCTCGGCCTCCAGCACCACGAGCGACAGCGCGTGCCGCTGCACCAGCGCCATGGCGGTGGCGCACCCGACGATCCCTCCGCCGATGACCGCGACGTCGAACTTTTTCGCCTCAGGCATCCCCACCCCCCGGCGTGTGCGGTGCGAAGTCGCACGGTTCGTGCACGGGCTGGACGACCATCGCTGGCACCCCCACCGCCTCGCCGAGCTTCGAGAGGGTGCCGAACACGTTCTCGGCCAACGGGATCCCCACCTCGCGGTGGACGAGTGTCTTGGCCCATTCTTTTTCGCCGTGGACGAAGATCGTCTCCTCGCCGAGCGCTTTGCGCGAGCCCTTGAGACGCTCGATGTAGTCGTCCATGCGAGCCGTGAACTCGTCCACCGGCATGAAGCGGGCGATATCGATGACGGCGAAGAAGTGGCCGACGTCGGGGAACGCGGTCGTACCGGCCGCAGGGTTGCCGTGCACGTCGTCGACGTTGGGGCCGTAGCCGGCGCCGGAGAGCACGCCGCACAGGATGTCGACCATCAACGACAGCCCGTAACCCTTGTAACCGCCGTACTCCTCACCTCGCCCACCGAGCGGGAGGATGCCGCCGCCGGTGCGCTCGATGAGGTTGCGCAACACCTGGCCGGGGTTCTGGCAGTCGTAGCCGATCTCGTCCACCGCCCAGCCAACCGGCATCTGCTTGGCGGCTCGGTCGTAGACCTCGATCTTGCCGCGCGGCACCACCGAGGTCGCCATGTCGAGCAGGAACGCCGGGAACCGGCGGCAGGGGGCGCCGAGGGAGATCGGGTTGGTGCCGAGGACCATCTCGGCCCCGAACGTCGGCACCACGAGCGGTGCCGAGTTGGTGAGCGAGATGCCGATCATCCCCTCGTCGACCGCTTGCAAGGCGTAGAACCCGGCGATCCCGTAGTGGTTGGAGTGCTTGACGGTCACGGCGCTGATCCCGTGCGCCATCGCCTTGTCGATGGCGAGCCTGATCCCGAGCTCGCCGGCCACCTGGCCGAGGCCGTTGTGGGCGTCGACGACCGCCAGGGCGGGCGCCGGCTCGACGACCGTCATCTCGACCCCGGGCCGGATCGTCTTTTGCTTGATGCCGGAGAGATAACGGCCGAGACGCGCCACGCCGTGGGAGGGGATGCCGCGCTCGTCGGCTGCCACGAGGTTGCGCGCCACCAGCCGCGCTTCGCTCGCCGGCACGCCGTTGGCGACCAGTATGTTGGCGGTGAAGTCCTCGAGGTCGGAGGGGAGGACGCGGTTGGGGGTCGCGCAGATGCAGCAGTCGTGGCACGCCACCTCGTGGACCCAGCGCGACGCACCGCCCTCGGTGGCCGGCACCAGGTTTTGGGAGATTCGTGGTTCGGGGTTGCGCATGGCGTGTCCTCCCTTCAATCGCCGACGACCAGCAGGGTCTGACCGGCCTCCACGGTTTGGCCGGCGCACACCGCAAGCTGCCGCACTCGCCCGGCGCGGGGGGCGCGCAGCTCGTTTTGCATCTTCATCGCCTCGAGCACGACCAGCCCCGCGCCCGCGGCCACGGTTTGTCCATCCGCGACCAGCACCTTGACGATCCGGCCCGGCATCGCCGCCTTCACCGGCCGGTCGCCGCCCGCTGCCGACTCGACCTCGCCGTGGACGCGGGTCCGTGGGTCGAGGACCTCGACGTCGAAAAACCGGTTGAAGACGTTGACATGATAGCCACCCGGCTGGGCGACCGAGACCACGTCGTAGCACGCGTTGTTGAGCAGCACGACGTCGTGCGAGGCGTCGGAGAAGACGAGGTCGAGCTCGTGTGGCGCGCCGTCGATGAGCACGGTGAACCGCTGCCGGTCGCGGTTCACCTCGACGGTGTACAGATGGTCGCGGATTCGGGCTTGGAACTTCACGCTCGCCTCCTCACCATGCCGCCAGACGCCGCCGGCCGGCCAGGCGCCAGGGCGAGCAGCGCTGTGCCTCGGGGCAGGCGCAGGGCGTCTGCGTGCTTTCCAGGTGATGCCGTACCGCAGCGGCGAGCAGCGCGATGCGCTCGAGCTCCTCCATCGTCTCCTCGCCAGGCAGCGCGAGGTCGACGTCGGCGAACGTGCGGTCGAGGAAGCTGGTGTCGTACGCGCCCGAGCGGTAGTCGGCGTCGGCAAAGATGCGCATGAAGTAGGGGATGTTGGTCTTGATGCCGCCGATCTTGAACTCCTTGAGGGCACGAAGCATGCGGTCGATGGCGTGGGTCCGCGTGGGGGCGTGGGCGACGAGCTTGGAGATGAGCGGGTCGTAGAAGATCGAGATCTCGAGGCCCTCGTACATCCCATTGTCGTTACGGATGCCTGGCCCCGAGGGCTCATGGAGCGAGACGATGCGCCCGGGGCAGGGGACGAAGCCGTTGTCTGGGTCTTCAGCGTAGATGCGGCACTCGATGGCGTGGCCGGTGAGCGTCACGTCCTCCTGCCTGAGCCACAGCGGCTCCCCGGCGGTGATACGGAGCTGGGCGAGCACCAGATCGAGCCCGGTCACCATCTCGGTCACCGGGTGCTCCACCTGCAGGCGGGTGTTCATCTCGAGAAAGTAGAAGTTGCGGTCGGCATCGACCAGGAACTCGACGGTGCCGGCGTTGGCGTAGCCCACGGCGCGCGCCAGCCGCAGCGCCGCCTCGCCCATACGTTCCCGCAGGTCGGGTGTCATGATCGGTGAGGGCGCTTCCTCGGCCACCTTCTGGTGGCGCCGCTGCAGCGAGCATTCGCGGTCGCCGAGGTGGATGAGGTTGCCGTACCGATCGCCGAGCACCTGAATCTCGACGTGGCGCGGATGCCGGAGGTACTTCTCGAGGTAGACGGTGTCGTCGCCGAACGAGGCGAGCGCCTCGGAGCGGATGAGCGGCAGCAGCTCCCGCACCTCGGCCGGGGTCTGGGCGATGCGCAGCCCCTTGCCGCCGCCGCCCGCCGAGGCCTTGAGCATGACCGGAAAGCCGATCTCCTCGGCCCGGCGTACCGCCTCCTCGGCGCTTTCCAGCCGCTCCCGCAGCCCCGGCACGAGCGGCACGCCGGCGGCGGCGGCGAGGTTGCGGCTGCCTATCTTGTCGCCCATGGCGCGGATCGCTCGCGGTGTGGGGCCGACGAAGAGCAGCCCCTGGTCGGCGCACGCCTGGGCGAACGCCTCGTTCTCAGCCAGGAAGCCGTAGCCGGGCGCCACGGCATCGGCGTGGGCGCGTGCCGCCACGTCGAGGATCGCCTGCTGGTTGAGGTAGCTCTGGGCGGCTGGCGAGGGGCCAATGAAGTACGCCTCGTCGGCGAGACGGACGTGCAGAGCAGCACGATCCGCCTCCGAGAACACCGCCACCGAGCGCAACCCCATCTCCCGGCAGGCGCGGATGATCCGCACCGCGATCTCGCCGCGGTTGGCGATCAGCACCTTTTTCATCCTCGCCCGACCGGTCATCGCCCAGCGCTCCGAGGGTGAGGGCCCGGGTGTGTGCCGGGTCGAAGGTCGAAGGTCGAAGGTCGAAAGCCAAACCCCCGAGCACTCTCGGCCGCCGGAAAGCGGCTCCGGTCGCAAAACGCACTCTTTCGCTGGTCTTTGACCCTGGACCTTCGACCTGCAGCCTCCGGCTTTCTCATAACGGGAGGTTCCCGTGCTTGCGGGCCGGGTTGCGGTCCTGCTTGTTGGCGAGCGCCGCGAGGCCGGCGATGAGGCGCTGGCGGGTGAAGCGGGGCACGATGACCTCGTCGATGAAGCCCACCTCGGCGGCGGCGTACGGCGAGGCCAGCTTCTCCTCGTAGGCGGCGACCAGTTGGCGGCGTTTCGCCTCGGCCTGCTCGCTTCCCGCGAGCTCCTTGCGATACAGGATGTTGACCGCGCCCGAAGCGCCCATGACGGCGATCTCGGCGGTCGGGTAGGCGAAGTTGAGGTCGGTGCGCAGGTGCTTGGAGGCCATGACACAGTAGGCGCCGCCGTACGCTTTGCGGGTGATGACGGTGAGCTTGGGCACCGTGGCCTCGGCGTAGGCGTACAGGAGCTTGGCGCCGTGCTTGATGATCCCTCCGAGCTCCTGCGTGACGCCCGGCAGGAAGCCGGGTACGTCCTCGAAGGTGACGAGCGGGAGGTTGAACGCGTCGCAGAAACGCACGAAACGAGCGCCCTTGAGCGAGGCGTCGATGTCGAGGCAGCCGGCGTGGTGGAGCGGCTGGTTGGCGACGATCCCGACCGCCCGGCCGCCCAAGCGGGCGAACCCGATGACGAGGTTCGGCGCGTGGTGCGGCTGGATCTCGAAGAAGTAGCCGTCGTCCACGACCAGCCGCAGCACCTCCTTGATGTCGTACGGCTGCGTGGGGTCCGTCGGCACCAGGCCATCGAGCCGCTCCTCGACCCGGGTGTGGGGGTCTGCGGTTGGCTTCGTGGGGGGGTCCTCCAGGTTGTTGGAGGGGAGGAACGAGAGCAGCTCACGGATGGCCAGCAGGCACGCCTCGTCGGTGGGGTAGGCGAGGTGGGCGACGCCGGAGAGCTCGGTGTGGGTCGTGGCGCCGCCCAGGTCCTCCTTGGTCGTTTCCTCGTGGGTGACCGCTTTGATCACCTCGGGGCCGGTGAGGAACATGTAGCTCGACCGCTGGACCATGAAGATGAAGTCGGTGAGCGCCGGCGAGTACACGGCTCCGCCCGCGCACGGCCCCATGATCGCCGAGATTTGCGGGATGACCCCCGAGGAAAGGGTGTTGCGCAGGAAGATATCGGCGTAGCCGCCGAGCGCCATCACACCCTCCTGGATGCGGGCGCCCCCGGAGTCGTTGAGGCCGATGACCGGGCACCCGGTCTTGAGCGCCAGGTCCATGATCTTGCAGATCTTGCGGGCGTACGCTTCGCCCAGCGAGCCGCCCAGCACGGTGAAGTCCTGGGCAAAGACGTACACGGGCCGGCGGTCGACGGTGCCGAAGCCGGTGACCACGCCGTCGCCCGGGTAGCGCTCCGCGTCCATGCCGAAGTCCCGGCAGCGGTGGGTGACGAGCCGGTCGAGCTCGTTGAACGAGCCGCTGTCGAGCAGCAGCTCGAGGCGCTCGCGGGCCGTCAGCTTGCCGGCCTCGTGCTGGTGCCGGACGCGCTCGGGGCCACCGCCGGCGAACGCCAAACGGGTGCGCCGCTCGAGCTCGTGGATCGGGTCGCGACCACTCATCGGGGTCTCCAGGCTCTGGCCCGGCTCGTCAGCCTGCGGCGACACCCCTCAGCGCCGCTGTCCCGGCGGTGCCGAGTCAGGGCTCTGGGAAGCGACTCGCGGTGGAGGAGGGAGCTCGCCGTCATGGCCGTGCCGTCTTCCGACCAGGCAACCGCACCGGCCCGCGAGTCCATTCCCTCCAACTGGAAATGCATCGAAACCGGTCGTGTTTTCCCTTGCACGGGGAGGGCTGGCAATGCCGAAAGAGACCGTGACCATCACCGACAATCGGACCGGGCAGAGCTACGAGCTGCCGATCGAGCGAGGTACCATCAAGGCCCTGGATCTGCGCCAGATCAAGACCGGGCCGAGTGACTTCGGGCTGATGACCTACGACCCGGGCTACATGAACACCGCCTCGTGTCGCAGCCGCATCACCTTCATCGACGGTGACGCCGGCATCCTGCGCTATCGCGGCTATCCGATCGAGGAGCTGGCGGAAAAAAGCTCCTACCTCGAGGTTGCCTACCTGCTGTGGACCGGGGAGCTACCCACGGTCGAGGGGCTCGAGCGCTGGAAGCACGGGGTGCGGTACCACACGATGATCCACGAGTCGATCAAGAAGTTCCTCGACGGGTTCCGGCACGACGCGCATCCGATGGGGATATTGGTCTCGACGGTCGCAGCGCTGGCCACGTTCTACCCGGAAGCGAAGAACATCGAGGACCCCGAGACGCGGCGCATCCAGTTCTACCGGCTGATCTCGAAGATGCCGACACTGGCAGCGTTCGCCTACCGCCACTCGGTCGGCATGCCGTACGTATACCCGGACAACTCCCTGGGATACGCCGAGAACTTCCTCAACATGATGTTCCACGGTCGTGAGCCAGTGGGCTCGCTCAACCCGGACTCGCACCACAGCCCGGTACTCGCTCGGGCGCTCGACGTGCTGTTCATGCTGCACGCCGACCACGAGCAGAACTGCTCGACGAGCTCGATGCGCATGGTGTCCTCCGCCTTCACCGACCCCTACACCTCGGTCGCGGCCGCGGCGGCCGCGCTGTACGGGCCGCTGCACGGCGGCGCCAACGAGGCGGTGCTGCGCATGCTGCGGGAGATCGGCCACGTGCAGAACATCCCGACGTTCGTCGCCGCCGTGAAGCGTGGTGAGCGCAAGCTCATGGGGTTCGGCCACCGCGTCTACAAGAGCTACGACCCTCGGGCCAAGGTCATCAAGTACTGGGCCGACAGGGTGTTCGAGGTGACCGGGCACAACCCGCTCATCGACATCGCGCTCAAGCTCGAGGAGATCGCCCTCGCCGACGACTACTTCATCAGTCGCAAGCTCTACCCCAACGTCGACTTCTATTCCGGGATCATCTACGAGGCAATGGGGTTCCCGACCGACATGTTCCCCGTCCTGTTCGCCATTCCCCGCACCGCGGGGTGGCTCGCGCAGTGGCGTGAGAGCCTCGAGGATCCCGACCTGAAAATCGCCCGCCCGCGGCAGATCTACCTCGGGCCGGAGCAACGGTCGTACGTAGCGATCGACAAACGGCGGGATAGCGTCGAAGGCAATGGGATCGAGTAGCGGCTGCATTGCGACCGCTCCGGACACAGCAAAGGGCGGGCCTGGGGCCCGCCCTTTGGCGTACGGACGCGGTCGTTGAAGAGCTATGACTTGGTGGCCCCCTCGCCCTGGGCGAGTGGGCAGGCAGGGTTGGGGGCCTTGTTGGTAGCGCCCTCGCCGTGCTTGCACCGGCTCCGGCCGTCCGGCTCGCCGTGGGAGCAGCCCTTTGCCGCGTGCTCCTGCAGCGCCTTGACCACGGCCGGGTCGGTCGAGGTCGCGGTGACGACAACGCCATCGGCCGTGTTCTCGACCGCGCGGGTCACGTTTCCGGCGCTGAGCGGGCAGGCACTGTCGCAGCCCTTGGCGGCCCTTGCCTGGACCTCGGCGACCATCTTGGGATCGCTGCAGGTCAGAGTGATCGTGACGCCGTTGTCGAGGTTGGCAACCGTCCGCTGCAGGCCCGGCGCCGGCCGGCAGCCGGCGTGCTCCTCGGCCAGCATCGGCACGGACACGAAGACCACCAGAACCAGTACGAGAAAAAGACGCTTCATGCTTTGTCCTTTGTCTGCTGCGCCGGGTTGGTCGGGTCCGCCCCGTTCGTCGGCGAAGGGGCGCAACAGCCTTCGCCGCTCGAGCGCCAGGGGCAGAGGTGTAGGTCGAGCAGAGTGTGATGACGAGCGCGATCGTGCTCGGTGGCCTGGCAGCAGGTTGTGAGCCAGCGGTCGACGGCCTCCTCGAGTCGCCGCTGCCGCAACCGCGAAAGCCGTTGCAGCGTGGTGCGGATCGCGCTGTGGTCGGGGTTTTCGGCACACAGGTGGCGGGCGAGATCCTCGCGGATCGCTCGCTCCTCGGCGCCCGGCATCGGCACGCCGGCCCGGTCGCCGGCTCCGGTCGCACGCTGCACCCGCCACAGCGCCACGCCGGCCATCACGTTGATCGCCAACGATACAGCCAGCACGGGGAGCATCCAGCGCGACCTCATGGCTGCCGCCACCGCTCGAGGCGGCTCGCCTGCTCCAGCGCTGCGAGCTCCGGGGCCTCCAGCGCCGCGGCGAGGGTGATCGCTGGGTCGGCTGGAGGTGTCATAGCACCACCCAGGCGCCAGCCGGCCACTGCCGCGACGAGCAGCGCCGCAGCGAGAGCCAGCCGCCAGGCCGGCGGGACGCCGAGCCACCACAGCGGCGGCAGTACCGGTGCCCGCTCGACGGCACGCACGCAGGTCCGGACCACGAACCCCGGAGACAGCACCGGCAGCGCCTCCGCTGCCGCCATCGCCACGGCCTGCCATCCTTCCACCTCGGCCTGGCAGGCCCGGCAGGCGGCGACGTGCGCAGCCACCGCCTCGGCGCGCTCTGGCTGCAGCTCGTCGTCGAGCCAGCGCGTCAGGGTTGCTGCATCGGGGTGCTGATCACGCCCAGTCATGCCACTTCCTTCAACCCCGCTTCCCGGGGTTTCCTTCGGTCCAGAACTTGGCGAGCCTCTGGCGGAGCCGGGAGCGACCCCGCGACAGCAGCGATTCCACCGCCGAGGCCGAGCACTCGAGCGCGGCGGCGATCTCGTCGTAGCGCCACCCCTCGACCAGCTTGAGGAGCAGCGCCAGGCGCTGGTTCGGGGCGAGCGCGGCGATTTCGCTCCGCAGCGTGCTGCGGAGCTGCGCCGAC
>JAAYVZ010000208.1 GCA_012516935.1 Holophagae bacterium
AGCGCCGCCATCGCCGCGGCGGCCCTGGCGGCGCCGCCAGCAGCGGCGGCGAGTTGGTCGGCACCCGCCCGTGCGACCTGTGCCACCGGCGTGCCGTCGAACGGCGAGCGTACCTCGAACGCGCCCGCGGTGCCCTCTTCCCAGCGCCCCCCGACCAGCAACGTGCGTTTTTCCATCACCGCCTCCAGCCGGGCAGGCGCGCCCGGTGTGGCCAGGATACGCCGCGCCGGTGGCCCGAACCTTCCTCGTGAACGGGCGTACAAGAATCGCCGGGTGTCACCCGGCGAGGAGCCGAGATGCGGCGATCCCTGGCGTTTGGCCTGATGGTGCTGGTGGCGGCGGTGGCGGGGGCGGTCCCCCCGGAGGCGACCACGCGTCGCCTCGAGGCGGCGCTCGAGTCGCTCGAAAAGGACAACTTCGCGGGGAGCTACCGGCTCACCACTCGGGCGGTGGTCGCCAAGCCCGACGGTAGCGACCGGAAGGACACCCTCGACGTCCTGGATATCCGCCAGCAGCGGGGAGCGGAGCCCGAGGTCGTGGTGGTGAGCGCGACCGCAAACGGCGAGGACGTGGCGGCCAAGCGCCGCGAGCAGCTCGCCAGGCAGCAGGCTGTCAAGGCCAAGAAGAAGTCCAAGGAGAAAGAGGAGGACAACTCGATCTCGGCCTCGATGCGGCTGCCGCTCGGCAAGGACCTGGCGCTGTTCGAGTTCGGCCCCACGCGAGAGGAAGGCGGGGCGCTCGTCGCCAGCTTCGCGCCCCGCCCGTCGGCGCGCAAGGAGAAAGACCTCACGCAGGGTACGCTCGCCTGGGACGAGGTAAGCGGTGACCCGCTGTGGCTCGAGGCCACCTACTTCGACCCCCCCACCGGCGTGAAGGAGCTCGCCATGCGCTTCGAGATCGCGCGCCAGGGCGAGGTTTTATACCTGCGCCGCACCACCACCAAGGGCGTCGGCGGGATGCTCTGGATCAAGCGCACCTTCGACCTCGAGATGACGATCACCGACCTCGTACCGGCCTCGCAGTAGGCCTACTCGTGCGGGTGGCGGTGGCGTAGCACGTGCGGGCGTTCGAGGCCGTGCGCGAGCATCAGCGCCTCGTCCGAAAGCAACGCCACCGTCTCCCCGGCCGCCACGATCTGCCCGTGGTCCAGCACGACGACGCGCGAGCACAGCTCGACCACTATCTCGAGGTCGTGGGTGGCGACGAGCATGGTGGCTGGGATCGAGGCGAGCAGCGCCTCGATCCCGCGGCGGCCGCGCGGGTCGAGCTCGCTCGTGGGCTCGTCGAGCACCAGCACCCGCGACTCGCAGGCGAGCAGCCCCGCCAGGCACACCCGGCGCTTCTCGCCGCGGCTCAAGTGGTGGGGCGAACGCGCCTCGAACCCCGCGAGGCCGACGCGCGCCAGCGCCGCCGTCACCCGCGCTCCCAGCTCCGGGCCGCCGAGCCCGAGCTGGCGGGGGCCGAACGCCACGTCCTCGCCCACGGTCGGGCACAGGAGCTGGTCGTCCGGGTCCTGAAACAGCAGCCCTACGGTGCGGCGGATCTCGTAGAGGTTCGCTTTCGTGATCGGCGCTCCGAAAACGCGCACCGCACCGGAGCCGTCGGGGGTTTCCGGGAGCACACCGTTGAGGTGGAGCAGCAGCGTCGACTTTCCCGCGCCGTTGGGGCCGATGATGCCGACGCACTCCCCCTCGGCAACCGCGAACGAGACCCCACGCAGCGCCGGGGTGCCGTCGGCGTACGCAAACGCCAGATCGCGCACCTCGATCGCGTTCACGGCCGCCATCCCCGCGCGCACATCGCGGTGAAGACCCGCTCGGCGCGCTCGGAGGAGCGTACGAAAAGCTGCCCCGCACCCGAGGCGACCGAGCGCCACGAGCGGGCAGCGGAGCGCGAGAACGCCCGGCTGGCTCGGGCCCGCTGCAGCCGCGCGGCTTCGTCCACGAGCACGAACACGTAGCGATACATGAGCGCCAGGACCGTGACCAGCAGCGAGGGGACGCGGCACCGGCGCAGCAGCTCGAGCACCTCGCCGAACGGCGTCGTGTTGGTGAACAGGATCAGCGCCGCGAGCGAGAGCGTGCTGCGCGCCACCAGCAAGGCAAACCGCATACCGCCATCCGGTTGCCAGAGCGCGAGCGTGGCGACGACCACCACCACCGGCTCGAGCAGCAGCAGGCGCCGCAGCAGGAAGCCGGCCGGAATCCGCGACAGCCACGCCCCGGCCACGAGCAGTGCGGTCGCCACGACGAGCGCAGGCCACCACGACGGCCTCGCTACGGCCATCGCCATCACCAGGGTCAGCGTGGCGAGCGCCTTCAGCCACGCCGGGAGCGCGTGGACGGGGCTTGCGAGGCGGCTGTAGCGATCGAGGAAGTCGTGGCGCACGGTCTCGCCGTCAGGTTTCCGATCGCTGCCGGCGCCCGCTGGGCACGAGCAGCCGGCCGAGCAGGTAGGAGACGCCGAGCATGAGCAGCGTACCGGCCACACCGGCCAGCGCCGTGGCGAGCAGCGGCGAGCCGATTCCGGGCACGGCGTAGTCAGGCAGCGGCGCACCCGCGGTCGCGACCGCACGATGCTCGAACCCGAACCGCGTTGCCACCCACTCGAGCCCGTCCGGTAGCGACGAGGCGAACGGAGCGCCGAGGGCGGCCAGGGCGAGGGCGAGAAGCAGCCCGCCGGGCACGAGAGAGGTACGGCGGTGGGTCGTCGGCTCGCCCCCGCCGACCAGCTCCGGGCGGATGGCGGCGATCGACACCAGCACCAGGGCCGTAATCACCGCCTCGCCGAGGCCGATGACCGCGTGCACGCCGATCATCGCGGGGAGCACGAGGCGAGCCGGCGCGGTGTCTGAAAGCGCGAGCTCGACTGCACAGGCGGTGGCCGCCAGCAGCACCGAGCACCACGCGGCGAACGCCGCCGCCGTGACCGTGCCGCGCAACCCGACGCCGAGCCGGCGGACCAGGCGGTAGATGCCGCCCCCAGCCAGGCTGCCGATCACCGCCATGTTGAGCGCGTTGGCGCCGAGCGCCAGAAGCCCGCCATCGGCGAACACCAGGCACTGCACGACGAGCACCGCGATCATGACGAGCACGGCGGCGGCCGGCCCGAGCAGGACGGCAGCGAGGGTCGCACCCAGCAGGTGCCCGGAGGTCCCCCCCGCGACCGGGAAGTTGAGCATCTGTGCCGCGAACACGAACGTCGCCGCCAGCCCCATGAGCGGCACCTGCCGAGGCTCGAGCGTCCGGTGCAGGCGGCGCACGCACTCACCGACCACCACCGCGGAGATCGCCGCGGCGCCCACCGCCGTCTGGAGGCTCAGGAATCCGTCCGGAACGTGCATCTCGTCAGGTCTCCCGACGGTGCGAAGCCTAGCACGGCCCCCCACCCGCCCTCCCACCCAGGACAACCTGGACCTCGTCCTGGACCTGGACCGGGCGGAGGAAGAGCCCACCACAACCGGATCCCGACGGAAACGTGCAAGGGGGCGGCTGGCCTGTCCCGGGTGGAGGGCCGGGTCCGCGAGGCGAGTCCTGGTTCGAGAGCTACCAACCTGAGACTGTCTTCTACATCTCCACGTGCTCGAGGTTGCGGATCCCGGCCCGCAGCGGCAGCCACGTGGTGAGTGCGGTGAGGCCGAGCACCGCGGCGACGCAGACGGCGATGCCGGTGGCGGCCGACCAGTCGAGACCCCAGCGGCGGGCGACGTCGGCCCACCGCAGGGCGACGGTCTGCACCGTGGCGGCGAGCGAGACGTACCCCAAGCTGAGCATGAAACAAAGGGTGCCGCCGAGCCCCGAGACGATCCGGCCGGGGTTCTCCTCGCTGAAGTTGGGGTAGGTCGCCCCCAGCCCCACGGCGAGGGCGGAAAGCGCCAGGCTCGCGGCCAACACCGTGAGGAGCGACACCCCGAGCGAGACCGGTGGGAGCCCGAGCCGCCAGCCGGAGAGCAGCGCCAGGCCGCCCGTCACCACGGCGGTGGCGACGGTCGACAGCCACAGCTTCTGCCAGATGATGCTGCGTCGCGGCAACGGCGCCAGCGACAGCAGCCAGAACCGCCGCCCTTCGAGGCTGACGAGCGGGAAGACGAAGCGCGTCGTGAGGGTGGCGGCGACGAGCAGGCTCGCCATGGTGTTGAGAAGGGTGATCCAGCCCTGCCACATGAGCGCCGATACCGCTTTCGGGGTGGTGCGCATGTTGGCCACGTACAGCGCCAGCACGCCGAAGAAGATCGCCGCCTGCGACCACTGTGCCGGGTCGCGGGCGAACTGCAGCACGTCCTTGACGACGAGCCAGCGCTGGGGCGCCGGCAGGCCAACGAGCAGGCGTGGCAGCCAGCCTCGTCCCGCTGTGCGCCGGCGTCCCGTTGCCCTCGAGGCGAGTGCCGACCATGCCCCGAGCAGCGTCGCCTGGGTGACGCCGCCCAGCAACCACCCGGCGAAGGTGGCGTTGGCCGTGAGCATGGCAAGGTTGAAGCCGACCGTTGCCCGGTCGCTACGGGTCGCAGCCACCAGCGTCTCGGCGAACCAGGTGGACGGCAGGTATGGGCTGTGGGCGCGGCCCGAGAGCTCCACCAGCCGGCCGAGGTCGACCGTCTCACGGAAACGGGTCTCCTGAAGGCGCGGGCGGACGAGCACGACAGCGGCTACCACCAGGACGACAGCTCCAGCCACGAGCCACCTGTGCGGCAGCCGCGGCACGAGCCGCGCCGCGCCGAGCGCCAGCATGCACCCGAGGGCGGCCGGGATGACGACGAACGGCAGGAAGGCGACCAGTGCGGTGGGGTAGAGCGTCCACGGCGCGTGGCGCACGAGGCCGTACGCGAGCAGCACCGGCGAGCCCAGGTAGGCCGCCGACCAGGCGCCGAAGAACGCCACCTCGGCGAGCTTGGCGAGCGAGAGGACGCGCAGCGGGACGGGGGTACCCAGCAGCAGCCGCATCTCGGCGCTGCGGAAGTAGCTCTGGAAGGCGAGCAGGGCGCAGGAGAGCACCAGCATCACCTGGAGGACCAGGGCGGCGATCCCCAGCACGCGCGGCATCATCACTTCGCTGATCGAGACGGCGGCGTCCCCCACCATCCCCACCCCGAACCGGTCGATGGCGTGCAGGCCGCCCCACGCAAGGGCGAAGACGGCGACCCACAGCAGCACCATCCCGACGACGACCACCGCCACCTTGAGCCGGGACTCGCGCCGCACCCCGGCGATCGCGTGCTCGAGCCGACGCGCCTCGGCGGTGAAGATCGCCGCCAGCGGGCTCACGTCTCGTCCTCTCGGGTAAGCTCGAGGAACACGTCCTCGAGGCTGCCGGGGCGCTCCACCAGGCTCTTGATCTCGTCCACACTGCCGAGCGCGAGCCGCCGCCCCCGGTGGATGATGCCGATGCGGTCGGCCACCTCCTCGGCGATCGACAGCGTGTGCGTCGACATGAAGACGGTCAGCCCGGCACGCGTGCGCTCCTTGAGGAACCACTTGAGGCGATGGATGCTGCGCGGGTCGAGACCGACCCACGGCTCGTCCACCACCACCACCTGTGGCTCGTGCAGGAAGGTGACCGCGAACGAGAGCTTCTGTCGCATGCCGTGCGAGAGGTCGCCGATGAGGTGGTTCGCGAGGCCGACGAGATCGAACGTCGCGAGCACCTCATCGATGCGTTCCGCAAGACCTTTCGGCGGCAGGCCGTATAGCCCAGCCACGAGCTGCAGTAGCTCCCGGCCGGTGAGCCGATCGAAAAGGAACGGCATGTCGGGCACATAGCCGAGCATCCGCTTGGCGGCCTCGGGCTCGCGCACCACGTCGTGCCCGCCGACCGTGGCCCGGCCGCTGGTGGGCCGCAGCAGCCCCGTGAGGACCTTGATGGTGGTGGTCTTACCGGCACCGTTGGGGCCCAAAAAGCAGAAGAACTCGCCCGCACGGACCTCGAGGTCGAGGCCTTCCACCGCCGACGTGTCGCCGAAACGCTTGGTGAGAGCCTCGGTGCGGATCATCTGACCTCCTTCACCTCGAGCTCGATGCGGCCGAGAAAGGCGACGAGCTCCGGCCAGCGCTCGACGCCCCCGGCGAGCAGCTTGAGGTGGGTCGCATCGGCCACGTCCTGACCGTAGGTGGGGTCGGTCCATACCCAGTGGCCGAGCCATACCTCAGGCCAGGCGTGATACCCGAAACCGCCGGCCTCCTCGCTCCACACCATGCCGATGGCCGTCCGGGCCGGCAGCCCGGCCGCACG
This sequence comes from Holophagae bacterium, assembly GCA_012516935.1. Lineage (GTDB taxonomy): Bacteria > Acidobacteriota > Thermoanaerobaculia > Thermoanaerobaculales > Thermoanaerobaculaceae > JAAYVZ01. Next base: position 6,226 of record JAAYVZ010000208.1, read on the forward strand.
CAGCAGCGCCACCGCCAGCACCGTGTGCTCGTTGCAGTCGCCCTCCCGGGCGTCGAGCACGGCGAGAGCCGAGGGTAGGCTGGCGACCAGGCGCTTGGCCAGGTGCTCGTGGACCCAGCGGTTGATGCGCAGCACCCGGTCCCAGTCGTCCGCGGCTGCGTGCGTGATCTCCGCTGCCAGGGCACGGATGCGGGGGTGGTCGGACTGCACCAGCAGCTCGGGCTGGGCGAACGCCGCGATCTCGGTGGGCAGCGGTGTCGGCAGGGTGCGGGCAGCCGGTGGCTTCGGCGCGATGATCCAGAGGTTCGAGTCGGCCGGCACCTGATTCTCGTCCGCGGGGAGGGGTGGCGCCTGGGCGGCGCTCACCCGTACGAGCAGGCGGGTCGCACCGGTATGCGGCGGCACCCCCCGGGGAGTGACGATCGTCGTTGCCACGAGGTCCATCGGCGCACCCTGGCGCAGGGCCTTGCGCGCCTCGTCGCGGGTGAGGGCGCGCAGCGTCAGCCCGAACGGCGTCCTGGCCTGCAGCAACTCACCATCCTCGCCAATCCACAGCCGGTAGGTCGCGCCCTGCGAGTCGAGCTCGGCGAGGCACGCCGAGCGCACCGCCCCCAAGACCTCGATCTCCTCGCTGCCGAGGCCGCGCAGGTGGGCAACCTGTGGGCGCAGCGACAGGGGATCGAGTGTCCGCACCTGCACCTCGCGGCCCGGCTCGAGGGCGGCGGTGGGCAGCGCGAGAGGCAGCGCGCTGGCGTCGAGCTGGGCGGCGTCGAACGGAACGCGGAACCCCATCGTTTGCCCGGCCGACTCGATTTCCCCTTCGAGCGTGCCTCCCTCGGCGCGGCCGCGCACCGCCAAGCGCTGGTGCTCGGCTTCGAGATGGCCGTGCAGCTCGGCTACCGGCGGGTTCGGGGCGTACCACACCTGCCCCCCGATTCGCAGGCTGGTCGGGGCGTCGAACAGACGCAGCCACAGGTGGCCGGTGAGACGGGCGGTGACGCCGACCCGCCCGTGGCGCGTCTCCGGCTCGACGGTGGAGTAAAGGACACCGATTGGGTCGTCGCCGGCGTATACCCCCAGAAAGCTTTCGCGCAGCCCCGGTACGGCTCGCGCGAACCGCGGCCCGAGGTCGGCCTCGAACCGGCGGTGCTGACGCCACCCCAGCCACCCCCACGACCCGATGAAAGCCGCGATCACCACCGCCGCACGTAGGTACCGCCGCACCGTCACCCCTGCCGGATTGTACGGCCCGCGGCCGCCGCCCGTCGCCTTCCCGGCCGAACGGTTGTTGGCTGGTGGTCGTTGGGTCACCGGCCCCACCCCCCTGTTACGGCCGCGGCGCCGCCCCTCCCCGCCACTCTCTTTCGGGAGGGCGTGAGAACCAACAGCCAGGACCTACGAGCTGCCGTCAAGGGCAGAGGCCACGAGCGCATCTTGCTCCGCCTGGTGGACGTGGGCGGAGCCGGTGGCCGGGCTACCCGAGGCCGGGCGGCTGACGAGCCGCACCGGTCGGCCGTCGGCGAGCGGCTCGAGGTGCGGCAGGACGAAGAACGCCGCCCCCATGTTGGCCGGTTCTTCCTGTACCCAGACGAGCTCCCGCACGGTGGGTAGGGCAGCCAGCGCGGCCGCAACCTCGGCGGTCGGAAACGGGGCGAGCTGCTCGACCCGCAGGAGGAACGGCCCGGCTGCCTGCTGCGCCCGGCCCTCGAGGAGGTCGTAGAACACCTTGCCGGCGCACAGCACCAGGCGGGTCGGCGCGGCCGGTGGGGCGGGGTCGGGCAGCAGAGTGCGGAAGGCGCCCGCGAGGTCGTGGGCTCGGCTCGTCGCGGCCGGCAGGCGCAGCAAGCTCTTGGGGGTCATGACCACGCACGGTACCGCCGGCTCGCAACGCGCCTGGGCGCGTAGGAGGGGGTAGTGCTGGGCCGCCGTGGACGGCACGAGGACGCGCAAGTTGTCGCCGGCGCACAGCTGCAGGAAGCGCTCGAGGCGGGCCGAGGAGTGCTCCGGCCCCTGCCCTTCGAAGCCGTGTGGGAGCAGCAGTACGAGCGAGCTGCGCTGCCCCCACTTCTCGGTCGCTGCGGCCAGGAACTGGTCGATGATGATCTGGGCGCCGTTGGCGAAGTCGCCGAACTGCGCCTCCCACATCACCAGCGCTCGTGGTCGCTGCAGCGAGTAACCGTACTCAAATCCCAGCACTGCGTACTCGGAAAGCAGCGAGTCATAGACCATGAACGCGGCGCCCGCCGGAGCGAGCTCGGCGAACGGCATCCACTCGCGCCCGGTGGCCTGGTCAACGAGCACGGCGTGGCGGTGCGAGAACGTGCCGCGCCGCGAGTCCTGCCCCGACAGCCGCACGGTGAACCCCTCGGCGAGCAGGGTTCCGAACGCCAGCGCTTCGGCTGCGCCCCAGTCCACGGCGTCGTGCGCGAGCATCCGACGCCGCTGCTCGAACAGCCGCACGAGCTTGGGGTGGGCCTGGAAATCGGCCGGCAGCGTGCACAGCCGGTCCATGACCACCTGCAGCTGCCCGGCTTCGATCTCGGGCGGCACCGGCAGCGGCGGCGCCGGCGGTGGCGGAGCAGTACGCACGTGTGCAGCCGGGGCGTGGCCGTGGTCGGTGGCCTCGAACGCCGCGTCGAGGCGGCGCTGGAAGTCGCCGAGCGCCGCCTCGGCCTCCTCGAGCGTGAGGTGGCCGCGGTTGACGAGGCGCTCGGTGTACAGCTTGCGCACCGAGCGGCGATCGCGGATGCGGGCGTACATCAAGGGCTGCGTGAACGCCGGCTCGTCGCCCTCGTTGTGCCCCCACTTGCGGTAGCACTGGATATCGATCACCACGTCCTTGCGGAAGGCGTAGCGGAACGCCATGGCCAGCGTGGCCACCGCGAAGCACCCCTCCGGGTCCTCGCCGTTGACATGGAACACCGGCGCTTGCACCATCTTGGCCACGTCCGTGGCGTATACCGAAGAGCGGGCGTCGGCTGGCGTGGTGGTGAAGCCGATGCCGTTGTTGACCACCACGTGGACCGTACCGCCGGTGCGGTACCCTTGCAGGGCGCTCATGTTGAGCGTCTCGGCGACCACGCCTTGCCCGGCGAAAGCGGCGTCCCCGTGGACGAGGACCGGCACCACGCGGATGTGCGACGTGTCACCGATCTGGTCTTGGATCGCTCGCGCCATCCCCTCGACGACCGGACTCGCGGCCTCGAGGTGAGAGGGGTTGCAGGCCAGCGTCACCCGCGCCTGCCGGCCGTCCGGGCCGGTGTAGCTGCCGACGGCGCCGAGGTGGTACTTGACGTCGCCGGTGCCCTCGCGGCTCTGAGGGTCGAGGTTGCCTTCGAACTCGCCGAAGATCCTCTCCATCGGTTTGCCGAGGATGTTGGCGAGCACGTTGAGCCGACCGCGGTGGGCCATCCCCATGACGACCTCGGTCGCTCCCATCGTGATCGCCTCGCCGATCAGACGGTCCAGGACCGGGATGAGCACTTCCCCGCCCTCGAGCGAGAAGCGTTTGTGGCCGACGTACTTGGTGTGCAGGAAGCGCTCGAACGCCTCAGCAGCGTTGAGGTCTTGAAGGATCCGTTTCTTGTCCTCGCGGCCGACCAGCTTCCCCCACTCCACGCCCTCGACGCGCTGCTGGATCCAGGCCTTCTGGTCCGGTTCCTGGATATGCATGTACTCGATGGCGATGGTGCCGCAGTACGCCTGGCGCAAAATGGCGATGATCTCGCGCAGCGGCAGTCGCCCCTCGCCGGCGAGGCCGCCGGTGGCGAACTCGCGGTCGAGGTCCCATACCGTGAGGCCATAGCGGCTCATCTCGAGCTCGGGATGAGTGGGCACCGCCGTGGCGAGCGGGTTGGTGTGCGCCAGCAGGTGGCCGCGCACCCGGTACATGTTGATGAGCTGCATGACCGCGACCTGCTTGTCGGCGAGCGCTGCGGCCCCATCCTCGCCGAGATAGGGGTTGCGGTCGTCGGACAGCCGCAGCGGCTCGTGCGGGACCTCGAGCGAGGCGAAGACATCCTCGTAGAAGCGGTGCTCCCCGGCCAACAGCTCGGTCACCTCGCGCAGGTACGCAGCGCTGTCGGCACCCTGGATAACCCGGTGGTCGTACGTGCAGGTCAGCGTCATGACCTTGGAGAGCCCGAGCCTGGCGAGGGTGCGCTCGTCGGCGTGCTGGTACTCGGCCGGCCAGGCGATGGCGCCAGCGGCGAGGATGAAGCTCTGCCCGGACATCAGGCGAGCCAGCGAGTGGGTGGTGCCCATCATCCCGGGGTTGGTGAGGGACTGGGTCACGTCCTGGAAGTCCTCGGGTGTGAGCTGGCTGCGCTGAGCTTTGCGGACCACGTCGTTGACCGCTGCGAAAAAGCCCGCGAACGACATCGCCTGGGCGTTTCTCACCGCCGGCACCACGAGGCCGCGCGAGCCGTCTCGGCGCTGCACGTCCACCGCCAGGCCGAGGTTCACGTACGGCAGCGTGCGCTTGTGCGGCCCGCCCGCAGCCTCGAGGTAGACGGTGCGCATCGCTGGGTGGTTGGCCAGCGCGCGCACCAAGGCGTAGGCGACGAGGTGAGTGAAGCTGACCTTGCCGCCGGTGTCCTCGGCCAGGTGCTGGTTGAGCAGCGCTCGGTTCTCCTCCATCAGCTTGACGGCCACCGTGCGCACCGAGGTGGCGGTGGGGACGGCGAGCGAGGCCTCCATGTTCTCAGCCAAGCGGCGGGCCGGGCCGACGAGCGGCACGGCATCGGGAGGCAGCGCGGTCTGCCTCGCGACCGGGGTGGAGGGAGCGGTTGGAGCGGACGCTGGCGCCGGTGCGCTGTGACCGGGAGCCGGGCGGTAGTCGGAGAAAAACTCCTGCCAACCGACGCCGACCTGGTCGGGGCGCTCCTGTAGCTCCCGGTACATCTCGTCGATGAGCCAGGTGTTGGGGCCAAACTGCTCGGGGGGGGTGAAAGGCTCGCTCATGATCGTATGGTACCTGCCTGGACCGCCATCACCCAGTCGGGGGACGGGCGACAAACCTGGCAACCCATCCGGCGCCCCTGACCTTCCCGCGGCGGCCAGGTTCGGCGACGAAAGCTCCCGGCCGGAGGCATCGCGCTGTGCACGGTAGAATCCCTTCCGGTGAGTGAGCATTCGTTGGTGTGTCCGGCAGGCGACAGGCTCGTCGAGCTTGGACGTCTGCGTCGCTTCCCGGTTGGAGGTCGGCACCGGCTGGCGCTGGTCGGGTGGAGCCTCACCGCGACGGAAGCGGTGGTTGGCTCGATCGCCCCCGCCGCCGGGCAGCGGGAACTCCCGCTGCGCGTGGTGGGGGGCTGAGGCGGTGACCGTTCGGGAGCTCCTCAACCGCTTGCGGTGGGATCCCACAGCGGTGCGGGTCGGGGTGACGATCGAGCTGCGGGTGCGGAAACAAGGGCGTGAGACGACGCAACAGCTGCCGTTCGAGCTCGTGCAGGAGATACTCCCGGCGGGGGTCGTTTCGCAGGACGGTACGTTCCTGCCGTACCATCGGATAGTTGCGGTGCGGCGCGGTCGCGAGGTGCTGTGGCCGGCGCCAGCAAGGAGTGAGCATGGGCAAACGTGAGCTTCTGATCGGGGGCACGGTGGCGGCTGGCGCCGCCGAGCCGGTGCGGCTGAGCGCCGACGTGCTCACCACGCACGGGGTGATCCTCGGCATGACGGGTTCGGGCAAGACGGGTCTGGCGGTCGTGATGCTGGAGGAGCTCGCACGGCAGCGGGTGCCGCTTCTCATTTGCGACCTCAAGGGCGACCTCACCAACCTGCTGTTGACGTTTCCGGGTCTGGCACCGGCCGACTTCGTGCCCTACCTGCCGGTGAGCACGCCGCCGGCGGAGCGACAGGCGGCGGCCGAGGCGGTCGCCGGGCGCTGGCAGCAGGGGCTCGCGCAATGGGGGTTGGGGTCGGCCGAGATCGCCGAGCTGCGCCAGGCGGTGCGCTGGCAGCTCCTCACCCCGGGCTCCGGGGTAGCGCCGGTGAACCTCCTGCCGGCGCTCGCTCCACCCGAGGGCTACGACCCCGACCTCGACCCCGACGGGGCGCGGAGCCGTCTCGACGGTACCGCCGCCGGCTTGCTGGCGCTCGTGGACCGCGGCGGCGACCCGCTTTCGGACCGTGACCACGTGCTGCTCGCGACGCTGCTCGATGCCGCCTGGCGGCAGGGTCAGGCGCTCAACCTGGCCGAGCTCATCCGGCAGATCGCTTCCCCTCCCGTGAGCCAGTTCGGGGTGCTCGACGCCGAGACGTTCTACCCGAGCAGGGAGCGCCAGGGTTTGGTGGTGGCGTTCAACACCGTGTTGGCGAGCCCGGCGTTTGCGGTCTGGACGCGTGGTGTGCCGCTGTCGATGGAGGAGATGGCTGGGTCGCCCGAGACGCCATGTGCGACGATTCTCTACCTTGCCCATCTCGCCGATCGCGAGCGGCTCTCGTTCCTCACCTTGTTGTTCTCGACGCTGCTATCGTGGGTGCGCTCCCAGCCCGGGAGCGAGAGCCTGCGGGTGCTGCTGTACCTCGACGAGGTACAAGGGATCCTGCCGCCCTCCGCCATGCCGCCGACCAAACCGCCGCTGCTGACGCTACTCAAGCAGGGGCGGGCGTTCGGGGCCGGCGTGCTGCTCGCGACCCAGAACCCGGTGGACCTGGACTACAAGGCGCTCGGCAACGCCGGCCTCAAGCTGCTCGGCCGCCTCGACACCGAAAACGATCGTCGGCGCGCCCTCGAGGGGCTGGATCTCGCCGGTGGTGCCCCGGAGAAGGCAGTAGCCAGCCTCCAGCCGCGCCAGTTCCTGCTCGCCGGTGCGCGCGCCGGCACCCCACAGGTCATCACCTCACGTTGGGCGATGTCGTACCTGCGCGGTCCCCTCACCTTGACGGAGGTGAAGCCGCTGATCGCCGGGCTCGCCATGCCAGCGGTGACGGCTGCAGCCGTCCCGGCCGTCCCCGCCGCGATCGACCTTCCGGACGTCGAGGAGCTGTACGCCGCCGGACCGAACCTGCACCCGGCGGTGCTCGTGGAGGGGCGGGCCGTCTTCCGCAAGGCCGCACCGGCCGTGCAGCGCGAGGTGGTGGCGAGCTGGGTGGCGCCACTCGCTGAGCGCCGGATCGTCTGGGAGCGCCTCGCGGTTGCCGATCTGCCGCCGCTTGGAACCCGGCCGCCGGAGGGCTCGAGCTTGGGCGAGCTGCCTTCCAACGCCGGGGTGCTCATCAAGGGAGCGGCGCGAGAGTTCGTGCGCGAGCTCGCGGCCCACCCAGCCGAGGCGCTGTGGCACCGGCAGCTCAAGCTGGTGCAGGACGAGCACGAGGACGATGAGGGGTTCCGCGCCCGTTGTTTGGAGGCCGCGCGTGCCACCATGGACACCAAGACCGAGCAGCTCCGCGAGCGCTACGAGGACAAGCTGCGGCGCATCGACGACAAGCTGGTCCGCGAGCAAATGGAGCTGTCGCGCGGCCAGCAAGACCTGGCGGCGCGCCAGCGGCAGCAGCAGCTCACGGTCGCGGCTGGCGTCGGTGACACCCTGCTCTCGGGGCTCGGGGCGCTGCTCGGTGGCCGACGGACGGGGATCTCCAGTGCCGTGCGCAAAGGCGCATCCACCGCGCGACAGGCGAGCGAGAAGCAGCGCATGACCGACCGGGCACGGGTCCAAGTCGCGAAGTCGGAGCAGGAGATCGCCGAGCTGCAGGGGGAGCGACAGCGCTTGCTCGACAAGCTGCAGCAGGAGATTGCAGCGCTGCAGTCCGAGGTGGAGCGTCTCGCCGCAGCGGTGGAGCGGGTACCGCTGGTGGCGGCGGCACGCGAGATCACGGTGCGGCGCGTGGCGCTCGTGTGGTTGCCTCCGGACACGGCGCGATGAGCGGGCGCGAGGACGCCCTCGACGCCTTCGAGGCGGCGCTCGGCTTCCGCTTCAAAGACCGCTCCCTGCTCGATCTCGCACTGCGCCACCGCTCGGCGGCGCACGAGCAGATGATGGGCTCCAACGAACGGCTCGAGTTTCTGGGCGACGCCGCGCTCTCGCACGCCGTCGCGGCGTTGCTGTATGCGCGCTGGCCGGCTGCCAGCGAGGGCCAGCTCACGCGAGCGCGCTCGGCGGTCGTGCGCGAGGTGACGCTGGCGGCGGTCGCCCGCGAGCTGGGTATCGCCGACGTCCTCGACCTGGGCAGTGGCTTGCGGGGCGAGGCTCCCAGCCCGTCGTTGCTGGCCGACACACTGGAAGCCGTGCTCGGTGCGGTGCTGCTCGATGGGGGTTGGCGGGTGGTGCAACGTTTGGTGCGCAGGCTGCTTGGCCCGGTGCTCGCCGACCTCGATCCCGATGGTCTTGGTCGCTCCGAGCCGAAGTCGGAGCTGCAGGAGCACGCCCAGCGGCACGGCTGGCCGCTACCGACCTACCGCGAGGTGGAGCTGCGCGGTCCGGCGCACGCCCGGACCTACGTCTACGAGGTGGAGCTGCACGGCCGGGTGCTGGGCCGCGGCGAGGGCAGCTCCAAGCGCAGCGCCCAACACGCTGCGGCGTTGGATGCACTCGCGTCGCTACCGAGAGGAGAGGGGATAGGAAACGACGGGGCGGGGTGACCGAAGGCCAGGAGCGGCCGGCCTTTCGGCCGACGGAGGTACTGCGGAGGGAGCGGGTCCGAGGCGGCGTCGATGCTCGGGTTCGGAGCCGAGCAACGGCGAGGTGCTAGCCCGCTGCCGCTACGGCGGCATGGGCCTCGGCGAGCGCGGCCTTGATTGCCGGTGTCTGGCGGCGGGCGGCGCTTTGTAGAAGGTGCGAGAAGCCAGGCAGTGCCCCGGCGGCATGCTCGATGAGGTAGCTGAGCTGGACGGCGGGGTGCCCGGGAGGCGAGGCGGTGATGGCGGCCATGATGGCGTCGGGGAGGCCGGCGGCAATGCCGGCGGCGATGCCGACCCGTGGCAGGAGATGGTGGAGGGCACACCGCTGCATCGCTGGGCTCGCCAGAGGGCTCGCGGTGAGGGCGGTCACGACCAGCTCGAGCAGCACCACCGGCAGCGCCGCCACCGAGTCGGCGATGTCCTCTGAGAGGCCGAGTCGGTTGGCGATCGGACGAGCAGCGGCGGCGCGCCGCCGGACCAGCCGGCTCAGCGTCTCCTCCGCCTCCTCGGGCACGGCCCGCTGCCAGCGTGGGCTCTCGATGATGAGGCTAGCGATGTACGGGGCGTCTTCCCCGGCGATAGCCCATGCCTCGCGAGGGCCGGTGGCGCGCGGGTAGCCCGGGGCGTCGACGCAGTTGACGATGCACAGCAGGTCCCACACCAGGCTGGGCGAATCGGTTGCCTCGACCGGCTGACCGGCGTCGAGGCGGGCACGGGCCCGAGCAATGTCCAAGGGGCCGACCGGTAGTAGCGGCGGCCCCTGTGAGATCCACCGTTCGAACAACGTACCGACCTTGAGAAACACCTGATATGCTTCGGCGAATCGCGGCGCTTCGATATGCTCTCCCTCGAGCTCCTCGAGGATCGTCCAGAACAACCCCTCGAGCGTTTTGCTGTCGAGGCTGACCGCGCTCACCGGCTTGCTCGGGTCGACGGGCGGCAGCGTGTCGACCTGGTAGGCCGCCTGCATGATGAGGTTCGAGCAGTCGAGCTGAAGGTCCACCGGCATGTCGCGCGGGATCGGCCAATCGGGCTTGAAGGTGAAGAGCACGCCCTCTTCCTGCAAGATGCGGCTGGCGAGCGTGGCGGCGAGGCTGCGCCCGGCCTCGACCAAGACACTGACTGGAACGTCGCCCTGCTCGATCAGGACCGAGGTCAGGAGCTTGTTTTTGGTCTGCGAGACGGCGAGCGCGCGCAAGAGCACGTCGTGTGACGCCGCTTGCTGCCGCAGCAGCCACGAGGCGAGCCGCTCGCTGGCCTGGGAGGACGACACGAACGCGATCTTGCCGCGCTTGACGTCGAGCGATCGCGTCGTGGGTCCGGCGGACAAGAGCAACCGCCCGGTGGCTCGGGTCAGGCGCAGCCACTCGAGCAGGTCACCGATGTGCAGGCGATCGAGGGTGCCCGACATCTCGTGCACGGCGTCAGTATGCCAAAGTCCGGCTGGTTTTTCGCGCCGCAACAGCGCGGCTATACTCCACCGGCGGTGGGAACGCGGTGGGCAATCACCGCGGCCCCGCCCGGTAGCACCGGCACAACGGTGTTTCTCGAGGAGGTCGGATGCGATCGCGAGCTTTCTTGCTTGGCTTGCTTGTTCTTGTCGGCGCCGGGCTTGCGTCCGCCACCGAGCTGACGGTGCTCTTCACCTCCGACATGCACGCTCACGTGCTGCCGTACGACGATGTTCGTCAACGTCCGGGGCGAGGCTCGATTGCCCAGGTGAAGAGCTACGTGGACGCGACCCGTGCGCGGGTGGGCAACCTCGTGGTGCTCGACGGCGGGGACGCCATCCAGGGCACCCCGCTCGCACACTACGCGCTGACCACGTCGGTCGGTGACGGTTCGGATCCGGCGATCGCCGCCATGAACCTGGTTGGCTACGACGCGGCCGTGCTCGGCAACCACGAGTTCAACTTCGGCTTGGAGGTGCTGCGGCGCTCGCTCGCGCAGTCCCGTTTCCCGTGGCTGGGTGCCAACCTGGTCGGGGCGTCGGGCGAGCGGCTGCCCGTGCACCCCCACCGGCTGATCAAACGTGGGAGCGTCCGTATCGCGGTGCTCGGCCTCGCCAACCCCAACATCCCGCACTGGGACCCCCCCTCGCACCTCGGCGCGGTGACGTTCGCCGACCCCGTGGCGGTAGCGGCCGCCGAGGTCGCCGCCGTGCGCGAACGGGCCGATCTGGTCATCGTGCTCCTGCACGCCGGGTTCGAGCGTGACCTCGCAACCGGAGAGCCGGACGGCTCCGACTACGAGAACTACGCCTGGCGCGTCGCTCAGGTGCCCGGGATCGACCTCCTGCTGACCGGGCACACCCACGAGAGCATCCCGCCACGGAAGCTCGGCAACGTCATCGTCGCCCAGCCGGGCAAGTGGGCCGAGTTCGTCACCCGGATCGACCTCAAGCTCGAGAGGCGCAAGGGGAGGTGGCAGATCGCCTCGTGGACGGGCTCGAATCAGGCGATGGAGAAACAGCCCGTTCACCCCGCGGTCGTGGCAGCGGTCGAGAAACTCCAAGACCGTGTCCGCGCTGAGCTCGCCAGGGTCGTCGGCGAGCTCGGCGCGCCGCTGACGTTGGGGGGCGTGCCGACCCGCGACGACGCTACCGTCGACCTCGTGCATGCGGTCCAGCTCGCTGCCACCGGTGCCCAGCTTTCGCTCGCCGCACCCCTTTCGAGCGCCCGCTATGAGGTGCCCGCGGGGCCGCTGCAGATGCGGGTCCTGCACGGCTTGTACCCGTATCCGAACACGGTGCTGATGGTCGCTCTCACCGGCGCCCAGCTCCACAACGTCGTCGAGCACGCCGTGCGCGGGTGGCAGGGACTCGACTGCTCCCGCCCACAGGGGTGTACCCTCCTGCGCGATCCTCGGCTGCCCTACTACAACTACGACACCCTGCAAGGCGCGACCTACCTGGTGAACCCGCTGGCGCCGGTCGGCCAGCGCGTGCGCAACCTACGCGTGAGCGGGAGGCCCGTCGAGCCGACGGCAACCTACACGCTGGCGGTCAACTCCTACCGGGCGGTTGGCGGCGGCAACTACCCCCATCTGTTAACGGCGCCGCGTCTGAAGGAGATCGATCGTCCGATGGTCGAGCTCATTGCGGAGTACATTGCCCGTCTCGGCACCGTCACTCCCGAGGCCGATGACAACTGGGCGTTCGCGATCCCCCTCGCCGAGGCCGTGGCACCTCCCTCGACCCTGCCGGTGCCGTAGCTATCGGTGCCCGGCGGATGGCGATCGGAGGGCGCGGCTGCAAGCCCTGCCCCTCACCCCCGCCACCGGTCGGACGGAAAGGCCGGTGCGAAGACGGGCTTTGGTGAAAAGCGGTGGGACGACCGCTACTGCTTCGGCTCCTGGAGAGCGCGCATGAGGGCGGCGCCGAAGGCAGTGACCTCCGGTTTGCGCTCGACCTTGCGCTCCTCGGCCCACTTGCGGAACTCCTTGACCGCTTTGCCCTCCTTGGCCTTCTTGACGGACAAGGAGATGCGTTTGCGGGCGGGATCCACCGACAACACCGTGGCGGAGACACGCGAACCGGGTGTGAAGCTCGATCCGAGGTCGGCTCCGCGTGAGAGGTCGGTTTCTGAGGCCGGGATGAGCGCCGTGACGCCGGGCTCGAGCTGAACGAAGACGCCGAAGTTGGCGGTGCGCTCGACCGTACCCTCGACCATCGCCTCGACCGCGTAGCGCTCGGCGGCGTCGACCCACGGGTCGGAGGTAGCCATCTCGCGCAAGGTCAGTGAGAGCCGCCGGCGGTCGAGGTCGCATTCGCGCACCCAGCCGCGTACCGGCGCGCCGGCAGCGAGGGCCGGGTCGTCGAGCTTCATTCCGGGCGGGAGCTGGGAGACGTGAATGAGGCCGTCGACCCCAGGCATCAGCTCGACGAACAGCCCGAACTCGGTCTTGCGGGCGACCGTGCCCTCGAAGGTGGCACCGGAGGGGAAGCGTGCTGCGACCTCGGCCCACGGATCGGGCTCGAGCGCTTTCATCGACAACGCGATCCGGTTCTTCTCGCGGTCGGCCTCGATGACCTTGACCTTCACCGTGTCGCCGATCTTGACCACCTGGGTCGGGCGCACGCCGATGCGGTGGGAGAGCTCGGAAATGTGGACCATGCCGTCCACCCCGCCGAGGTCCACGAACACGCCGAAGTCGCGGATGCTCTTGACCGTACCCTCGATCTCGGCCCCGGGCACGAGGCGCGCCCAGGCGGCGTCAGCGGCGTGCTCACGCTCCTCCTTGAGGACGGCGGCGCGGGAGACGACCATGGTCTGCAGGTCGTCGGAGACCTCGATGATGCGGAAGCGGAACACCTTTCCGAGGTAGGAGTCGACGTTGCGCGGGAACCCGAGCTCGATTTGCGACATCGGGCAGAAGGCACGGATTCCGGCGATGGACACATCGTAGCCGCCCTTGTTGCGGCCGGTGACCTTGCCCTCGACGGGGATGGCGTTGGCGGCGGCACCGCGCAGCGCCTCGCGCTCACGGCGCTCGATCACGAGCTTGTGCGAGACCCGGATCTCGGGCGAGAGGGCGATGACGATGGCGTCGAGCCCGTCGCCCGGCCGCAGCTCACCGACCTCGGTCCGGTCCATGACCGCCTCGGACTTGCCGCCGACGGCGATCAGCACCACGTCGCCGTGGACAGCCATGATCGTGCCGGTGATGAGCTGGCCGATCTCGAGCTCGTCGTTCTGGAAGGAAGCAGCCAACGCCTCGGCGAAACTCTGCTGCTCGGTGGTGGGGTTCGTGTCTTCGGTCATATCGGATCCTTGCCGCCTGGCCCTGCTCCAGGCGCAGCCACGGGCTGTCCCCGTTCGGCTGAGCCTGTGATTGTACACCCTTTTCCCGGCCTTGGTGCGGACGAGAGTCGAGGGTTGGGAGTCGAGAGCGTTTCTCTGCTCATCCCACCCGACCCCGCACCTCGCTCCCGACAACCTTGGCCCGGTTGTGGGCGTGGTGGTGCGTGTGGACGTTGGCGCCCCAACGCTCGGCGCGCGTGTCCGACTCCCGCCGCAGACCTCACCTCCGTTCACCGAGCACCGGGAGGGTGAGCGATCAGTACCCCATCGCGCAGCCATCCTTGCGCGACTCGCTGGCGCCGGTGTACACGCCGGTCGCGGGATCGCGCCAGATCGCTTGATAGCCGCCGAACGAAATACCGCTGGCCTCGACCAGCCGGTGGCTGCGACGGAGCAGCTCTTGGCGGATCTCGAACGGCACGCCCGATTCGAGGTGGAGCACGCCGCCATCCTCCATCATCGTGCCGGTCGGTTCGGAGGAGCCGGTGTGGTAGAAGCGTGCCGCGTCGCCGGCCTCCTGGAGGTTCATGCCGAAGTCGAGGAGGTTGACGAGCACCTGCACGTGGCCCTGTGGCTGCATATCCCCGCCCATCACGCCGAACGCCATGAGCGGCACGCCATCCCGGGTCACAAACGCCGGGATGATGGTGTGGAACGGGCGCTTACCGGGCGCGAGCGCGTTGGGGTGCCCAGGATCGAGGGCGAACAGGGCGCCGCGGTTGTGGATCCCGAACCCGAGCTCGGGCACGACGTACCCGGAGCCGAAGCCGGTGTAGTTGGACTGGATGAGGGCGACCATCTGGCCGCGCCCGTCGGCGGTGACGAGGAAGGTCGTATCGCCGTCACGCAGGGCTGGGTTGCTCGGCTCGAGCCGCCGCGCCGCACGGCGCATGTCCACACGCGCCGCCTGCCGGCGGGCGTACCCCTTGTCGAGCAGGCCGGCGACGGGTACCGCCGCAAACACGGGATCGGCGTAGAAGCGCGCTCGGTCCTCGTAGGCGAGCTTCTTGATCTCGACCAGCAGGTGCCAGAAGTCGGGGTTGTCCCGGCCCATCCCCTTGAGGTCGTACTCCTCCAACATGTTGAGCATCTCGAGCGCGGCCAGCCCCTGGCCGTTGGGAGGCAGCTCCCACACCGTGTGTCCGCGGTAGGTGGTCGAAAGCGGCGTCACCCACTCGCTGCGGTGCGCGGCCAGATCGTCGAGGGTGAAGAAGCCTCCGACTCGCCTCGAGAACGCCACGATCGCCTCCGCCACCCGGCCGCGGTAGTAGCCGTCACGACCTCCCAGCGCAACCGTCTCGAGCGTGGCGGCGAGCGCCGGGTTCGAGAACGGCTCCCCCTCACGCGGGGCGCGCCCGCCGGGCATGAATACCTCGGCGAACCCCGGTTTGTCACCGAAGCGCCCGACCGCGCGGGCCCAGCTCGCGGCGATCACCTGTGCCACCGGCACTCCCTCGCGGGCGTAGGCGATCGTGGGTGCGAGCAACGTCTTGAGGGGGAGGCGCCCGAAGCGTGCGTGCAGCTCGGTCCAGCCGTCGACGCAGCCGGGCACGGTCCAGGCAAAGGGCGTGTGCTCGGGGATCGTCCCATCCTTCTCCTTCGTCACCGCATCGATCGTCAGAGCGGCCGGCGCACGGCCCGAGCCGTTGAGGCCCCAGAGCTTGCCGGTGCCGGGGTCCCAGACGATCGCGAACAGGTCCCCGCCGACGCCGCACGAGACCGGCTCCACGAGCCCGAGCGCCGCGTTGACCGCGATCGCCGCGTCGACGGCGCTGCCGCCCTGCTTGAGGACGTCGACGCCGACCTGTACTGCCAGGGGGTGGGCGGCCGCCACCATGCCGTGTCGGGCGAGCACCGGCGAGCGCGTAGCGAACGCTCTGCCGACCGGACGGTCGGCTCCCAGCACCAGCGACGAGCCGAGCAGACACGCACTTGCAAGCAACAACAACCGCATGGGACACCTCCGGCCGATGATACCCCTCACCCAACCCGATCGAGGTCAGAAGCGGGGAGTCGCGGGTCCCAAGACCCTCGCCCGACTGCCGGGGGAAAAGCTGTCCTCCTTTCTGTACCGGTCCGACCGCTGACAGCCACCAGCGAGCTGGCTGATGGGCGAGGGGGACGGTACACTCACCATCCGATGTCGCTGGCGTCCGTCAGACCGTCTTGCATCGTGCGCCTGCCCGACCCGGACCATGGAGGGGCAGCATCCATGGGTCGGTGGGTCGCTGTGCTCGTGCTCGGGGCAGTCGGGGGTGCGGCACTCACGGCACCAGCGGTAAACGCCTTGGTGGCGCACTGGCTCCCTGGAGCCGGCTGGCCGTTTTCGCGGGTGTTCGACCGGCTTGCGGTGCTGTTTGCCCTGGTGCTGATCGCTGCGCTGCGAAAACGTTTGGGGATCGAGCGGCTGGTTTCTGCCTGGCGGGCCGAGGGGTGGTGGGTCTGGCTGCGGCAGGCACCGGTCGGGTTTGTGGCCGCGGGTGCACCGGCACTGGCAGTGCTGCCGCTGGTCGTCGCCCATACGCCGGTGGGGTGGGCCGGTCGCACCTGGCAGATGGCGTTGTGGGTGCTGGTGCGCGCCGTCCCGGGCGCGGTGCTCGTCTCGGCGCTGGAGGAGAGCTTCTTCCGGGTGACGGTGTTCGGCGGGCTGGCGCGGCGGTGGCCGATGAGCGTGGCGTTGGGCACCAGCAGCGCACTCTACGGCGCGGTTCACTTCATCACGCCGGACCGCAGCTTCGTCGCCACCTCCGCTTCGCCTCTGGAGGGCTTGCGCTACCTCGGTTCTGTCCTGGGCCGGCTGCTCACGACGCCGACGCTCGTAGCGGTCGCCGGGCTGTCGTTGATGGGCGCGGTGCTGTGCGTGGTGCTGTGGCGTACCGGCTCGCTCGCGCTCTGCGTCGGGATGCACGCCGGCTGGTTCGCGGTGACCAAGGTCGCCATCTACCTCTCGACGCTCGAAGCGGGTGCTCCCGCAGCCGGTTCGATCGGCAAACGTCTCCTACTGCTCGGTAGCCCCTGGGTTTGGCTCGCCGCCGTCCTCACCGCCGTTTTTGTCCTGCTCCAACGCCCACCCGGTCGAGAGTCGAGAGCCGAGAGTCGGAAGTGAGAAGCCCAAAGCTGAGGGCTGTCCCGACCGGTTCCGCACGGATAGCCCAGGGCGGGAATCGAAGGCGAACGTCTCCCGGCTCGGGCCTTGCTCGGGTCCCGGAGCCCGGACCCCACGCCCGGTCAGCCGCGGCAACCCCTGGATCGCTCTCGACCCGCGGAGAACAGCCCCATCTACTCGTACAGATGGCGCTTGATCTTCTCCGTGGGGGTCTTGTCGAACTCCTTGTCGAGCAGGCGGAAGCCGGATAGACGGGAGTAGGCGGCGAGCTGGGTGTTGACCTCGGCCAGCAGCCCCTTGAAGTGCTCCCCGAGACGAGCCTGAATCTGCGGATCCGACAGCCCGTGCAGGTGCAGCTCGCGGGTGAGCAGGTCGTAATCGGGGTAGATGAGGGCGACGAGCCCAGTCTCCCGCTTGACCACGAGGCACTCGACGACCGACGGTGAGCGGGTCAGAAGGTGCTCGATTTCCTCGGGGTAGATGTTCTCTCCGGAGGGGCCGAGGATCAGGTTCTTGGAGCGGCCCTTGAGGTAGAGGAAGCCGTCCGCGTCCTGCACCCCGAGATCGCCGGTGCGCAGAAAACCGTCGGCGGTGAACAACGCCGCCGTGGCCTCGGGGTTGCGGTAGTACCCCTGGGTGACCATCGGCCCGCGCACCTGCACCTCGCCGACGCCGGTCGAGGGATCGGGGTCGGCGATACGCAGCTCGATCCCGGCCACCGGCGTGCCGCAGCTCCCGGCCCGGGTATGCTCGACCCGCGAGCCCGTGATCAACGGCGCGCACTCGGTCATGCCGTAACCGATGGCGTAGGGGAAACCGCCGATGCGCAGGAACCGCTCGACGTCGGAGGCGAGCGGCGCACCGCCGAGCCCCATGAACTTGACCTGGCCGCCGAATGCCTGCAGCAGGCCCTCGACCGCTTTGCGATACACGACCCGGCGGAGCAGCGGCAGCCGAGTCATGGTGCGCAGCAGCAGCTTGCTCTGGATACGCGGCTGCACCTTCTTGCGGAAGATCTTCTCGATGATGAGCGGGACCGCGAAAACGATCGTCGGGTGGACGGCTGCGAACGCCTCTTGGAGCACCTTCGGAGAGGGTTTCTGGTGCAAGAAGGTGACCGACGAGCCGGAGTGCATACAAGCCAGGAAACCGCAGGTGCACTCGTAGGTATGGGCCATCGGCAGCAGCGATAGGAAGCGGTCGGCTGGGCCGAGGTCCACGTAGCGCACCGCGGCCACGACGTCGCTCACGAGGTTCTGCTGCGTGAGCATCACGCCCTTGGAGTAGCCGGTGGTACCGGAGGTGTAGACGATCGCCGCCAGGTCACCGGGCTGCGGTGTGTGCTCGACCTTGCCGAACGGCAGCTTGTGCTCGGCCAAGAACTGCTCGGCGCGCTCGCGCCACTCCCCGACGCGCTGACGGAGCTGCTTGACGATCTCGGGCAGGTGCCGCAGGTCGAGCTCATGGTAGTCCTCGAGCAGGAACGCTCGCTCGAGGTCGGGGAAGGTGCCGCCCTCGATCTTCTCCACCAGGGAGGCAGCGACGAAGATCGCTTTGGCGCCGGACATGTTGATGATGTTGTGGATGGCGGTGGGATGGAACTCGGTGAGGATCGGCACCGCCACCGCGCCGTGGGTGACGAGGGTGAGAAAGGCGATTCCCCAGTGGATCGAGTTGAGCCCCAGCAGCGCGACCCGGTCGCCTGGACGAATGCCGGCGCGCTTGAGGGCTTGGCCGAGGATGGTGATCTGCTCCGCGGTCTCGCGGTAGGTCACGGAGCGCCCGCCGAGCTCGGCGAGGAAGCGGTGCTCGGCGTGGTTCTCGAGGCAGAGCGTGATGTACTCGGATAGGGTCTGGGCGCGAACGAAGAAGCAGTCGTCGGCCGGCGGCTGTTGAGCGCTCATGGACCTCCCCCGCTACCGATGGCCGGGCGAGCCCTTGGTGGTGGCATCAGATCGTGGCCCGACGGTCGGAAGCTCCCGTGACGACGATAGCACGCATGGGCTTGCTGCCGCCTCTTGACAGCCGGGAGGTTTTTGCCCACCGTCGGGCGGTGAGCGCTGACGGCCACGATCCGCCCCCACCCAGCCTGGGCGAGATCCGCGCCAGCGTGGCGGTGCCGAAGACACCGTCGTTCTGGCGTCGACTGTTCGCCTTCATTGGGCCGGCGTACCTCGTCAGCGTGGGCTACATGGATCCCGGCAACTGGGCCACCGACATCGCGGCCGGTGCCAAGCTCGGCTACGCCCTGCTCTGGGTGCTGCTGATGTCGAACCTCATGGCGGTGCTCCTGCAGAGCCTTTCGGCCCGGCTCGGCATCGTGACCGGGATGGACTTGGCGCAAGCCTGCAGGGCGATGTTCGACCGCCGGGTCTCGTGGGTGCTCTGGATCCTGGCTGAGGTCGCCATTGCCGCCTGCGATCTCGCCGAGATCCTCGGCTCGGCGATCGGGCTTCAGCTCCTGTTTGGCCTGCCGCTGCTGATCGGCGTGGTGGTCACCGCTCTCGATACGTTTCTGCTGCTTTTCCTGCACAGCAAGGGTGTGCGGATGATGGAGGCGTTCATCGTCGTCCTTATCACCACGATCGGCGTCAGCATGGCGGTCGAGGTGGTGCTGGCCAAGCCACTCTGGGGCGAGATCGCCGGCGGGTTCGTGCCGTCGCTGCCCGGCGAGGGGGCGCTGTTTTTGGCCATCGCCATCCTGGGTGCCACGGTGATGCCCCACAACCTCTACCTGCACTCAGCGCTGGTGCAGTCGCGTCGGATCAGCCACACGCCCTCCGGGATCCGCTCCGGGGTTCGGTTCAACACCATCGACTCGGTGGTCGCGCTCAACGGCGCCTTTTTCGTCAACGCCGCCTTGCTCGTGCTGGCCGCCGCTACCTTCCACACCGCGGGGCTGTACGAGGTGGCGGATATCGGCCAGGCGCACCGCCTGCTCGAGCCGATTCTCGGCAGCACCGTGGCACCGATCGCTTTCGCGGTGGCGCTCATCGCCGCCGGGCAGTCCTCCACGATCACCGGCACGTTGGCCGGGCAGATCGTCATGGAGGGCTTCGTCCAGCTTCGTCTCCGCCCGGTCGTGCGGCGTCTGGCGACCCGTGCCTTGGCGCTCGTGCCGGCCGTGGCCACGATCGCCTTTGCCGGCGAGTCATCGACCGGCTTCTTGCTCGTGCTCTCGCAAGTCGTGCTGTCACTCCAGCTCTCGTTCGCGGTGGTCCCGCTCGTGCACCTCGTCTCGGACCGGCGCTGGATGGGGCAGTACGCCATCAAGCCCCGGACGCAGGTCGTGGCCTGGGTGGTAGCGGGTGTGATCGTGGTGCTCAACCTCAAGCTGACGGCAGACTCGCTCGCCAGCTTCCTCGACGGAGCCGGTGCCTGGGCCTGGCTGCTCTGGATCAGCGCGGTACCCGTCGCGGCGGGGCTCGTGCTCGTGCTCGGCTACGTGGCCGTCGTGCCGGTGCTGGAGCGGCTGCGGGGCCGGCCCACCCCGATGTACCTGAACGTGCACGGCCCCTCCGCCATGCCGCCGCTCGCGCCGCCGAAGCCGCCGCGCCGGGTCGCCGTGGCCGTGGACTTCTCGGCCGCTGACGGTGCCGTGCTGTCCCACGCCGTGAGCCTCCTGCACGGGGTGGGACGGGGGGCGCGGGTGCGCCTGCTCCACGTCGTGGAGTCGGGCGGTGCTCGGCTGATGGGCCCCGACGTGCGGGACGGTGAGGCCAGGGCGGACCAGGCACGGCTCGAGATGTACGTGGATGAGCTCGCCGAGCACGGGGTGGAGGCCGACTTCGACCTGGGATTCGGTGAGCCCGTGGGTGAGCTGGCACGCCTCGTCGAGGAGCACGGTTCGGACCTGGTCGTGCTCGGCAGCCATGGGCACGGTGGGCTCACCGACTTCGTGCTCGGCACCACGGTCGAGCGCCTGCGCCACCGCGTGCGCGTACCGGTGCTCGTGGTCCCGATTGGCGGTGCCGCAGGGTAGGGGCCGTCGGGCTGCCACGACACCTGGGCCGCGCTGGCGGTGGAAGAGGTGGATCTGGTGCCCGGCGAGTGGGCCGAGCTCGACACCTACCCGATCGCGGTCCAGCTCACATTCGCCTACGCGTTCGGGTCGCCCTTCTCCTTCTTGGGAGCGGCCTTCAAGTCCTCCCACCAGCCGGGCTCGCCCTTGAGGTAGCGCTCGAACCAGGCCACGATCGCCCGCGACCAGACGATGCGCTTGGCGTGCTCGAGGATCATGTGGTCCTGGCCCTCGACCTGCAGGTACTCGACCGGCGCGCCCAGGAGCTTGAGGGCGGTGAAGAAGCTGTCGCTCTCCCCGACCGGCACGTTGGTATCGGCCTGGCCGTGGGTGAGCAGGAGCGGCGTCTTCACCTTGTCGGCGGCGAACAGCGGGCTTTGCCCGACGTAGAGGTCCGGGCGGTTCCAGGGGAACGAGTCGGCCGCGGAGCGGGCGTTGTAGGTGTACCCCCAGTAGCCCTCACCCCAGTACGAGGAGATCGACGAGATCCCGGCGTGCGACACCGCGGCGGCGAAGAGGTCGGTCCTGGTGACCAGCGACATCGTCGTGAACCCCCCGTACGAGGCGCCGATGCAGCCGACCCGCTTGCCGTCCACGTACGGATGCGCCGCCAGGAACTGCTTGGTGGCGTCGATGATCTCGTCCACCACGAGCGAGCCCCACTCGTTGACGTGGCGCGCAGAGTGTGCCTGCCCGTAGCCGATCGCTCCCGAGGGCTGCGGCACGTACACCACGTAACCCAAAGCCGCCCACCACTCCTTGGGGTAGCGCCCGCCGAACGCCTGGTTGATCGGTGTGGTGCCAGCGTAGTAGTTGACGATCGCCGGATACTTCTTGGCCGGGTCGAAGTCGGGGGGCAGGTAGACGCGGCCGTCGATCTCGATCCCGCTCGCGACGGTGCAGCGCCAGGGCTCGACGCGCCCCGGACGAATCGCCGGCCACCAACCGCTTGCGGGGTCGAAAAGGACCTTCGAGCTGCCCGAGCTCAGGTCCAGGACCTCGACCCGCTCGGGTCGCCACGGCGAGCTGCCGGCAACGACCAGGGTCGGCGCGGCTTTGGCCAATGAGGAGTTGGTGATCACCGCTGAGCCCGTGTCCAGACGCTCGTACCGCTTGGTCGCGAGATCGAGGCGGAGCACGCCCACCTCGTCCTTGACGGCCGCCAGCACGATGACGGCTCCGGCCGCCTGGCTCCATTCGGCTCCCAGGATGGACGGATCGAGCTCGCGCGACAGCGGCTCGACGCCATCGGCTTGCGGATCCCAGAGGTAGAGCTGGCCATCCCCGTCGTTGGGGGTTACGCCAGCCGGTAAGACGGTGCCGGCCGCACCGAATTCCGAAGGACCGGCAACCACGAGCAGCCGTCCGGGCGGACCGTACGAGGCGCCGGCGAGCCAGCGGAAGTCCCTGAGCTTGTTGGCGGCCAGCGTGGCGAGATCCATCTCCCACAGCTCGGTGCGATAGTACGGGCGCGCCGTGAGGTCCTCGATTTGCCGGGTGAAGAGCAGGCGCGAGCCGTCGGCCGCGATGTCCTCCACCCGGCTCGATAGCTCGCCGGCGGTGAGACGGACGCGGGCGCCGTCTCGGCCGCGTGCCAGCCACAGGTAGGTCTTGTCACGGAACCCCTTCTGACGGTCGACGATGCTCTCGACGAGCTTGATCCCGCGCCGGTCCGGATCGGCTCTGGCCGTGGTCCAGTAGACCACCGCCTCGGCGCCGGCTGCCCAGCGGTAGCCCCCGAGGTCCTCGATTCGTTCGAGCAGCGGAGTCGTGCCGCCCGACTCGAGGTCGGCGATCCACAACGTTGACAACGCCCGCTCGCTGCCGTTCTTACCCTTCCTGTCAGCGGTGGTGAAACCGAGCAACCGCGGTGCCGCCCAGGCGGCGCTGCTGGTCTCGGCGCCGCGCCGGCTCCAGCGCACGGCGCCGTCAGCCGTCGAGCGCACCTCGATCCAGCTCTCCGAGTCGTCGGTTCCCGGCACGATCCGGCGCAGCGTGACCGCTACCAGCGCTCCGTCCGGCGAGACTGCGAGAGAGGAGACGTCGGTGCGATCGAGGATGTCGAGGATGTCGAGGGTGCGCTCGGGCGAGGTCGCGAGCTCAAGG
Source organism: Holophagae bacterium (assembly GCA_012516935.1). Taxonomy (GTDB): domain Bacteria; phylum Acidobacteriota; class Thermoanaerobaculia; order Thermoanaerobaculales; family Thermoanaerobaculaceae; genus JAAYVZ01. The sequence continues at coordinate 28,881 of JAAYVZ010000208.1, forward strand.
TCGGGACGGCTCGGGGCCGACAGACGGACCCCGGCGGTCCAGGTCCCGGTCCGATCCGGCTCGGTGATTGCCTGGACCACGAGCAGGTGGCTGCCAGGCAGGAGCTTGACCGTTCCCTTGCCATCACCGCCGGCCGACGTGCCGCCACCGGCCGCCACCTGGGTGCCGTCGACGAGCAGTCGCTGCGCGCTCGAGCCGAAAAGCTCGAGCTCGAGCGTCTGCCAGCGTGGGACCTCCACCGAGGCCGCCAACCAGGCGGCACGGGGCGTGCTGGCAGCACCATTGGCGACCGTGACCAACCCGTCCTTCCCGGCCACGACCTCCTTCCACTCGAGGGTGGTGGCGCCGAGCCAGGGGATCCGTGTTCCCGCCCGCGGAGCTGCCTCCAGCGGCGGCAGGAGCGCTGCTTTGAGCAGCTCCGACGGGCCGTACCCACCCCGCTTATCGGCGCCGAACGCCGGCAGCGGCAGCGGGGCCGGACCGAGCATCAGCCATCTCGAGACGGCGACGGATGCCGTGGGCTTCTCCTTGGCTGCGGGCGAGGACGCGGCTCCCGCGGCCAGCGCCAGCGAGGCGAGTTGGAACGATGCTGCAAACGCGATCAGTGGGCGGAATCGCATGGGCCCCTCCGGTCCGCACAGCGTACCAGGAACCGGCGTGGGTGGGATGTGCCTGCGGGTGGGCGCGGAAGGCTGGTGGGTTCCCCGCGGGGAGGGTGTCGGTTGCGGGCGGCGGGCCGCTCGGGTCCCCCGCCGCGATGATCCGTCGTGACGTGACCCGCGCTAGAGTGGTCGGAGGAGGTGGCGGTCGATGGCGAGGTGGGCAACGTGGTCGTGGATTCTCGGCGCGGTCGCCGGAGAAGTGGTGCTCATGCAGGCGTGTGCAACGGCGCCGCTGCCGCTTCCGGAGCCTGGGCCGCCGCCGGCGCCGGTGGAGGTGGTCGAGGCACCGGAACCGGCGGCGCCACCACCGGTCTACGTCCGTGTGACCGGTTCGAGCCTCAACGTTCGGGAGGGAGCCGGGACGTCGTTCAAGGTGGTGGGCACGACGAAGAAGGGCGAGCGGCTGCTGGTGCTGGGCGAGGACGGGAAGTGGCTCAGGGTCCAGCTCACACCGGAGCAGGAGGGCTGGGTACACGGGATGTATGTCAAGCCCGAGAAGACGTGTCCGCCGGACAAGAACACCGCTGAGATCCTCAACCAGCCGGACGTCGTGCTGCGGCCGGCCGGGGCCCGGGTCGTGCTCGAGGCGACCGTGAGCGCACTGGGTTTCGTGACGGCCGTAACGTTGGTCGAGAACACTACCGGTGACGACGCGCTGCGGAGAGAGGCCGAGTCCGAGCTGCGCGCGCTCCGCTTCTCTCCGCCGGTGCGCAACTGCAAGCCCCAGCCGTTCGTTTATTCCTACACGCGGAGTTTCTGAGCCACCGCCAAGCGAGCGCGTGCTAGACTCTCAACCGTTCTGGGACGGCTTCTCGTGCGAGGGTGCGCCGCGCTCCGGCCCAGAAACCAACGGTGAGCCATGATCGACTGGATGTTCGTGCTGCTCGTCTTCATCGTGTTCGCGGCGCTGGTCTTCGACTTCCTCAACGGCTTCCACGATGCGGCCAACTCGATCGCTACCATCGTCTCGACCCGTGTGCTCTCGCCCGGCCTAGCCGTGATCTGGGCGGCGTTTTTCAACTTCGTGGCCGCCTTCGTGTTCCCGCTCAGGGTCGCAACCACCATCGGCAAGGGGCTGATCGCGCCCGAGGTGGTGACGGAGTACGTAATCCTGGCCGGGCTGCTGGGCGCCATCTTCTGGAACCTCTTGACGTGGCTCCTGGGCTTGCCGACCAGCTCATCGCACGCCCTCATCGGCGGCTTCGCCGGAGCGGCGATCGCCGCCGTCGGGATCGACGCCATCCTCTTCAGCGGCTGGACCAAGACGGTGGCGTCCATGTTCCTCTCGCCGGTCATGGGGCTGGTCCTCGGCCTCGCGATGATGATCGCCGTGTCGTGGATACTCCACGACAAGGCACCGTCGCGGGTCGACGGGTGGTTCAGGCGGATCCAGCTCGTGTCCGCCAGCCTCTACAGCCTCGGGCACGGGGGCAACGATGCCCAGAAGACGATAGGGATCATTGCCATCCTGGTCTTCACCTACCAGCGCAACGCCGGCCAGAACCCCCAGGACATCCACATCGCGCCGTGGATGATACTCACCTGCTACGGCGCCCTCGCCGTGGGCACGCTCTTCGGCGGATGGCGGATCGTCCGCACGATGGGCACGAAGATCACCAAGATCAGGCCGGTTGGCGGCGTTTGTGCCGAGACGGCGGCGGCACTGACGCTTTTTGCCAACTCGCACCTCGGGATCCCGGTGTCGACGACGCACACGATCACCGGCGCGATCATGGGTGTGGGGGCCACGCAGCGCCTGTCAGCGGTGCGGTGGGGCGTCGCGAAGCAGATCGTGTGGGCGTGGTTCCTCACCATCCCGTGCTCGGCGTTGGTGGCAGCCCTGGCGTACGGAGTCATCTCCCTCTTCCTCTGAGCCGCTCCACCCGAGGCGAGACGGTCTATACTGCACCCCGCGCCCCCCGGCGCGTCGGAGGTCCCCGTGCGCTGGTTCCTGCCCAAGAGCAACGATTTCCTCTCGATGTTCCGCCACGCCTCCGACAACATCGTCGACGGTGCCGCGCTGTTCCACGAGATCACGCTCGACCCCTCGAACCTCAAGGAGAAGGTAGAGCGGCTCAAGGAGATGGAGCATGTCGGCGACCGTATCACCCACGAAGCCATGGATCTTCTGAACCAGCACTTCATCACGCCGTTCGACCGTGAGGACATCCACGCGCTCATCTCCCGGCTCGACGACGTGATCGACGTGACCGACGCCGCCGCCCAGCGGCTCGTGCTGTTCCGTATCACCGCGATTCCGCCCCACCTCCGGCGCCTGGCGGAGATCCTGCTCTCCTCGACCCGCGAGATGCAGCGTGCCCTGGTTGCCCTGCACAACCGCAAAACGCACGCCGAGGCGCTCAAGGCATGCGTCGAGATCAACCGCCTCGAAAACGATGCCGATGTGGTGCACCGCGAGGCGCTCGGGGAGCTGTTCGCCAACTCGACCGACGCCATCACGATCATCAAGCTGAAGGAGCTTTACTCCCTCCTCGAATCGGCCACCGACCGCTGCGAGGACGTGGCGAACGTCGTCCAGAGCATCATCATCAAGGCCTCCTGATCGGCCGCCGACCCCGACGCTCGAACGCCGACCGCCACCCGCCCGCCCGGTCGAGAGTCGAAGGCCGCCCACTCGCCGGGAGTGGGAGAGGACCCGCGACGGACCCCTCCCCTCGGACCAGCCCGCGGAGGATCCGTCTTCCGACTCTCGGCCGTCGACGGCTGGGCAGCAGCCTAGCTCGACAGGTAGGCGTAGACGTTGACCGCGGCGGTCTTGTCCGAGGTGTTGAAAAGCAGCACCCGGTAGCGCGGGAACGCCACGGTGGCGCGGGCCTGGCTCGAGGCGAAGTACGGCGCGGTGCCGCTGCCGGTCGAGGCCTTGACCTCGATCGCGAACAGGAGCTGGCCGTGCTCCTCGAGCGCTCGCTGCGTCAGCTCGTCGTCGGGGACGAGGAACGCCCCCACCTCCCCGGCTTTCACCATCTGGTCCTTGATCTGCCCGGCGACCCCGACGACCATGCTCACGAACCCATCGGTCGAGATCGTCCCGGCGTTGACGAGGCGGGTCGTGTCGCCCTTGCCCACCGGGGGTACCAGCACGTCGCGCAGCGCCACCATGCTGCCCTGACGGATCGGGCCGGCCACCGAGACCTCGCCCTGCACCGTGTACGTCCTCGGCTGGTTGACGATGACCACCCGCTGCACCTTGCCCGGCGCAATCGGAAAGGTCTCCTCCTCCATCTCCTGGGCGAGCGTCGAGGCGGCGAGGGTGGCGAGGACGAGCGCGACGACGAAGGGCTTGACCATGAAAGCCTCCGAGCTACCTCGGTCTACGGCAGCACAGAGCCGGCCGTTGGGGTGTGCAACGAGCTGCCCGACGGCCGTCTCGGCCCAGCTCTTATCTCCCGGCGCTTGGCGCCACGTCAGGGTGCTCGCTGGCGGCTGTTGCTCGATGTCGCCACCGCTGTCCTCGGGCTCGCGCCGCCTCGTCTTGCGATACCCGGCTTTCCTCGGAGCGCCTCCCTTTTACTGTGGGGTGGTCGCGTCGGGCGGCGGGGTTCGGGATCGCTTCAGGTCCAGGAGGCTCTCCACCTCCCGTGCGCAGGGATCCTCTATGGGGATCAGCGCCTCCGGGAGGTCCAGCCGCTCGGCCAACCCTTTCCTTGCCACGACCGCGGCCTCATCGCTCAGCGCCATAGAGGCTGGGCATTCGCCCGCGATCTGCACCAGCCCGACGAGCTGGTCGGTCGTGGTGTCCCAGATGTCGAGCCGGCAACCGCCGTCCTCGCGCAAGGGGTCGCGGACAGCCAAGCCCACGAGGTTCCGGTAGGTCGCAACCGCTGCCACCGCGCGCTGGTACACGCGGCGGCGAGGGGCGTCCGGGCCGCTGAGCCTGGACGCGATGGCCTGCAGCTCCGGGTTTTCTGCGAGCTTTGCCGGATCGAAGAGCTGCTGCATCCTGCGGGTCGACTCCTCCGAGGACAGCTCGCGACCCTCTGCCGCCAGGCACGCGGGCGGCACGATCGGCTGCGGCGCCGCTCCCTCCCGCCCGACCGGCCACAGCTCGTACGCCGCGTGGGGCAGGAACCACAGCTTTCTTCCTTGCACGAGCAGCGCGCTGGCGCGGGCGATACCTTCGGCGCCGAGGCCCGCGAGGCGCTCTTCGAGGTCGGCCGGTACGCCGAGGTCGGCGAGCTTCTCGCCCCGCGTGTCGATGAGCTGGAAGGCCAACGGTGGTCCTGCGCCCGGCTTCCCAACCGCTTCGGCGCTCCGGTTGGCCAGGAAGGTGAGGACGTAGCCGTCGGTATGGGGCGAGGCCGCCAGGACCGGGCCGGGGGCGGAGAAGCGCACCTCCTGTTTGCACTCCCGAAGGCTATAGACGCCAACCTGCGTCCCACCTTCCGCGCCCGGTGAGGGTGCGAAGCCGGCGACGAGGAGGCTCTCGCCGCGAAGCGCCGCGGCGGCTCCGGACGCGATCGACGCCGTCATGGACTCCGGGAGCTGGCAGTTCGCGACCTTGGCGCCTTTCCGGTCGAACAGTGAGAGCACACCGGTCTCGCGGTCGACGATCGCGAACTCGCCGGAAAGCCCCGCGGCGAACGAGTAGGTGTTTGGAAGCGTGATCGGCTCTAATCGGCCGCCAGCGACGGCGGCGTTGGGGTGCTGAAGCAGCGCTGCGCAAACGAGGCAGAAGCGCACACCCGCTGAGAGAGCCGGCCTTCGTTGCATCGCCATCGCACGCCCTCCCTCGACCCGCCGGAGCTTCGCGCCCGCGGCGTGGGGCATTATCACCCTACTCGAAGCAGACCCAGGCGCGGCGCGGGTCGCCAGCCGCGAACCGTCGGAGTCGTAGGCGAAGACGTGCGGTCTGGGCGGCATCGGCGCGAATGCCCCCCGCTCGACGAACCCCTCACCGTCCCAGGTGGCGAGACGCCCGTTCTCGCAGTCGGGTGCGGCGACGACGGTGTCGGACACCTGCGCCAGCACCCACGGGCCGTGCATCCCTGCCGTGAGCTCGCTCGGCAGCGGGCCCACGACGAGGTCGCCGAAGCTGATCGTGGGCGGGCCGCCAGCACCCGCGCCGGCGGGGACGACACACACGGCGAGCGCCGCGACCACGTACAGGGCTGGCCTTCCTGCCGACCTTGGTGACCGTCTGGTACGTCCCAACCTCGTGCTGCCGAGGCTCTGTCGCGTTGAGCCGCGGAGCTGTGGGTCCAGCTTCACTCACCGGACTAGACCGATGCATGAGAGAACCACGGTCGGGGACGTGCCTGCGTATTGCATGGCCCCTTCATTCCCCAGGTTCGAGGATCGGGACGGTTGCCAGCGCATGGCCATTCGGAGACAGAATCAAGCTTTCTGTGCACACGGCATCCCGAGTCAGTGACCCTGCAGCCAGCTGGATGGCCGATGGAGCTGGCAGTGCACACACCCGGTAGCTACCGGGCTCCAGAGCCGGTATCGTCAGCGGCTCGCCAGGTTGAACGCGGTTCATGCCCATCCACCGAATGAGCGTTGGGAACCCCACTACCACGCCGTTGTGCTCCAGCACCGTCGTGACACGCCTCGGGTCGTTTGGAGGCTGCGGCACTCGGACGGTGATAGCCCCCCCTAAAGGCTGCACCCGTAACACGATGAGTGAATTCTCCTTGGGCGGCACCTGGACTCGGTTCGCCGACCACGAGTATCCCACGGCCATGACAACGATATTGGCCTCGCTGGCCCACGAAGGTATCGCGACCTCGAATCGCCCGTCAATCCCGGTCACCGCCTCGCTGCCTGGGCTCGGTTGGCCCACTGGAACGACCGTGACGACCGCGCCAATCACGCCCCCGGACGAGCTGACGACCCGACCAGCGAGCTGCTTGCGCCCGCGAAGGACCAACACGGTGTTGCGAACCGGATTCTCCGACCGCACCTCGAGTTGAGTAGCGTCGGAGACCAGGCCTTCCGAGCTCGCCATGAGGAGGGTTCGGCCAACACCGAGCCCACGAAACTGGAAGTCCCCGTGGCGATCCGTCTGGATCTCGGTTTGGGGCTCCCGTGTGGAAAGGGACCGAGCGACGACCGACGCTCGGGCAACGGAACGGCCGCTCTCGTCCACGACTTTTCCTTCGACGAGCGTGTCCGGGATCTCGATGGTCACCTCAGCTACGGCCTTGCCCGGTCTTTTTCTGATCGGGACGTTTCCCATGTCGCGTTTCAGCTGGGGGTTACGCGACCCAACGGTGACCTCCCATTCGCCTTCGCGAGGGAGCGTGCACTCGAATCGACCGAGGTCGTCAGTCCAGACCTTGATTGCGACCTTGCCGTGGACTCCCCCGAAGACCACGACTCCGGCGAGGGGCTTGCCACCAAGGGTGAGCCGCCCTTCGACCGGAATCACGGGAACGGTGACTTCTTCCTCCTGCACGAGCTGCTGCATCAGAAGCGGCGTATCGACCCAGTTCGAACCGTCCGCGTCGCTCACTTGGAGCGAGTACGGACCTTGCGGAACGTCGGTGAAGAGCCAGCGTTCCGATCCGTCTGACTCGCCATCGGGGAGCCGCTCGGACTCGAAGGGATCGTCGAGCCGGCGGAACAGCGTCACTTTCCATGGCCGGCCTTGTGGATCAAGCGGTGGCTGCACGCGTACCGTCAGCTCTCCAGGCGGCTCGAGGATAATGGGCTCCTTGACCTCGGTCTCGACGTTCTCGACGACGAGGATGGGTCCCGTCGTGGTCGGGGAGTAGGGGGCCTGGAAAGCTCTGATCATGTAGCTTCCTGGCGCAAGCCCCGCGAGGTGGAAGAAACCCCTTTCGGTTGGGTGGGTGGACAGGATCGCGCCGTTGGTTCGCCGTGCAGCCTCGCCGGTGAGAGCCACCGTTGCCTGTGCTGGGGAAAGCTCGACGCGGCAGGTGGAGGGGCTCGGCGGTCCTGAGGTGGTTTCCACCCAACCAACAACAGATCCGCCCCTGGTGAAGGTCAGCGCACCGAGGTCGAGCGATCCAGCCCTCGGCACCTTCGCCCCCCAGACGAAGTGCGACACGAACCCCTCCGCGCGGAGTCGCAAATCCAGCGTCCCGGCAGGTACCTCGCAGCGGAAGCCAGAACCTTCAGTCGGGCACTCCAGCTCGCCTCGGGGGCTTTCCCCCTGGTCTCCAGGCGGTGTGAAGGAGAATCGGCACCCGATGTCAGGCTGAGTCTCCAAGCCCTGCGGGAAGATGGCTCTGCCGGTGACGGTGCCGGTGGGCCAAAGGCTGAGGCCAACCGCCGTAGTGCCCCGAGTCCCGTCTACGAAGACGAGCCTGCTCTCGCCCCAGAACCCCTTCGCACCGACGGTGATTACGTAGGCAGTATTTGCGCGAAGCTCCGCTTGCAAAGCGGACGGTACCTGGACCGTCTGTGTCCATTCGGGCGAACTCTGTTCCGAAGGTCGGGCTTCGATTCTGGCTATGACCGTCTTCTCCGACGCTGGACCTTGGAGGTCGATCCTGACCGTAACTGGGGTGGCCGAGGCCACCCCGCACGCCAGTAGTGGGATCAACACACCCAGCCGTGCCTTCATCGTCACTTGGAGTAGGTGCACGTTGGACTGCCCTGGTAGTCGCCGCCAAAAAAGCAACCCCACTCGTTGTAAGTGATTGTGTTTACGCATGGTGTGTGACCGATGTGAGAGACGGCGTCGACGTTGGCGCAATGGTAGTCGGCGCCTGCCCATGGTTGGCACGACCTACAAGTGGGACCCCCACCGCCCCCTCCCCCTCCCCCTCCG
>JAAYVZ010000209.1 GCA_012516935.1 Holophagae bacterium
CGGTACCGCCACGCTTTCCGGCGAGGCTGACCTCGGCGAGCTTGCCCTCGAGGTCGGGCGGGTCATGGTCGACGCCATGGCGCTGCTGGACACCGCGAACGCGGCGACCTACGGCGAGCCGGTCGCCACGAAGGTGCGCTTGGGCGTCGGCAGCCGGCCCGGGATCCTGGTCACCGGGCACGACCTTCGCGACCTCGAGGAGCTGCTCGAGCCCACCGCGGGCACCGGCGTCGACGTCGATACCCACTGCGAGATGTGGGCTGCGCACGCCTACCCGCGGCTGGCGGCGTACCCGCAGTTGGTGGGCAACTACGGCAACGCCTGGTGGCTGCAGGAGGGGGAGTTCGAGGCGTTCGGCGGCCCGGTGCTCGTCACCTCCAACTGCGTCGTGCCCCCGCGCGAGAGCTACCGGCAGCGGCTGTTCACCACCGGCGTGGCGGGCTTCCCGGGCGTGGCGCACGTCCCGGATGCCCCTGGCGGCGGGCCGAAGGACTTCTCGCCGCTCGTCGAGCTGGCGCGCCGCTGCCGACCGCCCCGCCCGCTCGAGGGCGGCGAGGTGACGGGAGGGTTCTCCCACCGCTTCGTGGGCCAGCACCTCGGTACGGTCTGCGACCTCGTGCGGCGCGGCAGGATCTCCCGCTTCGTCGTCATGGCCGGCTGCGACGGCCGCGACGGGTGCCGCGAGCACTTCACGCGGACAGCGCTGCCGCCGGACGCCGTCATCCTCACCGCCGGCTGCGCCGAGTTCCGTTACATCAAGCAGGTGCACGGCGAGATCGAGGGGCTGCCGCGGGTCCTCGACACCGGGCAGTGCAACGACTGCTACTCGCTCGTGCGCATCGCCCTCGCGCTCGAGGCGCTCGGCGTGGCGAGCGTCAACGACCTGCCGATCGAGTACGACCTCGCCTGGTACGACCAGAAGGCCGTGGGGATCGTACTCGGGCTCGCCGCGCTCGGGGTGAGGGGGCTCCACATGGGGCCGACGCTGCCGGCGTACCTGCTCACGCCCGCAGGCCAGCGGTTCGCGGCGCGGCACGAGATCAGGCCGACCGCCCTCTCGCCCAGTTGCTAGTTGGTGGTGATTGGCTCACCGCCTGCACGCCCACCCGTTGCACCCGCCCCACCACCTCCCCCGAGCCACCGCCGCCGCCCGGCTGCGGGGCTACCTGGCGGGGAGGTCGTGGGGCGGGGACGTGGAGGACGGCCGGTCGGTGAGCAGGTGGAACTTGCGGCGTACGAGCGCCGCCAGGTCGCAGTCGAGCGGCTGCTTCGCCTGCCAGGTCGCGAGGCGTTCCGCCCACTGCGCGCCCGCAAGGCGGGGGGCGAGCGAGCCGACGACGATCCGGCTGCCGTCGGCCAGCACGGCGAGCCCGCCGCCGAGCCCCACGGCCGGCTCGTCCGGTGCCGGCTCAGAGAGCTCGTAGGTCTCCGGGAAGGCCTCCTGCACGGCTCGGACCTGGGCGTGGTACGACCGGTTGACCCCCGGCGCCCAGATGTTGGCGGCCACCGCGCCTCCGGGCGCGAGGCGGCTGCGGACGAGCTGGAAGAACTCGACCGTCGTGAGCGCGTACGGAGCGTCCTCCGGCCCGAACGCGTCGAGCCAGATGAGGTCGTAGCGGGCTGGATCGCGGGCCAGGCGCTCCCGCCCGTCCATGGTGATGATCTGGAGCCCCGGCCCCGCCCGCACGCCGAACCACTCGCCCGCCACCTCGACGACCACCGGGTCGATGTCGACCACGTGCTGCGCGAGCTCGGGCCGGTAGCGCTGCAGCCAGCGCACGAGCGAGCCGCCGCCCAGCCCGATCATGAGCAGGCGCTTGACCTCGCCGGGCACGGCCAGGGTGGCCGCGAACGCCTGCGTGTACGGCAGCACGAGCCGGGTCGGGTCGTCGATGCGCATGCAGCTCTGCAGCACTCGCCCCGGCGGGAACTCGAGGCAGCGCAGCCCGGTGGCGCCGTAGTCGCTGACCCGCACGCGGCCGAACGGCGAGGTGCGGTCGACACGCACCACCTCGCCCGGTCGGGTGTCCTGGGCCCAGACCGCACCCCACGCCACCTGGCAGACGAGGACAGCCGCGCCACCGAGCCAGCCGCGCCAGCGAAGACCGTGCCTCATCGCCGGCACGCTACCACCGGCCCCGGCCGCCGCCAAGCCGCTCTGCTATGGTCGCCGCCGGAGGCGCGATATGGACGAGCGGCTCGGGCGGCAGATCGGGTTCCTCCAAGAGGTCGACCGGCTCAAGGGCGTGCTGCGCCGGTCGTACGTGCTGGCCGGCGAGCGGCGGGAGAACGCGGCCGAGCACTGCTGGCACGTCGCGCTGGCCGCTGTCGTGCTGGCGGAGCACGCCGCCGAGCCCGTGGACGTGGGTCGGGTGGTGACGATGCTGCTGGTGCACGATCTCGTGGAGATCGACGCCGGTGACACCTTCGTCTACGATAGGGCTGCCCAGAACGACAAGAGGGAGCGTGAACGTGCCGCTGCTGACCGTGTGTTCGGGCTTCTCCCGGATGACCTCGGCAGTGGGTTGCGGGCGTTGTGGGAGGAGTTCGAGGCGCGTCTGAGCCCCGAGGCCCGCTTCGCCGCCGCCCTCGACCGCCTCCTGCCCCTGCACCATAACCTCTGGTGCCACGGAAAATCCTGGCAGGAGCATGGCATTCGCCTCGGACAGGTGCTCGAGGTCAACCGCCACATGGCCGAGGGCGCCCCAGCGCTGTGGGCACACGCCGAGGCGGCAGTCGAGCAAGCTGCCCGCGATGGCTTGCTGGCCGCGGAGTGAGCCAGAAAACCAGCCATGGCTCGGTTGCGCAAGAGCGGAGATGCCGGTGATGGTCCGCGCACGGAGCGGTGAGCACCCGGAACGAGCCGCCACCGCACCTCGCCAGCGAGGCGCCGCGGCCGGCTCTTGTGGCCCGCTACCCGCACGCGATCGACTTGCTGCGGTCGGACCAGATCGGGGCCCAGCCCGGTCTTGACCGCGCAGTCGTCGCCCCGGGCGAGGCGCAGCTCGAGTGCCGGCTAGCGCAGCGGGGGAACCTTGAGAAGTACCTCCGCCATCGGCACGAACCGCAGCGCCTCCGAATTGATGCAATAGCGCCGCCCGGTGGGGCGGGGGCCGTCGTCGAAGACGTGGCCGAGGTGGGCGTCGCAGCGGGCGCAACGGACCTCCGTGCGGACCATCCCCCACGAGCGGTCTGTGTGCGTCGTCAAGTTCTCCTCGGCCACCGGAGCGAAGAACGACGGCCAGCCGGTACCAGAGCTGAACTTGGCCGTGGAGACGAACAGGTCCGTCCCGCACGCCACGCAGCGGTACAACCCGCTTTCCTTGTGATCGTGCAGTAGGCCGCAGAACGCCGGCTCGGTGCCGTGCTGGCGAGTGATGCGGTACTGCTCGGGCGTCAGCCGCGCCTTCCACTCCTCGTCGGTGTGGACGACGCGCTCGAGAGCGACGAACCCCTGTCGCTCGACGGAGTACAGACGCACCGATCCAGTCGGCTGGTCGGAACGGTCCGGGGGCGCACCAGCCCACAGCAGCAGCGGCAGACCGAGCAGCGTGATGGCAATCGTCGCGTCCATGAGCTCCCCCACGGAGTGCAAGCCCTCTCAGGGTACTGGTCATTCCCGAAGCGGCATACACCGACCGCGCTGGCACCGCTTGACAGGGGTAGCGGCCGACACTAGGATGACGCTCCCCGGGCGGTCTCCGTCCGTGGGAGGTTAGCTCAGCGGCAGAGCACCTGCCTTACACGCAGGGGGTCGCGGGTTCAAATCCCACACCTCCCACCATTTGCGCGAGCGAGCCTGACCCGAGCGGGGTCGTAGTTCAGTTGGTTAGAACGCCGGCCTGTCACGCCGGAGGTCGCGAGTTCGAGTCTCGTCGGCCCCGCCAATTCTTCCTCGCGGTTGTGTGACCACTCCACGCATCGCAATTCGGAGGTACGCCACGGGCCCGGGCCTCTCGTGGCGAGCCGGCCGGAACCGGCCGGCTCGATGCACGACACCCATTCCACCCTCCGCGCGAGTGCGGACGGCGGTCGGAAAAGCCGGCCGCGCGGCCGTGGGTTTCGCCTGACGCGGGCTACGTCAGGTCGGCGGTGGGGGCATCGGGGGCGTTTTTTTGCACCGACGCGATGCCGTTCTCCATCGAGGCAGCCGACTCGTACATCTCGCTCTGGCCGATGACCTGGCCGTTGGTGGCGATGAGGACGAAGTAGGGCTTGCCGTTTTTCGACGTGCGGCGATCGAAGCGACGGCCGTCGGCGGCGTTTCTTTGCACCGACGCGATGCCGTTCACGGCGCTCGCTTTGGACTCGTAGTGCTCGCTTTGCAGGATCACCTGCCCATTACTGGCCTTGAGGACAAACGAGAAACCGCCCTTCGCTCCCTTCCGGAGCTCGAACTTCCCTGCCATCGCACACCTCCTGTCGACATCCGCGCGGTCTTTTCGTCATGCGCGGTACCGCTCCAGACAACGACGTTCATCCTAGTACAATTCCGATCGTTCGCTGCCGAGGCCACTTCTCCGTTGGCGCGACGACCTCGCGCGAGAGCGCGGGGCAACCCGCCTGCTTCCGAGATCGATCCCCGGTGTAGGCTATCACCGTGCAGCCTCACCTCCCTCGGACCCGCAGACCCCGCTCGGCGTTTCGCGCCGACCGTACCCAGTCCTCGGACGCTGGTCCCCGGTCAGGCGGCTCCCCGTGACGGTCGCGGCGATCGTCGTCAACTACAACGGCGGGGAGGACCTTCGGCGCTGCCTCGCGGCGCTCGCGGCGCAGACCGTTCCGCTGGCGATCGTGCTCGTGGACTGTGCCTCGACCGACGGCTCGCGGGCACTGGCCGAGTGCCCACCGGCTGGCGTGGTGGGCGTGCCGCTGCCCGATAACCGCGGGTACACCGGCGGGGCCAACGCCGGGCTCGAGGCACTGGGACCGTCGGTACGCACCGTGGGGTTCTTCAACCCCGACTGCTTTCCCACCTCGGGGTTTTTCGCCGCCGCTTGCGGCCGGCTGGCCGAGCCGGGGATCGGCGGCGTGGCGGGACGACTCGAGCGCCCAGGCGGCGAGCAGCTCGACTCGTGCGGACAGGTGCTGACACCGTGGCTGCTGCGGGTGCGCGACCGCGGGTACAGCGAGCCAGCGGCGGGCGCGTACCAGGAGGCGGCTCGCGTGCTGGCCGCCTGCGGTGCGGGGATGGTCTACCACCGTGATGCCTTGGCCGCGGTGGCGGTCGGAGGTCGCGTCTTTCCGGACGAGTTCTTCGCTTTCTGGGAAGACGTCGATCTTGGGTGGCGGGTCAACGCGGCCGGGTGGCGGGTGGTGTACGAGCCGGCGGCGGTTGCGGTGCATCGCCGGGGCGGGACCGCCGAGCCCGGTTCCGGCCGCCTGCTGTTTCGCCGCCCGCCCGCTGTCGCCGCAGGAATCCTCGTCAACCGCTGGGCGACCTGGCTGCGCAACCTTGCGGCGGTTGATTTCTGGCCGCGCTTGCCCGTACTGTTGCCGGCAGATGCGATGGTGCTCCTGTTGGTCGGTTTGCGACGCCCGGCGGTTTGGTCGGCCGTGGTGCGGGCGCTACCCCGCCTGCGCACCGCGTGGCGGCAGCGGCCTCTGCTCCGTCGCCAGCGCCTGAGGGATCTGCGTTGAGCATCGCTCTGATGTTCCTGGTGCTGGTACTGGCGGTGCTGCTGGGTCTGTACTTCACCCCGGTGGCTCGTCAGGCGGCGCTGCGCTTCGGGATCGTCGACCGCCCCGACGGGAGGCTCAAGAACCAAGGTGAGCCGGTACCCTACCTCGGCGGGCTGGCCGTATTCCTCGCGTACCTCATGGCGCTCGGGCTGGTGCTGCCGTTCAACTCGCTGTTGCTGGGGCTGCTGCTGGCCGGGACGCTGACGCTGCTGGTGGGGCTGATCGACGACTTCGGGGTGCTCACGCCGCTCGCCAAGGTGGCCGGTCAGGGGGTGGCAATCTTCGTCCTGATCCGTTCGGGCGCCGTCATTGAGCTGACAGAAGTCCCGCCCGAGCTGCGCTGGCCGCTCGCCGCAGCGTGGCTCCTGGCCGTCTGTAACGCCTTCAACCTGCTCGATATCATGGATGGCCTCGCGGCCGGCGTCGGGGTCATCGCAGCGCTCGGGCTGGGCACCGTGGCGTTGGTCGGGGGGGAGCTGCCCGAGGCGGCCGCAGCGTTCGCCCTGGCCGGGGCGCTCGGGGGGTTCCTCGTCTTCAACTTCAGCCCGGCTCGGATCTATCTCGGCGATGCCGGAAGCCTGACCACCGGGATCACGCTCGGGGCACTGGCGCTCGCCATCCGCTGGACGGAGCACAGCGCCGCCGGGTTCCTCGCCCCCCTGGCAATCCTCGTCGTGCCGCTCGCCGATACCGCGTACGTGACCGTGCTGCGGGCACGGGCCGGCCGCCCGTTCTGGCATGGGAGCCGCGACCACTTTCCGCTTCGCCTGCGGCGCGCGTGGGGCGGCAGCGTGCGCCCGGCCGTGGTCACCTGCTACGCCCTGGCCGCAGCGGGTGGGGTGATCGGTATCGGATGCGCCCTCTGGTGGTCCTGGCAGCTCTCGCTTTGGCTGCTCGGCGGGCTCGCGGTGGCGTTCGTCTCGTTGCTCGGGTGGCTGGCCGGCCTCGACATGCGGCAGGCGACATGAGGAAGGTGATCGTTCTCGGTGCCGGGCTCACCGGTCTCTCGGCGGCCTTTCACCTGCGCCGGTACGGCGTCGACCCGGTCGTGTTGGAGCGCGAGGAGGTGGTCGGAGGGGCATGCCGCACGCTCGAGCAGGACGGCTTTGCCTTCGACCTCACTGGCCACCTCCTGCACCTTGGGCGGGAGGAGAGCCGGCGGCTCGTGACCGAGTTGGGGATCGCCCGCCGCCTGCGGTCGCTCGCTCGCCGCGCCGGCATCGCCGTGGCCGGCACCGTCACGCCGTACCCGATCCAGATCAACACCCACCGGCTGCCGCCCGCCATCCGGCGCGAATGCCTGCTGGGGGCGCTCGTCGCCCGCGAGCAGCCGGAGGCCCCGCAATCCGGCCCGTTCGCCGACTGGGCGCTGTCGCGCTTCGGGGAGGGGCTCTGCCGGCTATTCTTCTTTCCCTACAACCAGAAGCTCTTCTGCGCCGAGGCCCGCGACTTCACGGCGGCATGGGTGGGGCGCTTCGTGCCGCGCCCCCGGCTCGAGGACCTGGTGGACGGAGCGCTGGGGCTGTTCCGACAACCGGTGGGGTACAACGCCACCTTTCTCTACCCGCGACAGGGCGGCATCCGGCTGCTCGCCGACACTCTGGCCCAGCACGTCCCGGGCCTCCGCCTGGGCAGCACGGTGCGGCGGTTGCACCTGCGCGAGCGAGCGCTCGAGCTCGCCTCGGGCGAGACCCTTGGTTGGGAGACGCTGATCGCGACGGTGCCGCTTTCTCACCTGTGCCGGATGACGGACGACCTGCCACCCGGCCCCCGCGCAGCGGCCACCCGGCTGCGGGCGGTAGCGGTCGTCAACCTCAACCTCGGCGTCGAGGGCCCGCCGCCCCGCCGCGAGCACTGGCTGTACGTGCCCGAAGCCCGCTTCCCGTTCTACCGCATCGGGTTTCCCTCCAACCACGGGAAGGTGGCGCCGCCTGGCTGCCACACCTTGTCGGTGGAGGTAAGCGTCCCCGCTGGCACGCCTGCTCCTCCGGATGTCTGGGGTCGCTGTCTCGACGGCCTGGAGGAGCTTGGGCTGCTGCGCCGCGAGCGCATCGCCACCCGCCTCGAGGCGCGCGTCGACCCTGGCTAC
The DNA here is from genome assembly GCA_012516935.1 of Holophagae bacterium. Classification (GTDB taxonomy): domain Bacteria; phylum Acidobacteriota; class Thermoanaerobaculia; order Thermoanaerobaculales; family Thermoanaerobaculaceae; genus JAAYVZ01. The sequence goes on from JAAYVZ010000209.1 coordinate 7,772, forward strand.
GTGGTGTTCGATGCCGCGCTGGAGTCGGCTGTGAGCACGCTGCGAGAGGCGTTTGCGGCGGCCGGGGTGCGGCTGGCCGGCCGCTGGGCCTCCTGGAAGTACTCGGCGATGGAGGACGCTTTGCTCGACGGCGCCAAGGTCGCCGAGGAGGTGGCGCCGTGAGGCGGGCACGGGTGCTCCATGCCATCACCATGCTCGAGCTGGGGGGGGCGCAGCGCAACACGCTCGACACCTGTGCCATGCTGGACCGGGGCCGGTTCGAGGTCGGTCTGGCCTGCGCCGATCGGGGAGAGCTGCTGGCCGAGGCGAGAGCGCTCGCGGACGTGCGGCGGTACGAGCTGCGGCACCTTCGGCGCGAGGTCAGACCGTGGCTCGACTTCGAAGCGTTCCGGGAGCTGCGCGCGGCGATCCGGGAGTTCGCGCCGGACCTCGTGCACACGCACTCGTCCAAGGCCGGCGTCCTCGGCCGCGCGGCGGCGCGGGCCGAGCGCGTACCAGTGATCGTCCACTCCATTCACGGCTGGGGTTTCGGCTCTCACCAGTCAGCGGCCGTACACGCCACATTCCTGGCCGCCGAACGGGTCGCGGCCCGCTGGACCTCGCACTTCGTCGCCGTCTCCCGAGCGAACCTCGAGCAGGGGGTCGAGCTGGGGCTGTTCGGACGCGAGCAGGCGTCGGTCATCCGCTCCGGCATCGATCTCGAGGCGTTCCGATGTGCCAGCGGCGGCGAGCAGGTCCGCAGCGAGCTGGGGATCCCGGCCGGGGTGCCGCTCGTTGTCCAGGTCTCGTGCCTCAAGCCGCAGAAGGCCCCCGAGCGTTTCGTGGCGCTCGCCGCCGCCCTCGCCCCGCGCTTTCCCGACGCGCACTTCGTGCTGGTCGGCGACGGCGAGCTGCGGAGCAAGCTCGAGGTAGCGCGCGCCGCGGCGGGTCTCGAGGGACGGCTGCACCTGCCGGGGTGGCGTCGCGACGTGCCGGCGGTGCTGGACGCGGCAACGGTGGTGACGCTCACGTCCCGCTTCGAGGGGCTCCCGCGGGTGGTGGTCGAGGCGCTGGCAGCCCGCCGGGTGGTGGTTGCCATGGCCGTAGATGGGGTTCGTGAGGTGCTGCGCGACGGGATCAACGGGTACGCGGTGGCGCCCGGGGACGAGGCGGTGCTGGCCGAGCGGGTGGCGGAGCTGCTGACCGACCCCAGCCTCCGAGCACGACTGTCTGCGCCTGCCGACGAAGGCCTCGAGGCATGGGACCGCACCCTCATGGTGCGCCAGCAGGAGGAGCTTTACGCGCGGCTGCTCGCCGCTGCGGGCAGGGGAGGCAGGTCGTGATACCTCCCGCCGTGGTGACCGCCATCGTTTTCGTCTACGGTCTGGTGCTCGGCAGCTTCCTCAACGTCGTGATCCACCGGCTGCCGCTCGAGATCTCGCTCTGGAAGCCTCGCTCGCGCTGCCCGGCGTGCGGAGCACTCGTTCGCTGGTTCGACAACCTGCCGCTGATCTCATTCTTGTGGCTCCGAGGTCGCTGCCGGAGCTGCCGGACGCCGATCTCGTGGCGCTACCCGGTGGTTGAGCTGGCAACCGGCACGCTGCTGGCGCTCGTGCACCACCGACTGGGCCTCACCCTGCCCGCTGCCGAGGCCGGTGTGCTCGTCCTTCTGCTCGTGCCGTTGGCGTTCATCGACCTCGACCACCACCTGCTGCCCGACGTCCTGACCCTACCGGGGATCGTCCTCGGGCTGGCCGGAGCGGCCGCCGAGGGCTGGCTGCTGCAACCTTCGGGGCACCGGCTCGTCCCGCTGGTTGACGCGACCATCGGTACGGTCCTGGGCGCCGCCATCCCCGCGTTGGTCATCGTCGCCTACAGGTGGCTACGCGGGAAGGAGGGCATGGGCTGGGGCGATGTCAAGCTGCTGGCGATGCTGGGAGCGTTTTTGGGGTGGCGCGGCATGCTGATGTCCTTGATGCTGGGAGTGGTATCCGGGGCGATCGTGGGTCTGGCGCTGATCGCCGGTGGTCGCGGCAAAGCCGATACCGAGCTGCCGTTCGGGACGTTCCTCTGCGGTGCCGGCGTGGTGGTGCTGCTGTGGGCTCACCAGCTCGCCCGGCTCGTCTGGGGTTCGGGATCATGACCTCGGTCCTGCCGTCCCGCCGCTTCCGCGAGGCGCGGGTGCTGATCGGAGCGGCGCTGCTCATGCTGGTCGCGATGATCGCCGTCGAGATGGGCGGTGTCCTGGGGGTGGCGGGGCTGGTCGAAGAGGAGACCGGACGGGCGGCCTTGGTGGCAGCCCAGATGCTCGCTGCCAACGCCGCCCAGGTCGACGCGGCCCGCTACCACGCGGCGCTGCGGGCCGACGGGTGGGGGATGGTCGTGTTTCGCAACGGAACGGTGGACTGGTCGCTCGGCGAGTTCGGTCCCCTCCTCCCGGCGTGGTGGCCGTGGCACTCGCGCGAGCAGTGGGAAGCGGCCGGCGGCACCGTGGCGGGGCCGTTGGCGCTGGGGACCCGGCAGGTGATGGTGGCCTGTCAGCCCTTGGCCGGTGGCGGTGTTGCGCGGGTCGCCGTACCCGCCACGCGGGCCCGCACCGCCGGTCGCTGGCGCATGGCTGGGGCAGTGCTGGCGCTGGTGGTCGGCCTCGGTGGTGCGTTCCTGGCCTGGGTGCTGATCACCCGCGCCCTCGGGCCCTACCGGGAGCTGCTGGCCGAGGCGGTGCGGATCGCCCACGGCCCGGGCGAGGAGCCGGAGGACCGCTTCCTTGTCGGCACCTTCAAGGATGCGGTGCGGCGGCTCGAGGCCTCGGAGGCGGGCGCCCGTCAGCGTGTCGACGAGCTCGAGGTGCTCACCCAGGTACTCACCCGCGAGGCGTCGTTTGGGGTGGTAGTCACCGATATGCTCGACGTCGTGCAGGCGTACAACCCGCCAGCGCAGGCCCTGGCGGGTGACGAGCTGGCGGTCGGCCGGGGGCTGCCGGCGGCGCTGTGCTCGGATGGACGGTTGGCCCTCGGGGAGCGCGTCGTCGAGGTGCGACGCTTTCCGTTGCTCGCCTCGACCGGCGCCAGCCTCGGCCACGTTACCTTTCTCTCCGACCGCACGTCGCTCGAAGCTCTCGAGCGAACGCTCGCCGAACGCGAGCAGATGGCCCAGCTCGGTGAGCTCTCGGCTGGCATGGCCCACGAGCTGCGCAACGCGCTGGCGACGATCCGTGGCTATCTGCGGCTTCTTCCCGAAGCCGACGAGGAGCGCCGCGCACGCTTCGTCGCGGCGATGGAGCAGGAGGCCGGTGAGCTGGGTGGGCTGCTCGAGCGCTTTCTGCGCTTCGCACAGCCGCACGAGCTGCTCCGCCAGCGTTGTGACCTCGCCGAGCTCGTGACCGAAGCGGCCGCGCGCGTCGCGGCCTCCTCCCCCGCGGTGGTGCCGAAGCTGGCGCTCGCACCGTGCGAGGTCGTGGTGGATCGTATGGCGGTGGGAGTGATCGTCGAGAACCTCCTGCGCAACGCGGTGGAGGCGGTGGGCGGCACGGGCTCGGTGCGCGTGCTCACGGCGGCGACCGGCGACTATGCGCGGGTCGTCGTGGAGGACGACGGTCCCGGGGTCAGCCCGCAAGTCGCCGACCGCTTGTTTCGTCCGTTCGTCTCGACCAAGCCCTCCGGGGGGTTGGGGCTGGCAATGTCGCGCCGGCTGGCGCGGCTGCACGGCGGCGACGTGGTGTACGAGCCGTGCGAGGGGCACGGCGCGCGCTTCGTCCTGACGCTGCCGCTCGGAGATCCGGCATGAGCGCGCCGGTGCTGGTGGTCGAGGACCGGCGCTCACTCGCCGAGATGTTCGCCGAGACGCTGCGCGCCGAGGGCTACGAGGTGGAGGTGGTGCTGCGCGGAGACGAGGCGGTGCGCCGCATCGGCGAGCCGACCCCGCTGCTGGCCGTAGTCACCGACCTCAAGCTGCCCGGAGCCGACGGCCTGGAGGTGCTACGCGCCGCGCGGGCAGCGGACCCGCAGACTCCCGTCTTCCTCATCACTGGCTTCGCCACCGTCCAGACCGCGGTCGAGGCGCTCAAGCTGGGCGCCCGAGACTACTTCACCAAGCCGCTCGACATGGGGCTCGTCCTCGCCGCCCTCCATGCCGCCACCGAACCCCGGCGCGCACTCCTCGCCGCCCTCCCGGTCGAGCATGGAATGCCCGTGCTGGTCGGAACGGCGCCGGTCTTCGTCGCTGCCGTGACGGCGCTACGGCGCGTCGCCCCGACCGATGCCGCGGTGCTGCTGCTCGGGCCGTCCGGGAGCGGCAAGGAGCTATTCGCACGCGCCGTGCACCACCTCTCGGCTCGCCGCAACGGCCCGTTCGTGGCGTTCAACTGCGCCGCTGTCCCCGAGACCCTGGTGGAGTCCGAGCTGTTCGGGTACGAGCGGGGGGCGTTTACGGGTGCCACCGCCCGGCACGTTGGCCGTTTCGAGCAGGCGCACGGGGGCACGCTGTTCCTCGACGAGGTAGGGGAGATCCCGTTGCCCACGCAGTCCAAGCTGCTGCGGGCCGTCGAGGAGCGGCGGATCACTCGTCTCGGCGGCGAGGCCGAGGTGGCGGTCGAGGTGCGCATCCTGGCCGCGACCAACCGCGACCTCGAGGCGAGCGTGGCCGCCGGCGACTTCCGCCGCGACCTCTTCCACCGCCTGCACGTCTTCCCGATCCGGCTCCCAGCTTTGGAAGACCGACGGCAGGACATCCCGGCGCTCGTCCTCCATCTCGCAGCTCGGGCTGCCGAGCGGCTGCGGGTGAAGGTGCCGACGTTCACGCCTGCGGCCATGGCCGCCCTCGTCCTGGCGCCGTGGCCAGGTAACGTCAGAGAGCTCGCCAACGTTGTCGAGCGGGCGCTCATCCTGCTGAGCGGCGAGCACGTAGGGGTGAAGGATCTGGGGCTCGATCCGGCCGCCAGTCGAGCGGCGCTCGGCGATCCGGAGACGGCGGCCCTCGCTCTGCGGTTGGCCGGCAATCAGACGGAGGAGCTCGAGGCATTCTTGGGCGTGCCCTTCCCGTAGCGAGGACTGTCGACTCGTGACCGCAGCGCCGGCACGTCGACCGCCGCCGCCAACCACCCCACCTGCCGTCATGGTGTACCCTCGCGCGGGAGCCATCGCTATGGACCAGGTCCGCGCACTGCTGAGTCAGGTTCCGCCAGAGGCGTTCCAGGTCCTGCTCGTCCTCGGGCTGTCGTTCCTCCTCGGCCTCGAACGGGGGGGAAGGAAAGCCCGGACCGGGCACTACATGTTCGGCGGCGTTCGGACGTTCCCGCTCATCGGTCTGCTTGGGTACGGCACGGCCCTCGTCTCGGGGACCGAGCTACTGCTCGTGGCGCTGGGGCTCGGGGCCGTGACTGCGTTCATGGTCGTGTCGTACCGCCACAAGCTGGAGACCGCGGAGGACGCCGGGGTTACCACCGAGATCAGTGGGCTGCTCACCTACGTGCTCGGCGCGCTGGTTCACTACACCCATTACTGGATCGCCACCACCATCGTCGTTCTGGCGCTGCTGTTGCTCGAGCTCAAGAGCGGGCTCGAGAACCTCTCCGACCGCATCCCGGCCGAAGAGGTCGAGACGTTCACCAAGTTCCTGCTGCTCACGGCGGTGATCCTCCCCGCCGTACCGAACCAAGACCTCGGGCCGTTTCGCCTCAACCCGTTCAAGGCTTGGCTGGTGGTCGTAGCGGTGAGCGGCGTCTCGTACGGCGCGTACGTGCTGCAGCGGGTTACCCACAAACGCGGGGGGATCGTGCTGGCGGCTCTGCTCGGCGGGGCGTACTCATCCACCGTCATCACCGTGGTGCTTGCCCGCCGGGCGAAACACGAGGACCGGCCACACCTGTTTTCCGGCAGCATCCTGGCGGCGAGCGGGATGATGTTCCTACGCCTGGTGCTGCTGCTGGCGATTTTCTCCCAGCCGCTGTACGGCGCACTCGCGCTCAAGCTGCTCATCCTCGGGCTGGCGGCGACAGCGGCTGGGCTGTGGTGGACACACCGTCCCGACCCCAACCCCAGCGTGCCGGAACGGCAGTACCAGGCGAAGAACCCGCTCGAGCTGCGTTCCACCTTCGCCTTCGCCGGGATCTTCATCGCTTTGCTGGTCGTCACCACGCTCGTGCTGCGCCACTTCGGGAGCCTCGGCATGTACGCCCTGGCCGTGCTCATGGGAGCCGTGAACGTGGACCCGTTCATCATGGGGCTGGCCCAGACCGCCGGCAGCTCGACGCCACTCGCCACCGCCGCCGCGGCGGTCCTCATCACGACCGCCGCCAACAACGTACTCAAGGGGGTCTACGCGTTCATCTTCGCCGACCGGCAGACGGGCGTGCAGGGGCTGGTCGCCCTCGTGCTGCTGGGTCTGGCTGGCCTCTCGCTCGTGTGGCTGTGAGCGGGGCGTGAGGGCAGAAAACCCACGTGCTCTCGGCGGCCCGGCCGTGCCCGTCGCCGCGGTCGGGGCGTTGCCGCTGCTCGGCGTGCTGCTCACCACCGGCCTGGGGCGGCGGCGGGAGCTGTGGTTTCCCGGCGCCGCGGGCCTCGCCGCACCGTACTTCCCACAGCGCGTCGTGCGCCTGGTCGGCTGGCCGCTCCTGCAGCACTGGCGGACCCTGGTCGTGGCGCTGGCGGCGCTCGCCTTTGCCCGGCCCGCTCGGCGAGACCGATCACCTCAGGGTGCCGATTCGCCCCGCTGAGCCAGCCGCCAGATCAGGACCGCCGCCCCACCCGCCAGCACCGCACCCCACTGGTAGCCCGGCACGACCATGGTCACGAGTGCGTTGAGCAGTCCCCGGTGGACGACCAGCACGTCGCCCAGGACCAGCAGCCCGAAGGAGGCCGTGCCAGCGGAAACGACCAAGCTCAGGACGCGCTGACCGGGTGACCGTGCCAGCCTGCGCACTGCCGCGAGGCCGAGATAGGGGCTCACGCACCACCCGGTGAGCGCTGCGATGCCTCCGAGTGCCGAGGCCGGTGCCTCCCACGGCGTCGTGGCAAGGATCAGCATGCCGAGCGTGCAGGCAGAGGCGACGAGGATCACCCACCCCATCAGGCGATCAACCACGCCTGCCGTACCCGTCACCAGCCGGGGCTCATCCTCCACCCTGCGCCTCCTTGCCCACCATGCCGGACGCAGTACGACGGGTCAAGAGCGCGCTGGCAACCGCACTCGCCGTTGGTCGAGCCAGCTCGGCCGACCCTGCGATAGGGGACGAGGCAGCCAGAAAAGACCATCCGCACCGGAACCTGGCACGCGGCGAGCCGCAAGCTCAAAAGCGGCCGGACCCTGCCTGCCAGCGAACCGTCTGGACTCACGGCGTCCCCCGTCGTACGATCGTTTGCAGGGGGATCCGACGATGCGACGGGCTCTCGTGCTCCTGCTACCGGTGGCGTTGCTCGCGCAAGGAGGAGGCGCGCCCAGAGTCTCCGACGAAGCCTATGGCACGCAGCCGTACGACCGCTACGAACGCCCTCAAGCCTGTGCGACCTGCCACGTGGACATTGCCCGCCAGCACGAGCAGGCGATGATGTCGCAGGCCTACACCCACCACTGGGACGAGATCGAGTACTTCGAGCTGGCGCTTCCACACGCCGCCAAGGAGCCGAAGGTGGCCGATGTCGAAGCCGGGTGCAACGGCTGCCACGCGCCGCTCGCTTTGCTGGCCGGTGACATACCACCCAAACCACCGAAGGCGGGCACCCGAGCCAACGAGTCGGTGTCGTGCGACCTCTGCCATACGGTCACCGGTTTCGTCGGCGACGTCCCATACAACTTCAACTGGGTTACCCAACCCGGCAAGATCAAGCAGGGACCGCGTCCAGGCGTGGTCAGCCCGCACCACGAGACGAGGGAGAACTCGTTCCTGCGCTCGGCTGAGTTCTGCGGCACCTGTCATAACGAGAAGGACTCGTGGGGGTTGTTCGTCAAGTCGACCCACCTCGAGTGGCTCGAGGGACCGCACAGCAAAGGCGGGGTCGTCTGCCAGGACTGCCATATGCCGCCGGCGCCCGGGCGCTCGGCGCGCATGGGCTCGGAGCTTTCCGACCTGCGGCAGCACCTGTTCCACGGCGCCCACGATCCCGGCAAGCTCAAAGGGGTGGCCGAGGTACGCATCCACCCGGAAAGCCGTGAGGCCGAGCCCGGGGACACCGTGAAGCTCACGGCGGTGGTGGTGAACGCCAAGGCCGGCCACAAGATCCCATCCGGCTCGGCCGAGGAGCGGGTGCTGTGGCTGCACGTCGAGGCCACCGACGCCAAGGGCCGCACCGTCCATCTCCCGGTGGACCGCACCGGGTTCGTTGACGAGGACCTCACCATCGCCAGCGATGTCCTCGCCTACCAGGACATCGGCGACATCAAGGGAATCGCCGACTTCCCGGGCCTCAAGCGGGACGGCACCTACGCAACCATGAAGCCTGGCGACCGCATCTTCCGGCTGCCGTACCTCGACCCCAAGGGCCGGATGACGATCGCGCAGTGGAACACCGCCGCGTTCGGGACCGACTACCGGCTGGCGCCGCTGGCGGCCCGAACCGAGACCTTCACCTGGAAGCTACCGCAGGACACCCCGCCGGGACCGGTGACGGTCACCGCCACCGTGTACTACTCGCGCCTCGTCAGCTCGGTCGGCGAGTTCCTGCACGTTCCAGCCGAGGAGTGGGAGCCGGTGCAAATCGGCATCCATACCACCGTCTTCGAGGTGCTCGAGTGAGGAGGGGAGCATGCGCCGCAACCGCCTGATCGTTGCTTCCGTGCTGGCCGCCATCGGCCTGTGGGGCCTGCTGGCCGCCTCCAGCGCCGACGCCATTCCGGCGTTCGCACGCAAATACCAACTCTCGTGCTCGACCTGCCACGCGCCGTTCCCACGTCTCAAGCCGTACGGCGATGAGTTTGCGGGGCGAGGCTTCAGGATGGAGGACCCCACGAAGGAGCCGGCCCGGGCCACCTACGATGTCGGCGACCCGCTGCTCAAGCTCTTCCGTGAGCTGCCGCTCGCGGTGCGAATGGACTTGTACGGCCTTTGGCAGGAGAAGGAGGAGGTCAAGACCGACTTCCAGACACCGTGGGTATTCAAGGCGCTCTCGGGAGGGCAGATACACGACCATGTCTCGTACTACGTGTACGGGGTCCTCGAGGAGGGCAAGTCGGTCAAGATCGAGGACGCGTTCGTTCAGTTCTCGAACCTCTTCGGGGCTCCGGTGGACCTCATCGTCGGCCAGTTCCAAGTCTGCGACCCGATGTTCAAACGCGAGGCGCGACTCGAGCACGAGGACTACCAGATCTTCAAGACCAAGGTGGGCTCAAGCCCGACCAACCTCGCGTACGACCGCGGGGCGCTCCTGGAATGGGGAGCGCCGGGCGGCCTCGACGTGGTGCTCCAGGTGGTCAACGGCAACGGGATTGCGGCCGCCAAGGACGAGACGTTCGACGACAACAGCTTCAAGAACTTGAGCCTGCGGCTGGCGCGCCAGGTCGGTCCGGTGAGGGTCGGTGTCTTCGGTTACCGAGGCACGACGGCTGGGCAGCACGGCAACAACGTCACGACCTACCTCGGCCCAGACCTGGTTGCTGACCTCGGTGACCGGTTCCAGCTCAACCTCCAGTACCTCCAGCGCAAGGACGACAAGCCGTTCCTCGGCCAGGGACCCGAGCGCGACGTGACGACCCGTGGCGGGTTCGCCGAGCTGCTGTTCTTCCCCCGCGGCCAGGATGGGCGGTGGGCGTTGTCGCTGCTGTACAACAACGTGGAGACCGACTTCCGGACCCTGCCCGATACCCGGTACGAAACCGTCGCGCTCACCCTCAACCGCCTGCTGGCGCGCAACCTGCGCCTGCTGGCGGAGGCCGTGCGCGACCTCGAGCACGACCGGACCAGGCTCACGTTGGGGGTCATCGCGGCTTTCTGAGCTATGCTCGTGTCATGATCTCCCGGAGGCGCCGCTTCGGCTCAGCGGCGGCGCTGGCTCTGATCGCCGCCGCCCACCCCCTCCGTGCTCAGCAGGAGCACCCGATCCAGAGCGCAGCAGCAGTGGTCTCGCCAGCGCCGTGGATCGATCGCGTCTACGATCGCATCACGCGGTTCTTCAACGCCCGGGTGCGAGCGATGGACTCCTACTTCGCCCAGCACGAGCCGGTCGACGCCGAGCAGGAGTCACAGCTTCGGGTGCGTCTTTGGCTGCAGCACGAGGACTCCGAGCTTGACTTCAAGCCGGTGGTGTCCACCAACTTACAGATGCCGAATCTCGAGCGGAGGCTTGACCTTTACGTCGAGAACATCACCCAGAACCTGCTGCCCGGCAGCGATCCCGTGGAGTCGGACACCCGGTTGCGGGTGGGTGCACGCGGTGACTTGTTTCGAGGCGGGCGCTGGGCAGTCACACGCGATCTGGGCGTCGGCTTCTCCCACGGCGTCAAGCTCTACGCCCAGGTCACCGGTCACTTCCGGTGGTACTGGCGACACTGGGAGGGGGTAGCCAGCCAGTCGCTGTTCTGGAACCGTGATGACGACCTCGGCGGGCTATCCCGGATAGTGCTCGACCGCAAGCTCGCCCCGAGCCTGTATCTACGCCTGCAGTCGGCAGCCAAGTACACGCAGGAACGGGAGTACTGGCGCACCTCGCAGGTCGTCAAGGTGGCGTGGGTGATGGAGGAGCAGCGCCACTACCTGCTGGCCTCGGCAGCCGTGTTCGGCAAGAATCGCATCGTCGACGAGTACCGCTCCGAGCTCACCTACCGCACCCGGATGTGGCGTCCGTGGATCTACGCTGAGCTCACGCCCTACCTGAGCTTCAGACGGGAGAAGGACTTCGAGTCGAGCCCGGGGGTGCGCGTCGGGCTCGATCTCTTTTTCGGCGGCACCCCTCGTCTTTAGGTCCTTGCTGCCACGTGTCGGGCGTCGAACGGCACGCTGCCGGCCCCGGCGCTCGACTGCGATGCGGGCCCCGCCGGTCGACGGCGCGTCGAGCTCGATCGTGGCGACAGCCGTGCCCTCCGCGAGGCTCCACTCGGGCGCGCCGATCTTCTCTTCGATCGCCGTCACCAACCACGCTCCCGCCGTGATGGCATCGATGGCTCACGCTGCGAGGTGGTGGTCGTGTTGGACCGCCAGAATCGCGTTGCTATTATTCCATTGGGGCTCACGTCCGTATCCGGCGTCACGCGGCCGACTGGCCACCACGAGGTGAGGCATGACAGAGGAAACCCACAGCCGTCCCGACCTGGCAAGCCCAGAGCTGGAGGCCGAGGCTGCCGCCTTCTTCGAGGATCTGCATCACGCCCAGGCAGAAGGCAAGCGGGAGGTGGAGCGCGCGCTCGGTGGCGCGCGGTTCGGCCTCGTCTTGCCTCCCCTCGGCGAGGGTGACCGCGGCATGGTGTACCGGTTGCGGTCATGGTCCATGACGTTGCCGCATGCGCATGGGGCGTTGTGCTTGAAAGTCGCCAAGCAGCAGCCGGTATGCCGCGAGCGGTTACTCGAGGAGCAGATGACGACGTCGTTTTTTCTGGGCGAGGGGATCGTCGTACCGCGTATTCACTACATGGACTCGTTGGGCCGGTTCGCCCTCAAGGACCTCATCGAGGGCGAGTCGGTGACCAGCTTGTACCTGCGGTTCGCCAGCCTCACGGCCCGCACCCAGAGCTTGGTCTTGGAAGGGCTCGAGCACTTCCTTACCCGGCTGCTCGAGCTGTTTCGCAAACGCCCGGACTGTCAGGTCTCGATCAGCCCCAACAACATCTACGTGCTGACCGAGGCCGGCCGCTTCTCCGACCCCCTCCAGCTCGTGCTCATCGACCCCGGAACGACGCTCAAGAAAAGTTACGAAGGGTTCACCTTCCAGAAGTACTGGAACGAAGTGCTGCCCGACCGGGTTCGCAAGTACCAGCGCACCGGATACCTCCAATGGTTGGTGCCGAAGGAGGTGACACAGTCCGAGCGCGACGAGGCGAAGGGCTTCGAGATCTTCCGGGACCTCAAACCGTCGGAGGTGTTCCTGCTCCTCAAGGTGGCGCGCACCATCGAGTACGATGCCGAGGAGGTCATCTTCTCCGAGGGCTCGATCGGGGAGAACTTCTATCTCGTGCTGGAAGGCGAGGTGGAGCTGCGGCGCGGCCATTTCTCCCGCTCCGGCCAGTTCGGGGTGCGCATCAAGCCCGGGTCGGTGTTGGGTGAGATGGGCTTTTTGCTGCACGCTCCGCGCTCGATGACTGCCGTGGCTGCCACGCCCTGCAAGCTCATCGAGGTCGACCGCGAGCGCTTCAACGAGCTCATGGAAGCGAACCTCACCGCTCCCTACAAGCTCATCCGCAACATTGCCATCACCCTGGCCGAGCGTCTGCACGCGCTCGACAGCTCCCACGCCCGCCTACTGGAGGAGCGCGCCACCGGCGCGTACTAGGGGGTCTCGTGGTCAAGGAGACGACACGGCTTTACGAGATCTGCCCTCGCTGCGAGGGCGCGATCCTCAAACGCGTGGAGGTGCCCTACGAGATCGCGGTGGCGGGCTCGCCGGTGCGCATCCCCAAGGTCCAGGTGGAGGAGTGCCGCAACTGTGGGTTCCGGTCGCTCTCGGGCAAGGAGGTGCGGCTTTTCGAGGTGCTGTTCGCCCCCCAGTACGCTCACGTCATCGACCTCGTGCAGGCGCTCAAAGCAGCCGGCTTTTTCGGCATGTTCCTGCGCGAGCATCGCAGTGAGTCGTGCCTGGGCTTCGGCTCCCGCGACTACGTGGCGGGGCTCGGGGCGGACCTCCAGAACCTGTATCTCGACAACGAGTCGAGCCATGTCATCGAAGGGCTCGACGAAGCCGTGGGCAGCGTGCCGATCGAGATCGCCGATCACCGCTACACGGTGAAGCTCCCCAAGATCGGCGAGGGCGAGAACGGTATCGTCTACGACTACGAGGAGAGCCAGCGAGCGGTGCTGAAGATCGCCAAGCCGCGCGCTTACAGCCGCGACCACATTCGACAGGAGTGCGAGCTGACCAGCTTCTTCGCCAGCCACGGCGTGCCCGTGCCGGGGATCGAGGAGTATGACCCGTACGGCAGCTTCGTGGTCAAGCAGCGGCTCGCCGGGCTCTCGCTGGCCCGGATCTATGACGATCTCGGTTCGCCGACCCAAGCTCGCCACCTGCTCGCCAAGCTGGCCGTTCGTGCCTTCATCGACCAGCTCCTCGAGCTTTTCGTACGGCACCCCGACGCCAAAACCTCGGTGAGCCCCAACAACATCTTCGTCATCGAAGACGGAGACCGCTGCGAGTGCCTGCTGGTCGACACCGGCCCCGCACCGTTCCACGACTACTCGTCGTTCGACTTCGAGGAGTATTGGAACGTCACCATCCCCAAGAAAATCGAGCAGTACCGCTCGGTCGGCTACCTGTAGCCCCTACCCCCACCCGACCGGTCGAGAGCTGAGAGTCCAAAGCCCTCCTCCACGCCGCCCACGCTCCTTCGCCTCGCGACCTGGACCCGGACCCGAGCTCAGACGTGGGCCTGGCCCTCTTCAGGAGACGAGCGTCGAGGTCGGGCCGCAAGGCAGTCCCCTCGGGTCGACGCCTCGGAACCTGTCTGTTCCCCTGCCGGGCATATACTGGCGATGATCGCATTCCCGGGCTTCGGGCTGGCTCGAGGCTCGGCAGGTAGGACGGGGAGATAGTCATGCGCGATCTCGGCCCGGCGTTGGGTGGCGTTCCGGTTCCTTCCGGCTCGGTCGGGACGGCGCCGCCACCGAGCGAGACAGCCGGGCTGGCCACCGTGCCCACCAGGCCCGCCGACCTCGAACGGCTCGCGGGCTGGCGGGCGAGGCTTCGGCAGACGGCTGGCATCGGGGCCGGGCGGACGATCGCCCTTACCGGCGCCCGCCTGCGAATCGGCCGCGCCACCGGCAGCGACATCACCATCGACGACGGCAGCATCTCCCGAACCCATGCGGAGATCCGCTTCGAGAACCGCTGCTGGCTCGTCGAGGACCTGCGCTCGGCCAACGGAGTGCGGATCGACGGCAGCCCGGTGCAAACCGCCCCACTCGCACCTGGCTGCACGCTGACCCTCGGGAACGTCCAGCTCGTCCTGGAGCAGCCCGTCCCCGAGGTGCCGCTGCCGGAGCGCTTGTCGCTGCTCGCCGGGAGCGAGCTTTTGGCCAACCTCGACGAGCATGCCCGGCACGAGATAGCCATTGGTCTCGAGGGGCGGTTCTTCCCCGAGGGTGCGGTGATCGCGAGGGCCGATGCGCCTGGCGAGGTCATGCTGTTCGTCGTCGCCGGCAGCGTGCGCGTCGTCGAGGTCAACGACGAGGGCGGGGAGCAGGTGATCGAGCACCTGGGCCCGGGCGGCTGGTTCGGCGACCGTCTGCTCGTCGCGGGCGGTGCGTACGGACACACGCTGGTCGCTGACACGGACGTGTGCGTGCTCGAGCTCGCCAAGTCCAAGCTCCAGATGCTGCGGCACACCCGCCCCGAGGTCGATCAGACCATTGTCCTCAACGCCCGCGAGAGGCTGCGCACCGCCCAGAGCAAGGCACCGGACAGGGTCCAGCGGCACGACGGGGTCGAGCACTTCGCCGTGGCGACGGCAGTGGAGATCATCGGCGAAGACCTCGAGATCCGGCAGGCGCGGACACAGGTCGAGGAAGCCGCCAGGGCGGGTGCCCACCTGCTGATCATCGGCGAGCGCGGGGTGGGGAAGAAGACGTTCGCCCGCTACTACCACCACATCAGCACCGGCGCCAGGCAGCCTTATGTCGAGATCTCGCTGGCCGAGGTGGCGCCAGCGGCGGTGGAAGCCACACTGTTCGGCGTCGAGGCGGACCCCGCGAACCCTCAGGAGGAGGGCCAGACCGGGTTGCTCGAGACCATCGGGGACGGCACTCTCGCCATCGTTCACGCCGAGCGGCTCGATATCCACCAGCAACGCCTGCTCCTCACCTATCTCACGCACGGCTGGTATTGGCGTCAGCACGGGCGGCAAGCCCATCAGGGCCAGACGCGCCTCGTGCTGGTCGCCACCGGCAGCGAGGCGGAGGTCATGGGGCGGCTGATCCCCGACCTGTGGGAGGCTCTTGCCGGACGCCGGGTCGTCGTTCCACCGCTGACCCAGCGCCTCAGAGACATCCCTCTACTTGCAAAACACTTCCTTGGACTGGACGCGAAGCAAAGCGGGCGCAGGGCACGGCTGCTCTCGCGCGAGGCGGAAGACCGACTGGTGTCATATGGCTGGCCCGGCAACCTGCGCGAGCTCGAAAACGTGATGCAACGTGCCGCCATCGTGGCGAGCGAGGACACCATCGTCGCCCCCGACCTGATTTTCGTGGCCCCGCCCGAGAAGGAGGTCCACAAGCTCAACCTCCTGCGCAACGAAAAGCTGCGCACGTTCCTGCGCCGATCGAGGCTGCTGACCGTGCTCACCTGGGTCAACATCGCCCTCGTGGGTCTGGTGACGGCCCTGACCCTGTACGGCGCGACGCGGCCACCTGGACATCCGCTGCGGGAAGCGGGAAGCAACCCGGGGATGCTCGTAACCTGGTCCATCTGGGCGGTTTTTCTACCGCTGGTGAGCGTGCTGGTGGGGCGGATCTGGTGCGGAATCTGCCCGATCGCCGGTATCGGCGAGTTCGTGGCCGGTCTCAAACGCTACAACCTGCCAGCACCGAGCTTCTTGAAGAGAATCGACTTCTGGGGGCTGGTGATCGCTTTCGTGGTGGTCGACCTCATCGAGAGCTTCGTCGAGATCGACGTCAGCCCGTTGTCCACCGGGATCTTCCTGCTGGTGGTGCTCTACCTTGCAATCGCCTTCACCGTGCTGTTCGAGCGGCGGGCGTTCTGCCGCTATCTCTGCCCGCTCGCCGGCTGGCTCGGTGCCTACTCGACCATCGCGCCGATCGAGATTCGCGGCAACAAGAAAGTGTGTCAGACACAGTGTGGCGAGCATACCTGCTACACGGGCACCGAGACCGTGGAAGGTTGCCCCATGTTCCTCTACCCGGCGTCGATGACCAGCAACGCCGAGTGCCTGCTGTGTACCAAGTGCGTACAGGCCTGCGCACACAAGGGCGTGCAGCTCAACCTCCGGCCCCCGCTCTCCGAGCTCTGGCGCAACTCGCAGCCGCTCCTGGCGCTCTCGGTGTTCTCGGTGATGCTCGTCGGCATCATGGGGTTCCACCAGCTCGAGGGGCTGGCCTGGTTCAAGCCGCTCAAGACCGGCTTTTTCGCCTCGTCGGCGGTCGCCAATCCGGTCCTCATGGGAAGCTTCATCATCCTCTGCCTGCTGGGGTTCGCTCTCGCGGCCACGCTCTCGGCCGCCGCCTCGCAGGAGCGCGTCCGCGACAACCTCGCCGCGTACGGGATCGGCTTCGTACCGCTGGCGTTCGCGGGCCACGCCGCCCATCTCCTGGAGGGTTTCCTCGACCACGGTCTGTACGAGCTCCTCGGCTACGCGAGAAAGCTATGGGACTCGGTGATCAACGGGATGCCCATGACGGGACGCGAGGGGCTGGTGGAGCCGTTCGTCAACCCGGCGGTCATCACCTTCCTGAAGTTCCTCGTCGTCTCGGGTGGCATCACCGGGAGCGCCGTGGCGCTCGTCATGATCGCTCGCCGCGCCGGGGAGCGGAACGCTTTCGCCCGCGCCTTGCCCCATCTGCTGCTGCTGGCGGGGCTGGCGATCACGTACTACGTGATCTTCCTCGGCACCCAGAGCTGACCGCACTCCGTAGCCCGCCTTCGATCCCACGAGGTGGGGGTCGCTTTCCGCCCGCTGAGCCCTGATCCACCGAAACCCCACGGAGCGAGGGCGGGCACGGACGAGCCCATCCACCGCCGACACCGCCGGCACGCGACATCCGAGCACCGCTCGCGACTTCCTCCGGTCGCCGCCACCGCGGTCCGGAAGCGACATCCTTTGTCTGCTATAACCTCCTCAGCGCTCGTGCGTATGAGCAGCCATGCACCAACCGAGGCCGAAAGCCTCGTGACCGTACCGCACAGCGTCTCGGTGGCGCAGGAGAGGAAGGAACCGATGGAGCCGCAACCACAACCCGTCCCGGTGCAGCCGATGCCCGAGTCCCCCACGAACCGCCTCGGGCAAGTCGTGCGGATGTTCTACGAGCCCTCGGCGGTGTTTCGCGAGCTCGCGCACCGGCCCTCGTGGGTGTGGCCGGTCCTGATCCTGGTGGTGTTCTCGCTCGCCTCGCAGCTCGTGATCGCTCCCCGCATCGACATGGAAGGCACGATCCGTGAGCAGATGGCGAAGAGTGGTCGGCCGGTGACGGAGGAGCAGCTCGAGCAGGCGGTGGCGGTCGGTGGGAAGTTCGCCAAGCTCACGATGTACACAACCCCTCTGATGATTCCGATCATGTTCCTGATCCTGGCCGGTCTGTACACTCTCGGCCTTCGGCTCGTGGGGGGTGACACGGCGTTCGGCAAGGTGTTCTCGGGCATCAGCCACGCTCTGCTGCCGCCGAGTTTGGTCTCCGGCGCGCTCATGCTGGTGGTGGCGTTACAGCGGGACTCGCTGCTCGCCTCCGAGTTTCCACACCTCGTCAAGTCGAGCGTCGCGAGCTGGCTCGGACCGGACGCGCACCGGGTGCTGGTGGCGGCCGGCTCGGTGCTGGATGTTTTCAACCTGTGGCAGTGGGTGCTCGTAGTGCTGGCCCTGCAGATCATCGGCAAAGTGAAGCGTGGCCAGGCGATCGGAATCGTCGTCGTGCTCTGGGGCCTGTACACCCTGGGCAAGGTCGGCCTCGCGTTGCTGTTCTGAGGACGGCATGGACGCTCGGAAAGCACTGATTACGCTCGCCGTCGTGGCCATACTCGCGGTCGTCGTGTGGGGATCGCTGCGACCCAGTCAGGGCAGGGGACCGGCGGTGGAGGTCGAGAAGGCCGGCACCCGCACCATCATCGCCCACGTCAAGGGCACCGGGGAGATCAACCCCAAGACCAAGGTCGAGATCCAGTCCAAGGTCATCGGCGAGATCGTGGCGCTGCCGGTGCGCGAGGGCGACGCCGTCACGGCCGGGCAGGTCGTGGTGGAGATCGAGAAGGAGCAGTACTTGGCGGCACGCGACCAAGCCAAGGCGCTGCTCGACCAGGCCAACGTCAACCTCGAGAGGGTCCGTGTCGAGCGCGTCAACGCCGAGCTGGGGTTGCGGCGCTCGCAGCAGCTCTCGGCCGAGGGCGTGGTCTCGCAGGAGGCGCTCGAACGCGCCCAGCTCGCGTTCGACAGCGCCGTCATCGCCGAGCGGGCGCAGCGGGAGACGATCGCCCAGGCACGCTCGGCACTGCAACGCGCCGGCGACGACCTGGCCCGGACCACGATCCGCTCGCCGATGAATGGGCACGTCACCGCGCTCAACGTCGAGAAGGGCGAGACCGCGGTCATGGGCACGATGAACTTCGCCGGTTCCGTCCTGATGACGATTGGTGACCTTTCGGAGCTGCTGGCCGAGGTGGAAGTTGCGGAAAGCGAGGTCGTGCGCCTCGAACCCGGCCAGGAGGCCATCGTGACCGTCGATGCGCTGCCCGATACGCAGCTCGCCGGCAAGGTGGTGGAGATCGGCTCGTCGGGCCTCAAGAAAGGTGACGTCGTGAAGTTCCGCGTCAAGGTGGCGCTTTCTTCCCCGGACCCACGGGTGAAGCCGGGGATGACCACCAAGGTCGAGATCCGCACCGCCACTGCGAGCGACGTCGTGGCGGTCCCCATCCAAGCAGTGCAAACCCGGTGGCTCGACGCTGGGGGCAAGGAGGTCGAGCGCAAGGAAGGCGACCCGACGCAGCGCGAGGTGAGCGCGGTGTACCTCTTCGAGGCCGGCAAGGCGAGGCGTCGCGAGGTCACGACCGGAACTCAGGATGAGCTGTGGGTGGAGGTCAAGCAGGGCCTAGCCGCTGGCGACGCCGTCGTCACCGGGCCGTACAAGGAGCTGCGCAAGCTCAAGGACGCGGAGGCGGTGCACCACAAGCCGAGTCCGACGCCACGAGCGAAGAAGCCGTAGGAGCCGGCCGTGTTGTACGAGAACTTCCGCATCGCCCTGCGTTCGATCCTGACCAACAAGATGCGCTCGTTCCTCACCACGCTCGGGATCATCATCGGCGTGGCGGCGGTGATCGCCGTGGTCTCGATCGTCCAGGGGCTCAACTTCTGGATCTCCGATCAGCTCCAGGGGGTGGGGGCGACGTACATCCTGGTGGTGCCCAACAACGACCCCAACAACCCCGACCACGTGGGGCGCGACATCCGGCTCACCTACGAGGATGGCCAGGCGATCCTCGAGCGGGTACCGGAGATCGCCGCGTTCTCACCGATCCTCTTCACCCGCGAGCGGGTGCGGCTGCGCGACCGCTCGGCAACGCCGCTGGTGCTGGGGGTCGGCGCCGCCTACCAGGAGGTCGCGAACCACTGGGTGGAGAAAGGCCGGTTCTTCTCCGACCTTGACCAGCGAAGCCGTACCCGCGTCTGCCTCGTGGGACAGAAGATCATCGCCGATTTGGGCCTGCCCGAGGACCCCCTGGGCGTCGACCTGCTGGTCGGCCGGGCGACGTTCACGATCATCGGCATCATGGAGAAGATGGGCGAGTTCCTGGGCCAGAACCGCGACGAGCTCATCATGATCCCGTTCTCGACCGCCCGCGAGATCTATGGCGAGGAGGCGATGCGCCAGATCCGTCTCGACTTCAAAGCCCGTTCTCCAGAAGACGTGGATCGAGCCAAGGAGCTCATGACCGCCGTCCTGCGCGACCGTCATGGGCTCCGCAAGGGGGTCTCGAACGACTTCGAGATCCTGCTCCAAGAGGAGATCCTCAAGGCTACCTCGAAGATCTTCGGGGCGATCACCAAGGTCGTGGGTGCCGTGGTCGGCATCGCCTTGCTCGTGGGTGGCATCGGCATCATGAACATCATGCTGGTGTCGGTTACCGAGCGCACGCGCGAGATCGGCGTGCGCAAAGCGGTGGGGGCACGGCGCACCGACGTACTCATGCAGTTTCTCATCGAGGCGGTGACGCTCTCGGCGCTCGGCGGCACGATCGGCATCTTCCTGGGCTGGGGGCTGGGCAGCCTCGGGGCCGCGGCGATTCCCGGCTTCCCCTCAGCCCACGTCCCGGTGTGGGCGGTGTTCCTGGCTTTCGGCTTCGCCTCCCTGGTCGGTGTCCTCTTCGGTGTCTACCCCGCTGGCAAGGCCGCCCGGCTCGACCCCATCGAGTCGCTCCGCTACGAGTAGACGACCGGAGACGCGACACCCGGCAGAGACCAGCCGGATACAGCACCGGCCATGTCCGGTGAGCCCGACCGCGACGCTCGTGGCCGGCGCCGGTGCGGGGAGTCGGATGTGGTACCGCGTAGGCTGGCGGGCGCTGGGATCCCGACCGACAACCGGATTCTGGCGCGTCCGCAGGTTTTCGATACCCTCCGCTCCGAGGGACCACAATTGCCTCGGCTGCGGTGCCGGTGTTACCGTCATCCGGCGAGGGGGAAGCGACCATGACGCAACGCATCACCACTCACTGGGAGTGTCAGCCCGAGGCCGAACAGCTCGTGCACGGCTGGTGGAGGGAAGCCCTCGATGCCGCGCCTCCACTTGGACAGGTGGAGACGGCGGCCCGCCGGCTCGCCGACTGCCGGCTCGTTGATCTCGTCGACCACCTCGTGGTGGCCGAAGGCGGTGAGGTCCGCGCCCAGTTGGCAGCGGTCGGCTTCGTCGCCACCGAGGATGCGGTGAGCGAGGGAGACACGCCGTTCCGCCACCTCGCAAGCGTCCTCCCGCCGATCCTGTTGCGGTCCGGGAACGCGGCCGCCGGACGGGTGCTCGGCGTCGGCCTGAAGGGCGACTCCGCCGCCGACCTTCTGGCCGTTTGGGGCGTCGACGCACCGATTGCCGGCTCGCCGCTGTCGCCGCTCCGCACCGCCCGGGTCTGGAGCGGCCAGGGTTGGGCCGTCGATGCCGTCGAGCGCCGAGGGTGGACCGGCTTCGTTCCAGTGGAGCAGCAACCATCCCAGAGCGAGGCGGTGCTGGCGGCCTCGGAGCGTTGGGCAGTGCGGCCGAGGCACGGTGCCGACGTGGCCGGTGCGATGGCCGCCACCCTCGATTTGGCCCGCTGGCTGGTCGACGAGCTCGGACAGGACCGGGCGGCGTGGGCCGCCTTCGCGGTGGAGCGCGCCCACTGGGCACGGCACAACCGTGCCGCGAGAGTGCAGAAGGAGCGTCAGGATCTGGTGGGGTTCGGGTGGGCCAACCATGACCACCATACGTTCCGAAGCTCGCGCGAGCACTTCCCCGTCCTCATCGAGATCCTCGAGACCCTGGGGTTCGTGCCACGCGAGCGGTTTTACGCCGGTGCAGAGGCGGGTTGGGGAGCGCAGGTCATGCAGCAGCCAGCCTGCGACCTGGCGGTGTTCGCCGACGTCGACCTTTCTCCGGACGAGGTGGAGGGCGACTTCGCCCATCGCGGCCTGCCTCCGCGACCCCGGCTCGGTACCATCGGGCTATGGTGCGCGCTGCACGGCGAGTCGATGCTGGGCGCGGGGCTCCACCACCTGGCAGCGCGGCTGGCGTTCGATGACGCTGTCGCCGGGTTGGGCCGGGCCGGCGTGGCGACCATGCCACCGTTCTCGAGCTTCCCCTACCTGCGCCAAGCGTTCACCGAAGGTGAGCGCTGGCCCGTAGCGGGCGAGCGGCTGGAGCGCCTGCGCACCGGCGGCACGGTTGACGAGGCCGCGATCGCGCGCTTCGCTGACCAGGGCGCGATCGGCAGCCACCTCGAGAACATCGAGCGCAACCAGGGGTTCGGCGGGTTCAACCAGGAACGCATCTCCGACATCATCCGCCGCACCGATCCGCGCCTGTCCACGGCACGAGGGTGACCCCACCACCCGGGCCGAGGTCGAAGCCCGAAGGTCGGACGTCGACGGCATCCCGTCCTCGCCGTCGATCTTCGACATCTGCATCGGCCTCCTGCTGCGGTCTTCGACCCCGAGCTTTCGAGCGGCGGAGCGTTCAGTAGGTGGATGGTTCGGAGTATCATCGAAATCTGGTGCTTGCGGCCGTTGGCGGGAGGTCGGGTGCCGGCGATGGGTGACGATGACCATACAGACCCTGTTGTCGAAGGCAACGGTCACACCGGTGCGCTCGACGAGTTGCTGAAGACCGTCAGCGAGCACAACGAGAGCCCAGACCTCGACCTCATCCGGCGGGCGTTCGAGCTCGCTTCGGAGGTCCACCGCTGCCAGCGGCGCAAGGAAGGAAACGAGCCGTACATCGTGCATCCCTTGGCGGTGGCCCGCCTTACGGCCGACCACCAGATGGACGACGTCTCGGTCGCAGCGGCGTTGCTCCACGACTGCATCGAGGACGCCCGCGGTGCCATGCGGGTAACCGGGCCGATGCTCGCTTCGGGCTTCGGTTCCGAGGTGGCGGTCATCGTCGAAGGGCTCACGAAGCTGCAACGCCAGGAGGTGGCGCCCTCCACCAACCACAAACTGGCGACCCTCGTGAAGCTGCTGCATGCCACCGCCACCGCCGACTTGCGCACGATCATCATCAAGATCTTCGACCGCGCCCACAACCTCAGCTCGCTCACGGTGTTCCCCGAGCACAAGCAGCGGCGAATTGCCCTCGAGACCGAAAAGTTCTACATCCCAGTCGCCACCCGACTCGGTTTGTTCAAGCTGGCACGCGAGATGGAGGACCGCGTGATGCAGGTCCTGCAGCCCGAGGCGTACCACTCCATCCTGCAGTGGCTCGGGCGCGAGGGCAACCGCATCAAGCGCGAGCTCAAAGAGAAAGCGAAGGAGATTTGCGAGCAGCTCCGCGCCATGCACGTCGACTGTGAATACCGTATCGACCCCAAGGGCGTCTACTCCATCTACCAGGCAGTGGGGCCGGGGACGCCTTCGCCAGGACGCCTCAACGAGGGCTGCAACTTCGAGTTGTGCCTGATCGTCGGCGATGTGGACAGCTGCTTTCGCGCGCTCAACGTCGTTCACCGCCGGCTCGCCCACCTGCGCGGCTCGGTCAAGGACTTCATCAACTCGCCCAAGATCAACGGCTACCAGTCACTGCATACCATCTGCACGGGGCCGACCCTGCCACGCGTACAGGTTCTCGTGCGCACCCACGAGATGAACGTCAACAGCGACATCGGGGTTATCTCCCAGCTCCGCCAGGGGCGACTGCAGGATCGGCGCTGGCTCGATGAGCTGCTCGATTCGCTCGAGGGCGACGGCGATCAGGTGCTGGAGCTCACCTCGCAGGTCGCCTATGCGGAGATCCAGGTGATCACCCCCCGGGGAGAAGGGCGCGAGGTGCCCCAGGGAGCGACAGCGCTCGACTACGCCTACTCGATCCACACCGCCATCGGCGACCGAGCGGCCGCAGCGCTCATCGATGGCGAGACACGGCCCCTCGGGACGGTGCTGCGTTCGGGCCAGCGCGTCGAGATCCTCACCGGCGACGATGTGCGGCCGACCTACGAGCGCCTCGAGTGGGTCAGGACCTCACGCGCTGCGGTCGCCGTCCGGCGGGCGATCAGGCGGGCCGAGCGGGCCGCGTTCCTGGCCGAGGCGGCGGATTTTTTCGCCTACTGCGAGCGTCACCTCGGCTGGACCCCTGCACCCCACTCGGAGCAGCGCCAGCGGCTGTGTGAGGCGCTGCAGGTCTCGAACGAGGAGGAGCTCGGACGGGAGATCTACAGTGGTCGGCTGGCGTACGACTTCATCTTCGCCCACCTCGTTCCGCTTCTCCCGCGGACGGCGCTCACCGCTTTGGTCGGGGAGCTGGCGCACGAGGGCGCGGTCGACACCTCGTGTCTCGAGGTGGCGACGAGCGAGGAGAGCTCGCTGCGGACCTTGCTTTTCACCACCTTGGTCGAGCGCCTCGAGCGACGCGCCGCCCCCGAGGCCCCGGTAACGATCGTCGGCCTCCGGCACAGCTTGCCGATCCGACTGGCCGAGTGCTGCCGGCCCGAGTACGGTGACGACATCGTCGCTCTCACCGTGCCCGAGCGTGGCGCAACCATCCACCGCCGTCGTTGCCGTAAGGTGCGGTCAATGGTCGATCAAAACGCGCCCCGTCTCGGCCGCGCAAGCTGGAAGCACCGTCCGCAACGCGCGCTCACGCGCCTGCACATCCAGGGCCGCGATCGCCGTGGCCTGTTCCAGGCCATTGCCGAGTCCCTCCTGCGGATGAAGGTCGATGCCCAGTCCGTGCAGCTCTCGGCGCTGCCCGACGGCAGCGCCGAAGGGGAGATCTGGCTCGAGCTGCCCGCGCTCGTTCCCGCCGCCGAGGTGATCGAGCGCCTCACCACGATCCCGGGCGTCACCAACGTCGCGCCGGTAAGCAAGGGCAAGGACTGAGGTTCCGGTACGTCTCACTTGACATCGGGGCAGCCGTCCTTCTAGGCTTCAAAGCAGCGTGCGCGAGGGGGTCAGGTGGGTGACATCGAGATGTCCGCCGGAGCCGCACTGCTGTGGCAGAGGATCCGGTCGGCCGGCAAGCAGCCCGGGGGGGTCCCACTCAACCTCGCTCTCAACGTCATGATCGACGCCTACATGCAGCTCTTCGGGGAGGTCGTGCTGATCCCCGATGTACACGCTTTCCGGCGTGAGGTAGAAGAGAAGGCGGCACGCGGCGAGGAGGGCACGCCCATCTCGTTCGACGACCTCGCCTGTCTGGCCCAGCAGCTCGCCGATGAGCGCGGTCAAAGCAAGGTGTTCGAGCGCGATCTCGTGGCCGCGGCGGCGACGTTAGCCGGGGTGCCGATCCGACCGCCAGCCGACATCTGGCAGCCAGTCCCCAACCCGAGCGCAGGGTCGGCCTACGTCTCCGAGAAGGGCGACCGGCCAACGGCGCCGCCAGCCGCGGCCGCGGTTGGCGGGACGCCCACCCCCGGGTGGAAGCCCTACGCCGCCGCGCCGATGCTCGAAAGCCTCGGGCGCGACCTGACAGCCGAAGCCGCGAGCGGCACGCTCGCGCGGGTCGTGGGCCGTGACGAAGAGACCCAGCTCGTCATCGAGACGCTGTGCCGCGACACCAAGAGGAATCCCCTGCTGCTGGGGCCGGCTGGGGTGGGCAAGACGGCGATCATCGAGGGCCTGGCACAGCGCCTGGTCCGCGGCGAGGTGCCGAAGGGCCTGCGCAACCTGCGCATCTTCGCCCTCCAGGCGACCGACCTCGTGCAGGGCATGGGCCTCGTCGGCGCCCTCGAGGAGCGCATGAAGAAGCTGATTGCCGAGGCGGAGCAGCCGGGGATCGTGCTGTTTCTGGACGAGATCCATGCCGTCGTTGGGGCTGGCGCCGGAGGCAAGTCCTCCAACGACGTGGCCAACATCCTCAAGCCGGCGCTGGCGCGTGGCGCCCTGGCCTGCATCGGTGCCACCACCGACGATGAGTACACCCGCTACCTGGCGGGCGATGCGGCGTTCGAACGCCGCTTCCAACCGTTGCGCGTCCAAGAGCTCGCCCGCGATGCCACGCTCGAGATTCTGCGCGGGCTCGCCCAGCGGGCCGGTGAGAAAGACGGCATCGCCGTCGACGAGGCGGCGCTCGAAGGCGCCGTGAGCCTGACCGCGCGGTTCATGCGCAACCGCTACCTGCCGGACAAGGCGATCGACATCTTCCAGCACGCCCTCGCCAAGGCCCGGGTAGCCGGGCGCAGCGAGATCGGCGTGCCAGAGATCCACGAGGTGGTACGCCGGTTGGTGAGCGTGCCGGTGGACGGGCAGGAGCTCACCCAGCGGCTCGACCGGCTCGAGGAGGCACTGCAGCGCCGTGGCGGCCTCGACCGGGGCACCGCCCACCAGCTCGTGCAGCGCCTGCGGGTGACCATGCGCAGCATGGACCTCCACCCCTCGCGGCCCAACCTCGTGGTGGCGGTGAGCGGCCCGGGCAACGCTCCGATCGCCGTCGCGCGGTTGATCTCGGAGCTGGTGTTCGGCCCTGAGACACCGGTCATCGAGCAGGACATGGCGATCCTCCAGCACCCCTCGGATGTGAGCCGGCTGGTCGGCACGGCCCCTGGCTACGTCGGCTACGACCAGCCGCTCCAGCTCCACCTCGAGCTCTCGCAGCGGCCCTGGTCGGTGGTGCTGTTCCGCGGCGCTGATCAGGCGCACCCGGCGGTCCAGGCGGTGTTGGCCCAGGCGCTCAGCCAGGGTTACCTCCTCGCCTCCTCGGGCAAGAAGGTGTACCTCTCCGATACCATCTGCGTGCTCACCGTAGCGGGACGCGAAGCATCACGAAACAGACCAATCGGTTTCGTGCCGAGCGACCGGCCACCGATCCCGATCGGAGAGGAGCGAGCCACCCTCGAACCCGAGCTCGCCGACTGTATCGACGTGGTGTGTCGGGTCAACCTCGAGGCCGGCGTCGAGCCGGAGTGGATCGTCGAGTACCTCCTGGGACCGATGGCACTGCACTTCCGCCAGGAGTACAACGTCAAGGTCACGTGGGAGCACGAGGTGCCCTCCTGGCTCGCCACGGAAAGCGGACAGGGCGGCGCCGACGCACGCCACGTCGAGACGTGGTTCGAGGCCGAGGTCGTGCCGGTGGTCGTCGCCGCCGTGGGCGACCGGGACACAGTGCGCGAGGTGCGCCTGCGGCTGGATGGGAAGTCTTTGCTGGCCGATTCGATCGATGCTAACGGCGCGGTCGGGGCGATGGACCCTACCGAGCACAAAGACGGGGAGGACGAAAGCTGATGCCGATCCAGTTCCAGCACGAAGCTCACCAGAAGATCTACGAGAAGGTCGCCCAGCTCGCCCGCGAGATCTGGGGCGAGATGGCCCGCTTCCGAGACGACGCGCCGGCCTTCCTTCTCGACATGGGCTCGGCGTTCGTCCGCGTGGCCGTCTTCCCGTGGGGGGACGACGACGCCTTCGTCAACGCCCGCTCGTGGGTCATCTGCGGGGCCGAGATCAAGCCGGACCTCATGCACTTCCTGCTGCGGAAGAACGATGACTTCCGGTTCGGTGCTTTCGGGCTCGACAGCGACAACGACATCTTCTTCGAGCACTCGATCGTCGGCTCGACGTGCGACAAGCTCGAGCTGAAGGCGTGCGTAATGGCGGTGCTGACCACCGCCGACCGCTTCGACGACGAGATCCAGCAGCGCTGGGGCGGTACGCGGGCGGTCGATCGCACCAAGTAGGCTTCCCGCCCGACCGTCAACGGTCGCAGGTTCGGCCTCGCGGGCCGCTTCGGACATGCGCTGAAGCCTCGCTCCTCGATCTCGGGTGGTCGGCGAGCGCTCGGGTTACGGAGCGGGACCTCGAGCGAGCGCCATGACGTGCCACTGCCGAGCCCGGCAGGGGTCGTGTCGGTGGGTGGCTGCCCTCCAGGTGGAGCGATACTGACCCGTCTGCCGCGCGTCGGCCGGCTGGACAGATGCGCCGAGACGAGCGAGTACGAGCTCGACGAGCTGAAGAGCTATGTGTTGGAATAAGCTGGCGCTCGACAGCCTGTCCGAGATGGGGTTGGCATGGGGTTCGTGATCAGACGGGCAGCACGGTACGGCTTCTGCTCCGGAGTACGGGTGGCCGACATCCGGGTCCGCCGGTTCGCAGCCAGCGGCCGGCGCGGGGCCATTTTGGGGCAGGTCGTACACAACGAACGGGTGGTCGAGGACCTGGCGCGGCTCGGGGTTCGCACCGTGGAGTCGCTCGACGAGGTGGTCGAACCGGTCGTGGTGTTCTCGGCCCACGGCGTGCCTCCCTCGCTGCACCGGCTGGCGCTGGAGCGCGGCCTCGAAGTGCTCGATACCACCTGCCGCTTCGTCTACGACATCCACCACGCCTCGCAGCGCGCCCTGGCAGCCGGCGCGCACCTCGTGTTCGTCGGCAACCCGGGCCACCGGGAGGTCATCGGCTACACCCACGATCTCGACCCCGATGCATATCACGTCGTCCATACGCTGGCCGACGTCGAGGCCGTGGACTGGAGCCGGTACGAGAGCATCACCGTCTTCTACCAGACAACGCTCAACGCCGAGGAGTACGAGGAGGTGGTGCAGGCGATCGAGCGGGCCAACCCGGCGACTCGCCGTGCCGACACGATCTGCTACGCGACCAAGGAGAATCAGGCGGCGGCGCGGGAGCTCGCAGAGGGAGCCGACATCGATCTGGTGTTGGTCGTCGGTGGCCGACACTCGGCCAACACCCGGCACCTGTTCGACATCTGCGCCCGCCTCAAGCCCAGCCACCTCATCCAGGGCGCTGCCGATATCGATCCGGCGTGGCTCTCGGGTGCCAACGGCGTGGGTCTCACCGCGGGCGCGTCGACACCGGACTACGTCATGGACGAAGTGGAGGCACGCCTGATCGAGCTCGGCGGCCACCCACCCCAGCGGTAGGAACGGGGGCTCGTCTGCCCTGTCCGGTCAGTCGGCAGCCGGCCGTTTGAACAGGTAGGCCGAGGGGAGCAATCGAGCCGGCTCCCCGGACCGGCACACCGCGTGCTGCGCCCCCGACCACGTGGATGCCCCACCCACCTCGCCCTTGGCGCTCACCGCGTAGAGATTGAGGTTGTACCGCGGGCGCCCCTCGGTGTCACGTAGGAACGCCGCGCGCGTGCTGCGCACTACCCGTTCGAGCGTCGCTAGGCACGCGGCTTCGGGGCTTTTTCCCTGGCGCATGAACTCGACCACGGTCGCGGCACCGTTGGAGATGATGCAGCTCTCGCCGTGCCCCGTCGCGCCCGCAGAACCGACCTCGGCGTCGCAGTACAGCCCACAGCCGATCAACGGCGAGTCGCCGACCCGACCGGGGAGCTTGAAGAACAACCCCGAGGTGGTGGTGCAGCAGCCGACCCCACCGTCGGCGGCTAGCGCCGAGACGTGAATCGTGCCCTGGGGTCGAAAGTAACTGCTGCCGTATTTCTCGACGAACCACCTGAGATCGGGATCCTCGGCCTCGGCCGCGGCTGGCAGCCAGTCGTCATCCGGGGCGGCGTTCTCCTTCCAGTACAACCAGATCTTGCGCGCCCTCTCGGTCAGAAGGTTCTCCTCGACGAACCCATGTGCCCGGGCGAAACGCAGGGCGCCATCCCCGACCAGCAAGATGCGCGTGGTACGGCGCATGACCTGGAGCGCCACGCGCGCTGGGTGCTTGATCCGCTCGAGTGCAGCCACGGCGCCAGCGCGCATCGACACGCCGTCCATGACTGCGGCATCGAGCTGGACCACCCCGTCCTCGTTGGGAAGCCCGCCGTAGCCGACGCCGACCTCGTCCGGGTCGGCCTCGGCGAGACCGACGCCGGCCACGGCTGCGTCCACCGGCGGCTCGCCGGCTGAAAGCCGCTCCACGGTCAGCTTGACCGCCGCTAGTGCGTTCACCGAGCCAATCGCAACCTGGCGGCGAGCGGGTTGGGCTGCGACCGCAGCGGCGCCCGCGACCCCGGCGGCAGCCACCGAGGTCAGAAGGTCACGACGGGTGAGGTCGGATGCGGGCATGACTGGTTCCTCCCGGCCCGCAGCATAGCGCGGCCAGGCGGGGCGTGCACTTCGATTGCCACCGCCCTCGCCGTTGGCTACAGTGGCCGCCATGAGATCCTGGATCGTCGTGCTTTCGCTGGTCCTTCCGCTGCTTCTCACTGCCTGTGCCCGGGGATCCCGGTGTGACCGCTTGCTCCTCGGCGGGGTCGTGCACGCGCCCGACGGCGTTCGGCGGCTCGAGGTCGCGATCGAGGCTGGCCGGATCGCGGCGCTGGTCGAGCCGGAGGATGTTTCGGGCTGGCAACGGCGGGCCGGAGAGGTCGTCGCTTTGGAAGGCGCCCATGTTTACCCCGGATTCACCGAGGCCCACGCCCACCTCACCGGCATTGGCGCCGCGCTCGAGCAGGTGGACCTCACCGGCGCGACCAGCCTCGAGGAGGTCATCGCGCGCGCCCAAGCCGCCGCCACCAAGCAGCCGGCCGGAACCTGGGTGGTGGGTCGTGGGTGGGATCAAAACCTCTGGCCGGACAAGTCGTTCCCCCATCATGGCGGGCTCTCGGCAGCGATCCCGGCCCACCCGGTCGCACTGCGCCGGGTGGACGGGCACGCGGTCCTCACCAACGCCCGCGGGCTCGCCACGGCCGGGATCACCCGCGAGACCGTCGACCCGCCGGGAGGACGCATCGTGCGCGACGGGCACGGCGAGCCCACCGGGGTTTTGGTGGATGCGGCGGAAGAGCTGCTCGACCGGGTGCTTCCCAACCCGTCTCCGAGCACCATCGAGCGGCGCATGCTGGCGGCAGCCGCGCATCTCGCCTCGCTTGGACACACCTCGGTGCATGACGCCGGGACCACCCGTGACGAGCTGGCCGTGCTTCGCAAGCTACAGGCCCAAGGGACGCTGGGCGTGCGCGTCTGGGTCATGCTGGACGGCGGCGACGATACCTTGCTCGATGCCGAGCTGGCGAACGGACCGCAGGTCTCGGCCGACGGCATGCTGTCCGTACGGGCGGTGAAGCTGTACGCGGATGGTGCCCTCGGCTCCCGAGGGGCCTGGCTCTCGGCTCCGTACAGCGACGACCCAGCCACCTCGGGCCTCGAGGTCACACCGCTGGCCCGGCTCTCCGAGGTGGTGCGGCGTGCCGCCCACGCCGGGTTCTCCCCCTCGATCCACGCCATCGGTGACGCCGCCGTGCGGCGGGTGCTCGACGTTTTCGAGCAGCAGCTTGGCGATACGCCGGGGCTGCGGCCGCGGGTCGAGCATGCGCAGATCGTGGCCCCTGCTGACGTGCCACGCTTCGCGGCGCTGGGCGCCATCGCCTCCGTGCAGCCGACCCACGCCACCTCGGACATGCCGTGGGCTCCGGAACGTCTCGGACCCGAGCGCACGGCGTGGGCCTATCGATGGCGGTCGCTGCTCGCCGCCGGAGCGCGCCTCGCGCTGGGTTCGGACGCACCCATCGAGTCGAGTGACCCGCGCCTGGGCATCTGGGCCGCGGTCACGCGCCAGACCCCAGATGGCCAGCCTCCCGAAGGCTGGAACCGAGACGAGGCGCTCACCGTTGCCGAGGCTATCGCCGGCTACACCGAATGGGCGGCCTACGCCGGGGGCGAGGAGGGCTGGCGGGGACGGCTCGCGCCTGGGTTCGCAGCGGACCTCACCGTACTCGACCGTGACTTGGAGGTCGGCCCGCCGGCAAGCATCTTGCAAGCACGGGTGGTGCGCACGGTGGTCGCCGGGCGTGATATGTTCGTGGGAGGGAGCACGCCTTGAGGGTGCTGGAGGTCATCCTGACCATGTCCATGGCTGGCGGGTGGCTCGCGGGGTGTGGGGGGCAGGGCCGGGCCCAGGACGATGCCGAGTCGGCACGGTTGCGCGAGGCCATGGTCACCCAGCAGATCCAAGCCCGCGGGGTGCGCTCCGAAGCGGTGCTGGCGGCGATGCGGGTCGTGCCCCGCCACCTCTTCGTTCCCGAGGAGCTCCGCTCCGCCTCGTACGCCGACCACCCCCTGCCGATCGGCGAGGGGCAGACCATCTCCCAGCCGTACATCGTCGGTCTCATGTCGGAGCTGCTCGAGGTGAGAGCTGGCGACAAGGTGCTCGAGATCGGCACCGGCTCGGGCTACCAGGCCGCGGTGCTGGCAGCGATGGGATGCGAGGTGTATTCCATCGAGATCCGCGCCAGCCTGGCAGCGACGGCCGAAGCCCGCCTGAAGGAGCTCGGTTACCCCAACGTGCATGTCAGAGCTGGTGACGGCTACGCCGGATGGCCGGAAGCGGGACCGTTTCGCGGCATCATCGTCACCGCTGCCCCGGAGCGTATCCCCGTGCCGCTCCTGCAGCAGCTCGCCGTGGGTGGCAGGCTCGTCATCCCGGTCGGTGCGTACTACCAGCAGCTCAAGGTCGTCACGAGGGAGCCTCAGGGGTTCTCCGAGAAGGACGTCCTGCCGGTGCGCTTCGTACCGATGACCGGCAAGATCGAGCGCCAGCCCTAGCCGCCACGCCCCGGTCGAACGTCGCACGTGAAAGGCCGCAAGTCGTACCGATCCGGACGAAGCGGCCGTGGATCACCACGAAGGCGCTCGCAGCGGGTGGCGGTGGCACCGAGCGTGTGGCAGTCAGCCTCGGACTTTGGACTCTCGACTACGAGGGGCAAGGGCAAGGTCAGTCGCCGCGCAGGCAGACGACGGTCACCCGGCCTTCCTGGCTGAGGTCCACCTTGCCTTCGCGGGCCAGCCAGCCCACGGCCATGAAAACCATGACCCGGGGTGCGTCGACGCCGTGCGCCACCGCCGTCAGGCTCGAGCGACCTCGCTCGTCGAGGAAATGCCAGACCTTGCCTGCAACCTCACCCACGTCGTTGGCAATCGGCATCTCGACCTCCTCTCAGTACCGAGCAGTATGGATTATCCTTGCGATTCCGGCAACTCCCGCGCTTGCCGCGGGTTGCGGGGAGGAGTGCGGTGCTCGAGATCATGCCCGGTGTGGCCATTGCCGAGGACGAGCTGCGCTTCGAGGTGTCTCGGAGCAGCGGGCCCGGCGGGCAGAACGTCAACAAGGTCGAGACGCGCGTGGCGGTGCTGCTCGATCTCGAGCGCGTGTCCGGGCTTTCGTTCTCGCAGCGGCAGCTCGTTCGTGAGCGCCTTCACACTCGCATCAGCCGGACGGGCGTGCTGCGGGTCACAAGCCAGAAGCACCGCACCCAAGCCGCCAATCGCGAGGCCGCGGTGGAGCGTCTGAAAGAGCTGCTGCGCTGGGCACTCGCACCCGAGACGCCACGGAAACCGACCCGCCCCACCGCAGCGGCCCGCGCCCGGCGGCGGCGCGAGAAGGAGCTTCGGAGCCGCCGCAAAGCCGAGCGTCACGCCCGTCCCGATGAGGAGTGAACGGCTCGCGGTCCGGTGACGACAGTCCGTCCCTACTCGGACGGCATCGGGGTGAGGCGAAGCAAGCCGCCGTCGACCTCGAGGCGCACCGTCGTGTCGTCCGCCACTTTCCCCTCCAACACCAGGACCGCCAGCGGATCCTGCACCAGACGCTGGATCGTGCGCTTGAGCGGGCGGGCGCCGTAGTCGGGGTCGAACCCCTCGTGCGCCAGCAGCTCTTCGGCCGCCGGCGTGGCCTCGATCCGGATGCCGCGGCCGGCCAGCAGCGCGCCGAGCCGCCCGAGCTGGATTGCGACGATCGCCCGCATGTGCTCCCGCCCCAGACGGTGGAAAACCAACGTCTCATCCACGCGGTTGAGGAACTCGGGCCGGAAGTGCGCCCGCAGCTCTTGCTGCACCAGCTCGAGCATGCGGCTCCGCTGGTCCTCCCCCATCTCCTGGATGACGTGAGAGGCGATATTGGAGGTCATGATCACGACCGCATTGCGGAAGTCGACCGTGCGGCCTTTGCCGTCCGTGAGCCGGCCGTCGTCGAGGATCTGCAGCAGCACGTGAAAGACGTCGGGGTGCGCCTTTTCGACCTCGTCGAGCAGCACCACCGAGTACGGGCGGCGGCGCACCGCCTCGGTGAGCTGCCCGCCCTCGTCGTAGCCGACGTACCCCGGCGGGGCGCCGATCATGCGCGAGACGGCGTGCTTTTCCATGTACTCCGACATGTCGAGCCGCACCATGGCGTGCTCGTCGTCGAAGAGGAACTCGGCCAACGCCCGTGCCAGCTCCGTCTTGCCGACGCCGGTGGGCCCGAGGAACAGGAACGACCCGACAGGGCGGTTGGGGTCCTTGAGCCCGGCACGAGCCCGGCGCACCGCCGTCGCCACTGCCGCCAGCGCGTCGTCCTGCCCCACGACCCGTGCCCGCAGGCGCTCCTCCATGTGCAGCAGCTTCGCTTTCTCGCCCTCGAGGAGCTTGGAGACCGGGATCCCGGTCCAGCGACCCACCGTCTCGGCGATCGCCTCCTCGGTGATCTCCTCGGCCAGAAACGTCCCGTGCACCGCCTGGTGGGCCTTGAGCGCCGCCGTTGCCTCCTCGAGAGCACGGTTGAGGCGCACCAGCTCACCGTAGCGAAGCTGGGCGGCCCGCTCGAGATCACCCTGCCGTTCCGCCCGCTCGGCCGCTTCGCGGGTGCGCTCGATCTCCTCCTTGGCGGTGCGGATGCTGCCGATGAGGCGCTTTTCGGTCTGCCACGACGCTTTGGCGGTGTCGATGCGTTCCTGCAGCTCTGCCAGCTCCCTCTCGAGCTCGTCGAGGCGCTGCCGGGAGGCTTGGTCGGGCTCCTTGGCGAGAGCGCGCTTTTCGATCTCGAGGCGCAGCGCCGTGCGCTCCCACGAGTCGATCGCGGCCGGTAGCGAGTCGATCTCCAGACGCAGCCGGGAGGCCGCCTCGTCCACCAGGTCGATCGCCTTGTCGGGCAGGAACCGGTCGGTGATGTAGCGAGCCGAGAGCGTCGCCGCGGCAACGATCGCCGCGTCGGTGATGCGCACCCCGTGGTGCACCTCGTAGCGTTCCTTGAGACCGCGCAGGATGGCGATCGTCTCCTCAACCGAGGGCTCGCCCACCATGACCGGCTGGAAGCGCCGTTCGAGCGCCGCATCCTTCTCGATGTGCTTGCGGTACTCCGAAAGCGTCGTGGCACCGACGCAGCGGAGCTCGCCACGCGCCAGCGCCGGTTTGAGGAGGTTGGCGGCGTCGATCGCGCCTTCGGCGGCACCGGCTCCGACGAGCGTGTGCATCTCGTCGATGAACAGCACCACCTCGCCATCCGAGTCGACGACCTCCTTGATCACCGCCTTGAGACGGTCCTCGAACTCGCCGCGGTACTTGGTCCCGGCGATCAGCGCGCCCATGTCGAGCGCCACGATGCGGCGCTTGCGCAGCAGCTCCGGGACGTCGCCAGAGGCGATCCGCTGGGCGAGCCCTTCGACGACCGCGGTCTTGCCCACCCCGGGCTCGCCGATGAGCACCGGGTTGTTCTTGGTCCGGCGGGTCAGCACCTGCATCACGCGGCGGATCTCGTCGTCGCGGCCGATCACCGGGTCGAGCTTGGACGCCCGCGCCAGCTCCGTGAGGTCGCGCCCGTACTTCTTGAGCGCCTCGAGCTTGTCTTCGGGGTTCTCGTCGGTCACGCGGTGGGAGCCGCGCAGCTCTTGGATGGCGCGCAGCAACGTGTCCTTGGTTACGCCGAAGCGCGCCAAAACCTGGGCCGCACTGCACCCGGGCAGGCCCGCAACCGCGAGCAGCAGGTGCTCGACCGAGACGTAGTCGTCCTGGAATTGGGGGGCGAGCTTGGCCGCCGCCTCCAGCACCTGGCGCAGGTCGCGCGAGGGTACGGGCTCCGACCCGCCCTGGGCGCGCGGCAGCCGCTCGAGGTCCGTCCGCAGCGCCTCCACCACCCGACCCAGAGGCGCTCCCACCTTGGCGAGCAGCTTCGGGGCCAGCCCTTCCTCCTGCTCGAGCAATGCCTGCAACAGGTGGGCAGGCAGCACCTCGGGGTTGCCCCTCGTGGCTGCCCCCTGCACGGCCGCCCGCAGCGCCTCGGAGGCCTTGACGGTGTAGTTGGTGTTCGAAGCCATATGCATCTCCCTGTCGGTAGCCCGCTGCCGACACGCTCAACATAAAATCTGCGTGTCTTATTGTCAAGAGTAAATCATATCAATGCTCGACGAACTTGCGTGTAGTAGACGCATATTTAGTCTTCACCGCACCTCTGAGGAGAGGGGCACCGGTGAGGGACCCCAGGCACCGGCCTCGAGCGCGCGCCACGCCCAGCCGGTACGAGGCTGGAGGGCTGGCGGGCTTGACCGTGCAGGGGGCGAGCCGCACAATGCCGGCCACGATCCTCCGTCGCAAAGCCTTCGCGCGGCGGCGAGAAAAGGCAGGAGGTGGCGTTCATGAGCGACAAGAAGTTCACCCCCTTCGTGCCCGCCCACGTGACCCAGTCGGAGTTCACGCTGCGGGCACTCCTCATCGGTCTCGGCATGTGCGTGGTCCTGGGGGCGGCCAACGCCTACCTGGGCCTGCGCGCCGGCATGACGATCGCCGCGACCTACCCGGCGGCGGTCATCGGCATGGCGTTGCTGCGCATCGGCCGCGGCTCGATCCTCGAGGAGAACTTCGCCCGGACCGTCGGCTCGATCGGTGAGTCGGTCGCGGCGGGCGCGATCTTCACGATTCCCGCGTTCGTGATCCTGCAGCTCTGGCACTTCGACCGCGAGCACATGCTGAAGGAGTACTTCCTGGCTTCGGCGCTCATGGTCCTGGGCGGCATTTTGGGCATCATGTTCGTGACCATCCTCCGCCGCGTCATGGTCGAGGACCCGACGCTGCCGTTCCCCGAGTCGGTGGCTGCCTCGGAGATCCACAAAGCCGGGCAGAAAGGGGCCGAGGCGGCGCTCCAGCTCTTCCGGGCGATGGCCGTGGGCGCCGTCGTGCGGTGCCTCGACGCTTTGGGGATCTTCAGATCCTCGAATGACTTCCATATTGCCGTCGGGAAGCTCAAGGACGGCTTCGTGCGCTTGGGACTGACCGGCGATGCCAAGAAGATCTCGGTCGGCGGCGTATCCACCTTCTCGGCGCCCGCCGTGACACCTGCCTACCTCGGCGTCGGCTACATCATCGGCCCAGAGCTCGCGGCGCTGAACTTTGCCGGCGGCCTGCTCGCCTGGGGGCTGTTCGTACCAATGCTGATCTTCTTCCTCGGACCGTCGATGATCGCTGGCTACACCGACGCCAACGGCGTGCAGAACTGGGCCGAGCTGGTTTCTGAACTGTACCGCTTCGTCGTCCGCCCGATCGCCGTGGGCGGCATGTTGGTCGGCGCCTGCTACACCCTCTACCGGATGCGCGCGCGCCTCGCTGCCGGGCTGCGGCGCTCGATCGCCGACGTCAGAAAGTCGGCCGTCGCCGAGGCGCCGACCGAGCGCACCGAGCTCGACCTTTCCTTCAAGTCCGTCCTGCTCGGGATCGCGGCCATCATCTGTGCGATGGTCGCGGTGTACTACCTGTTCACCGGCGCCCTCGTGCCAGCCATCGTGGCCGCCCTGGTCATGGTGATCACCGGCTTTTTCTTCGCCGCGGTGTCGGGCAACTTGGTCGGCACCATCGGCTCGTCCAACAACCCTTTGTCGGGCCTGACGCTTGCCACGACGATCGTGGCGGCGCTCACCATGGTCATCATCGGCGCCAAGGGCACCGAGGGCGTGGCGGCCGTGCTCGCCGTCGCGGCGATCGGCTGCGTCTCGGCGGCGGTCGCCGGAGAGATGCTGCAGGACCTCAAGGTCGGGCACATTCTTGGCGGCACCCCCTGGAAGATGCAGATCGGTGACATCATCGGCGTGGTCGTGGCCGGCCTCGTTATGTTCTTTCCCCTCTACATGATGTATACGTCGGACGTGGCCCAGTTCGGGGCGGCCGGCGGGTTCGGCGGCCGCACCTACCCAGCGCCGCAAGCTGGGCTCATGGCCGCCCTGTCACAGGGGATCGTCGGCGGCGAGATGGCGTGGCCGCTGGTGCTGGTCGGCATCGCCATGGGCGTTTCCCTCATCCTCATCAAGGTCCGCTCGCCCATGCTGTTCTCGGTCGGCATGTACCTTCCGCTCGAGACGACGTTCGCCATCTTCGTCGGCGGTGTGGTGCGGGGGATCACGGACAAGATCCGCGACAAGCGTGGCTACAACGACGCCCAGAGGGCCCGCGTCGAGAACGCTGGCGTGCTCGCCGCCTCGGGCCTGATCGCCGGCGAGGCGCTCATGGGCCTGTTCGTCGCTGCCGTCGTCGGCCTGCGTGCCGAGCACGCTTTCTGGAACGTGCCGCAGCTCGCCACGCTCGCTCCCTGGCTCGCCCTCCCGGTGGCTGCCTTCCTCATCTGGTACCTCATTGCCATCCCGCTGCGCAAGGCCGGCGCCGCCGACGAGCCCGCACCTCCCACGGCGGTGATGTAGCGACCACCGCGGTCTGGGGACCGCGATCCAGACCCAGACACCCAGCGATCCGCCCGTCCCGCTGTCAGGGGCGGGCGGACCGCGTTCAGCCATGCCCCGCTCGGACCGGCGGACCCCCGTGCCTCACGGAAGGTTCGACACTCCCCGGAACAATGGCGTACGCAGGTGGTGATCCGGATCCGTCCGGGAACCGATCGGACGCCGCGGTGCGAGATCGGCCAAAGCCCCGAGCGTGCGCCTCGAGGTTACTCGGGCTCAAAAGTCGCTATCCTTATCACAATGGCAGTGGGGCGAAGGCACCGGAAGCGACCAGCGGCAGCGGGTGTGGCCGGAAGCCGAGTCGACGACCTCGTTCAGCCAGGGCCGACCCCCAGTGGGGACCTGACCCGCAGTGGACGATCGGCCACAGAGGTTTATGGTGGTCATGGCGAGCCGAAAGAGGTGAGCAATGCACGATGACGCTTGGTCGGACATTCTGGATTCGCTCGAAGAACCGGTCCTGGTGATCGGTGCGAGCTGGCAGGTCGAGCGCGCCAACGACGCCATG
Source organism: Holophagae bacterium (assembly GCA_012516935.1). GTDB lineage: Bacteria > Acidobacteriota > Thermoanaerobaculia > Thermoanaerobaculales > Thermoanaerobaculaceae > JAAYVZ01. The sequence goes on from JAAYVZ010000209.1 coordinate 46,099, forward strand.
CGACGGTGGATGGCACGCGCCGGCGTCGATATCGAGCCCCTCCCGCGCAGGCTCGGCGATCTTGCCGGTGGCCTCGGTGCCGGGACGAAGGAAATGGTCGCCGCTGTGCTCGCGGGCGAGCCGGAACGAACCAAGGTCGAGGTCACACAAATCGGCCCGCGCCTGATCTGGCTGCGCACCCGTGTCGGGCCAGCAGCACACTCGTCGTCAGGCGCGAGGGCCGTAGTCCAGCTCCGCGACGTGACCGACGAGACACGCGCCGAGCACCTGCTCCGGATCAAGGACGCGGCTCTCGAAGCGAGCCCTGTCGCACAGGGGTACGTGGATCGCGATGGGGTCGTGCTGTTCGCCAATCAGGCGCTGCGCAGCCTGTTGGGGGTGACGCACGCGAGCGAGCTCAGCGGCAGGAGATTCGAGAGCTTCTGGCAAGCACCCGACCTGGCACGCGCTGTCCTGGCAGCGGTCACCAAGGGGGAATCGTGGCAGGGTGAGCTCACCATGCGCCGCTCCGATGGAGTCCTGGTCGCGACCTCTCTGGCTGCCCGCCCCGCTGTCGGGGGCGGCGGCGCGGCAGGCGTCGTCGTGTTCACGGTCGTGGACCTCACCGAACGAGTCCAGATCGAGGAAGCTCTCGGCGAGAGCGAGGCCACCACACGCGTCCTCCTGACCGCCAACCCCGATCCCGTCTACCTTCTCGACGAGGCGGGACAGGTGCTGGCCCTGAACCCGGCCGCACCGCAGGCTTTAGGGCAATCCGCCGAGGCCGTTCTCGGCTCCACCCTCGCACGCTGCTTGCCGGACGAAAGTGGTGAGCTCCTCACTACCCACCTCGCGCTCGCCCGAGCGACTCGCCGACTTGTCCGCTACGAGGACTCGTACGAGGGCCGCGACTACGACCACTCGATCGTGCCGGTGAGCGACGGACTCGGTGGTGTCGCTCGGCTCGCGCTGTTCTCACGCGATGTCACGGAACGCAAGGCGGCGGAAAACGCCCTGACGACGACCAACCGAATGCTCACGGCGCTGATCGAGGCGTCTCCGCTCCCGATCGTGGCCCTGACACCGCAGCAGCGGGTGACGCTCTGGAACCGGTCAGCAGAAGCCCTCTACGGGTGGACCGAGCAGGAGGCCGGAGGTCGTCTGCACCCCGGCGTGCCCGAGCGGGAGGTCAAGACCTACCGGGCGCTGCTGGCGGCAGCGATTCGTGGCGAAAGTGCCGGGGGCGTCGAGCAAACCCGGCTCAGCAAGGATGGCCGGTCCATCCAGACCGTGCTGTACCTCGCCCCCCTGTACGATGTCAACGGGCAGGTGACCGGGGCGATGGAGATCGCAGAGGACATCACCGAGCGCAAGCGCATGCAGGAGCACCTGCTCGACGGGCAAAAAATGGAGGCTCTTGGCCGCATGGCGGCGGGTTTCGGCCACAACCTCAACAACCTGCTGCAGTCAAATCTCGGGCTGGCGCAGGTGCTGCGAGAGCGCTACCGTGACTCCGATCGGGTCTTGCAGTGCGCGGACGAGCTCGAGCAGCTCGCGCGACGTGGCGCGACGATCCTCCGCCAGCTCCTGCTCTTCGCCCGGCACGTCCCGTCCAGCCCCGAGCCGCTCGACCTCAACAGCCTGATCCGAGAAACCCGCGACCTCGCGCGCACCACGCTCCCGGCCAACATTCACGTTGAGCTCGAGCTCAGCCCCGGGGTGCTGCCGGTCGAGGCGGACCGGGAGAAGCTGCTGCATGCGATCTCCAATCTCGTCGCCAGCGGTGCCGAATCGATGCCCGACGGCGGCCGCATGACGATTGCATCATCCGCCGTGGGTGCCGACGCCGCGGTCACGATCCGGAGCTTCGGGCGAGGCATCGATCCCGAGGCGTTGCCTCACATCTTCGAGCCATTTTTCCTCGTGCGTGACAAGCCATCCGGGAGCGGCCTCGACCTCGCGGTCGCACGCGAGATCATCATGCAGGCAGGTGGCAGAGTCGAGGTCGAGAACCTTCCCACCGGCGGTAGCGCCTTCCACCTCAGCCTCCCGCTCGGCGACGCCGAGGCGCTGCGGGCGGATGGGTTCGAGGACCTCGGCATCGGAGCGGAGGCTCGCGGGGGCGGGGAGCGCCTGTTGATCGTCGAGGACGAGCACACGGCGCGCGAGGTCTTCGCGGAGGTGTTGACCAGCCTCGGATACGAGGTCGTGGCCGTCGCCTCGGGCGAGGAAGCCGGCACCCTGCCGCAAGACCCACCGTTCGACCTTCTGCTCTCGGACCTCGTGCTACCAGGCGCCTCTGGCATGGACCTGGCGTTGGGTCTCAAGGACCGCTGGCCCAACCTGAAGATCGTCCTGATGTCCGGGTACTTGACCACCGAGACGATCGGAGCCTTGGCCCTGGTTCGCGGTCGCTTCCTCCAGAAACCGTTCGACATGGACACACTGGCACGCGAGCTCCGTGCGGCGCTGGACGCGCAGTGAGCGAGCGCGCGCACCGCAACGGCGGTCGCAAAGACGCTCTGGCCGGTTGACAGCGGGTTCCGATTTCGGCTTTCTATCTCGTCTCGCCCGTTCTGGCCTCCGAGCCTGGAGGTCTTTGTGGAGCGCGCCGCAACCCGCGACCGGAAGCGCTCACCGGCGCAAGGACGGCGATGATGTGAACATCATCCTCGATGCCATACGAGTGCGAGCCCAGCGCTTCCGTGTGGGAGCGCCGGAAGCCCCGGTCGTTCGCCGCCCTCGCTGCAACCAGGTACCGAGCCCGGGGTGGCGCCGTCAGCGCCCGTTTTTCGATGGCGCTCACCTGCCAGCCAGGGCTGCAGCACGCGCATCCAGAGCCGCCCGCACCTCGCTCGTGAGCGTTGCTAGATCGAATGGTTTCTGCAGGAACCGGACCAGCCGACGCTGCACCGCCCGTTGCAAGATCTGGCCTTCGGAGTACCCCGACATGACGATCACCGCGAGATCGGGCCAGCGGTCGACGAGCCCGGTCGCAAGGTCGATTCCAGCTGCGCCGGGCAGCATTTGATCCGTGAGGAGCAGCTCGTACTCGGGCGCGGCCGGGACCACCCCGGCTTCCTCAGCGCTCGCGACCGCCAGCACCTCGTACCCGAGGCTCACCAAGGTCTCGCGCAGCGCCTCGCGTGCACCGTCCTCGTCCTCGACCAGTAAAACCCGTTCTCCACGTCCTTCGACGAGCCGCACCGATGCAGACGGCGAAGCAGCCGCGACCGGACCGGTTTCGGTGCGCAGCGGCAGGGTGACGCGAAACGTCGAGCCCGAGCCGAGGACGCTTTGCACGCTGACGCGCCCGCCGTGAGCGGTGACGATCGAGTCGACGACCGCCAACCCGAGGCCCGTGCCCTGGCCAGCCTTCTTGGTCGTGACGAACGGCTCGAACAACCGTGTCTTGACCTCGTCGGGGATGCCGCCGCCGTTGTCGGCGATCTCGATGTACGCCTCGCCAGCCCCGACGCGCTCGGCCCGGAGCACGATCCGGCCACCGTCGGGCATCGCATCGACGGCGTTGGTGACGAGGTTCAGCAGCACTTGTCCGAGCTGTCCGCGATCGCCCAGGATCGGCATCTTGCCGGTTCCGATCGTGGCCTCGATGCAGATGTTCTCGCGCACCAGCCGTTGCGCCAGGAGCACGGCGTCGCGCAGGACATCGGCAAGGTCCAGCTCCTCCCGCTTGCTGACGTCCTTGCGGGCGAAGACGAGGAGCTGGCGGGTCAGCGCCGCGCCGCGCCGGATCAGGGTTTCGAGCTCCCCAACGATCCGCTCCTGACGCGCGGCGTCCTCCCGCCGCCAGCGCAAGAGCTGCACAAGGCTCATCTGAGCCTGCAACAGGTTGTTGAAGTCGTGGGCGACGCCCCCGGTGAGCATGCCGATCGCCTGCATCTTCTGGGTGTGCACCACCTCGGCCTCGAGGCGCTTGCGGGTGGTGATATCGCGAGCCACGCCGAGCACCCCCGTGACCGGGCCTCCGGTGCTTTCGCGAGCCGCGGCAATATCGCAGTCGACCAGCCCTCCCGAGGCCGTGCGCAGCCGCAGCTCGAGCGACGCTGACGCCTCGCCTCCGAGCAGGCCCGCGACGGTGCGCACGGCGCGGGCGCGGTCGGGTGGCGCGACGAGCGCGAGGGCCTTTCGGCCAATCCAGCTCGTGACCGGCCAGCCGGTGAGCCGTTCGAACGCTGGGCTCAGGGATGTGATCCGGCCGGTTGCCGTCGCGATGGTGAAGATCACATCCGGTGCCGTCTCGACGAGGTGCCGGAAACGGGCCTCACTGGCCCGGAGCCGCTCACGGCCCGCCTCCAGCGCCTCGAGCATGTCGTTGATTTGCCGCGCGACCCTCGCAAGCTCATCCTTGCCGGTCACCGGAACGCGGCCGGACGGGAGGCCGGAGACGCCGATCGTCCGCAGCGCTGTTCCCAGACGGGAGAGGGGGGCGAGCACACTGTGCTCCAGCAGCAGCAGCACGCCACCGGCTATCAGAGAGGTGACCACGACCAAAGCGGCTAGAAGGCTGCGGATGTTCGCGCGACCCTGCTGGTAGAACGAGCGCGACCTGTCGACCCGCAGCAGCAGCGCTGGACGGCCTGCAAGATCCCGTAGCACGATGAGCCCAGCGACCCGACTCTCGTCGAGCTCCACCACCGAAGGTACGGTCGCCGCAGCCAGGTCTTCTCGCCGGAGCCCAGCGATGCTGGTGGGCACCGCAGCGAACACAGTGGCGGCGATGTCGAGGCGCAAGCTCGTCCCGAGCGCACGGATCTTCTCAGCCGACACGAAGCGGGCCATGACGAGTGAGCCGTGACTGCCGCCGCTGGCCTTGGACGTGAGGATGGCCCGCACGGCCACGAGCATCACCCCTTCGGGCAAGGCGACGAGGCCGACCCTCCTCGGCTGATCGGCGGTGCGACCGAGCGCCCTACCCGCTGTGAGCGCCGGCAGGAGCTCCGAGGGAATCGGTTGCACACGAGTACGGCCAGGGTCGAGCCCGATCGCCCGGCGGATATCGCCGCTTGGCGCGACGAAGACAACCGCGTCAAGATCGAGGTTGGCAAGCGATGCGAGAACGAGAGCGGCTGCTTCGAACTCGGGGTGGTCTTCGACCATGAAGCGGTAGGTGTCGTCCCACTGCGCCCAATCCGCGCACACGGTCTCGAGGGCGTCCAGCTCCCGCTGCAGGCCCTCGACGGCGCGCTCCACATCGCGCCGAACCTCCTGCGACTCGAGCTCGGTGAACCGGGGCAGTGCGATAGCTCGCAAGGAGCCATACAACATCCCGATCAGGACCGCGAACGCCAAGCTGGTGAACACCAGCACGCGAGCTCTCAGGCCCATCGTCCCTCCGGCGCTGGCGGCAGGCCGCGCCTTGCTTGCCTCCGCCTGGCACGATTATCGCCCATCCGAGCCTTGGGCGACGAGCTCCTCCCAGCCCGCCTCGACCGCCTTGACGGAGGTCGCCTACTGGCGTACCGCAGAGCCGGGAGCTGGATCGAAACAGTGGGGCTCAGGAAGCGATGTAGGTCGTACAACCGCTGCCGGTCGTCTTCCCGGTGGGGGGGGTGCACGCGCCGGCGAGCTCCTCGAGCGGTGAAACGAACGTCACAGCAGGCGGCTCATACCCCGATGGAGGCGCCAGTCCCGGTGGCGGCTGCTGTGGTTCGTTTTCGAAAGGTTCCATGCCATCCCCCCAGAGGCAGGCGGCGGGAGGGTATCTCGCCGCCGCCCGTATCATAGCATCGCGCTGCGTTCCCACGAGGAAGCATGGTGATCGGCCACCGCGCACAAGCCCGCTCTGGTTGCTCCAGGCGTGCCAGGCGAGCGTGCCCACGCGGCCCAGCCCCCGCCGCCCACGGCACTGCCGCGCCACGCCGCCGTCCAGCGCGCTTGCGGGAAGCCACTCGGCACAATAGGATTGGCGCAGGGTTGGATGGTTCCGTCTGGCCCGGGGGGAAACAATGAGCACGAGGCTGCACGTCCCGTTCATCGCGACCTTGCTGGCGGGCTGTGTGCTGACGATCGGAGCGCCGGGTTATGCCGCCCTGTGTGCGACACCTGGCCAGGATGGCGGCACGTCCGGAGCCCCTATCAGCCTCAGTGGCATCATCAACACCTACTACCCGGGGACGAGCTCGGTGGCGGCCGGCGCCACGTCGATTCAGGTGGGGAGCCCCAGCGGCACAAGCACCCCAATCGCCAGCGGCAACCTCCTGCTCGTCATCCAGATGCAGGATGCGAGCATCGACCCGTCCAACTCCAGTACCTACGGCGACGGTGTCGCGTCGGACCCCGCCAACGGCTGGACCAGCCTCAACGGCGCTGGCACCTACGAGTACGTGGTCGCCCAGGGGCCGGTATCGGGCGGGTGGGTACCGATCCGGGGCAAGGGCGCCAACGGGGGCCTTCTGTTCGCCTACACGAATGCGGCCTTCGGCACCCAGGGACAGCGGCGCTTTCAGGTCATCCGAGTACCCCAGTACAACTACGCGCGGGTCTCGACCACACCCCCCACTGCGCTGGCATGGAATGGCAGCGTCGGCGGCGTGCTCGCCCTCGACGTCGCCTACAGGCTCGACATACCGACCGATGCAAGCCGAACGATGACCGTCACCGGGCTGGGGTTCAGGGGAGGTGGCGGGCGATTCCTGAGCGGAGCCAGCGGCAGCGGCCTGCTCAACACCGACTACCGCAGCCTTGCGAGCCTCAACGCCAACGGCTCGAAGGGCGAGGGGATCGCAGGCACACCGCGGTGGGTGCGCACCTCCGACACGGCAGCCGCGTCCGACACGGGAGCGGAGGGCTATCCTCAGGGGTCGCACGCGCGGGGCGCGCCGGGCACTGCGGGTGGCGGTGGGACCGACGGCAACCCAGCCGGCGCCA
>JAAYVZ010000210.1 GCA_012516935.1 Holophagae bacterium
AGGGTCGAGCCGGGGCAGTACCTGAGCGGCTCACCGCCGCACCCAGCCGTGACCTCGTTGTGGAAGATGGTCTCGATGAAGCGGTACGCCCAGTGACTCCGCGGCACGTCGGCGAACGAGTCGCCGATGTGCGCGGTCCAGGTGCGGGTGCGCCCGCCGCCGAGCTGCTCGATGACCTCGACGTCCCAGTGGGTGGGCCGACTGCTCGGCTGGCCGAGCCGCAGGCCGTAGCAGTTGCCGGTCGAAATACAGCTCCGGATCGCACCCGCAGGGATGCTGCCGTACGAGGCGGTACCGTCGAGGATCTGGTAGGTGCCGCCGCCGGGGCCGACGAACGAGGTCAGGGTCCCGGTGACGCTCTGGGCGCCGGTGCCGATGTTCTGCCAGCTCGGGGCCAGGACGACGTCCTCGCCGGGCTCCAGCACGCCGTTGGCGTCGGAGCTGCCGGCGCTGTAGCTTTGGGCATCGACGGCGACGGCCGCGGGGCGGAGGTGGTCCTCGATGACCGTGACGGTTGCGGTGACCGAGTCATCGTGCCCCTGCCCGTTCGAGACCCGCACCCAGTACTGCGTGGTGGCGGTGAGCGGCGGGGTCGTGAAGCTCGGTTCGGTAGCGCCCGCCACGGGGGAGCCGGTGTTGCCGGACGTCCCCTTGTACCACTGATAGCTCAGCGGCGGGTTGCCCGTCGCCACCACGGTGAGCGTGGCGGTCGTGCCGGCATAGATCGTGGTGCTGTCGGGCTCGTCGGTGATGACCGGGCCCTGGGCTGGGCCGCCCCACCCGGCGAGACGGGCGAGCAGCCACCAGAATGCCGCGCCCTTACGGCTGCAGTTCAGCCTCTCGGAGTGGGCGCAGCCCCCGCACGCCGTGGCGATCTGGGTCCAGAGGTACCCAGGGTGGGCAGCGATCCATTCCGTGGCCCAGTTCCCATCACCCCAGGGGTTGCCGTCGCCGTCAGTATCGTACTCGCAGCCGTCCGTGGCATACAGGGTCATGAAGTTGGTCGGGCTCGTGGGGTCGAAGCTCTCGATGTCCGCGAAGTCGAAGAGGATCTTGTTGTGGGTCCGACAATAGGTACGGATCTGCTGGTTGCGGACATGGAGGTTCCCGGCCGCACCGCCGCCGTCGAGGTGGCCCGTCATGTACACGAACTTGACGCCCGGATACGCCGCCTCGAGCGCGTTCATGGCGTTGAGATAGGTGTTGATGCCCGCCTCGGTGTTGTCCGACACGCCGCCGCACCATGACCAGATGACGACGTTGCGGTCGCAACCGGCCGCCCCGAGGCCGGCGATCGTCGCGTCACGCCACGCGAGGTCGCCGTTGTGGCCGAGGTCCGACCCACCGTAGGCGTTACCCCAGTAGTCGTTCATGAACACCCCGGGGTTCAGACCCCACGACGAGTACGGATAGGCCCAGACCGACGCCGAGCCGTAGTGGGCTTTGAGCGCGTTGAGCCCGGTCACGAGCTGCGAGCCGTGCGACGTGTGTCCGTACCCCACGCGCAGGTTTTGCTTGGCGAGCGTGATGTACGCCTCGGGGATGACCGTGTGGTCGGCGCACGTGTGGTCGATGATGATCGGCTGTGCGGCTGCCGCGGCAGCCACGGTCAGCAGCAAGGGGGTGATCCAGCGCATTCCAGCCTCCTCCCGGAGGACGAGCGCCCGAGCCTTCCGCCCGACACGACTGCGCTGGTCCCCGCATGGGCTGTCTCAGTCTAGGGCTTGCAGACGCGCCTGTTTGTGAGCATCGTCACATGCGTGAAGAGGGCGCACCTTCCCGTGGTCGACACCCGGGTCGCCGGCTCGTCCCTGGTGACTGGACGCAGACCACGTGGGGGCTCCCATGATCGCGCCCCTGGTCTTGCCGCCACAGCCGTCACGGTCGGCCCCGAGCTCCCGTCCGCCGACGGCACGGCGTCTCCCACCGGCACGCGCGCCGCCCTGGCCGACGTCCTGCGCTTCGCCGGCGCGCAGGCGACCGACACCTCGGACCGAACCGCAGATTGATACACCGACTCCATTCGCGTCGCCCAGCGCCCGCCCGGCCGGTTGTCGGTTCACAGTGATCACAACACCTCCCACTCCCCCACGCACTACGGCCCCCTGCGCCTCATCCACCCTTCCCCGCAGCCCTCACACCACCTCGACCAGGGCGTAGACCTGGACCTCGTCCTGGTCCTCGACCGGGAGGGGCTAGCTCATCACCTACCTCTGCACGTCGTGGACGGTCTGCCCCACCCCGCCCACGCCCACACCCACGTCCAGGTCTACGTCCAGGTCCAGGTACCGCCCATCTGCCCCGGCGCGGCCCAGAGGTCCGCGCTCGCCACTGCGGCCACCGGCCCGCGGGGCCAGCCGGCGCCAGCCGGTCCGGCGTGAGGTAGAATCCGCCCGCGGTTCGCGCGGGCCGCGGGAGCGTGTGTGTCGGAGACTGCCGCAATCGCCGTCGGGGCCTGAGAGGTCCTGACACCCCGTCAGCCGGGTGAGGCTGGCCATTCCCGTTTCACCCTGCCGGTCGGCGGTGCTGCGCCCGCCGGCGCGCGATTGCGGAGACACGACCATGAAGCTTTCCTCGCTCGGATGGAGCGACTTCTTCGAGTCACAGATCGATGACCGGGACCCCGGCCTCACTCCGGGACGCGTGGTGTTCCGACATGGCCACCACCTCACGGTGCTGCACGCCGGCGGCGAGGCCGCCGCGTTGATCCCCACTTCCCTCGCCGGTCAAGGCATTGACGCCGTGGCAGTCGGCGACTGGGTGCTCGCCGACCACACGTCAGATCCTCCGATCGTGCGGTGGGTGCTCGCGCGGCGCTCGGCGCTGCGGCGCAAGGCGGCCGGGCGCTCGAGCGACGGGCAGGTGCTGGCCACCAACGTCGACCTCGTGCTCGTCGTCACTGGGCTCGACGGCGACTTCAGCCCGCGCCGGATCGAGCGGCTGGTGACGCTCGCCTGGGAGGGCAACGCCACGCCCGTCGTGGTGCTCAACAAGGCCGACCTCTGCCCCGACCTGCCGGCGCGGGTGCGCGAGGC
>JAAYVZ010000211.1 GCA_012516935.1 Holophagae bacterium
CGGGCACCGGCAGCGGCCCGACCCGCACCCTGAAGAGCATCGCCATGCCCAAAGAACTGAAGGACCTCGTATTCGGCCTGGACATCGGCACCGCCAAGGTGATGGTGGTGGCCGCCGAGGTGCTGGCCGACGGCGAGCACGCCATCTTCTACTCGACGCACATCATCTCGGACATCAGCCGGCTCGCCGACGAGCTCGTGTTCATCCATGACGGGCGGCTGCTCGGGCGGCACGCCACGACCGAGATGGCCGAGTCGTGGCGGCGCATCACCTTCCGGCTGGCGGTCGGCGAGACCCGCATCGCCGGCGTCGCCGAGCACCGGCGGGTGCGTGACGAGCACCAGGTGGTCAGCTTCGCCCAGGCCGAGACGCTGCGACACCTCGGCGAGCTCGGCGCCGACCGCATCGAGCACTCGCCGATGACGATCGAGGAGATCGCTGTGATGATCCTCAAGGGGGGAAGCCATGCTCAGACTGCTTAGGGAGAACCTCCGCTACCACTGGGGCTTGCTGGCCGTCACGGTGGCGGTCGGCATGGTTCCCGCCGGCCTCGTCGGCATCGTGCTCCTGACCTCGCGCGCCGGACCCCAATCGGTCGTCGTGTCCCTGCTCTTCTCAATGGTGGTCGCCTCCGGCGTGGCCGCGTTCATCGTCATCGGTCGCGACGCCGGCGAGCACCGGCCGGTGCTCCACCTGCTGCTCGGCGTGCCGCTGCGCGCCGTCGCGCTCTCGCGGGTCCTCACCCCGGTCGTGCTGCAGCTCGCCGGCAGCGCGGCGGCGATGGCGCTGGCGCTCGGCGCCTTCGTTGTCCTGGAGCGCGAGCGGTACGACCGGCTCGTCGCCATCCTGCCGTTCGTCGCCGCCCAGCTCCTGTTCGTCGGGCAGCTCGTGCTCGCCGCGCAGGAGATCCTGGCGGCGCGGCGGGACCGGCGCGGCCACCTGTGGCCCGCCGCCCTCGCCGCATTGCTGGCCGCCCTCGCCTTCTTCGCCTGGGTCGAGGTCTTCGCCAAGACGGCCATGGGGTGGAAGACCGGCCTCGTGCTCGCGCTCGCGGCCGGGCTCGGGCTCGGGAACGTCGCCCTGTTCGAGCGCCGGCGCTCGTTCGTGCGCTGATGTGCGATAGTTGCCGGCCATGAGCGATCGCCAACCCACCTCCCGCTACTGCTTCGTGTGCGGCCGCGACAACCCGAAAAGCCTCCGCGCGCGCTGGGTCAACGACCGCGAGACCCGCCAGGTGCGCGCCACCGTGTCGGTCGCCGAGGAGTACAACGGCTACCCCGGCATCGTCCACGGAGGCGTGGTCTCGGCGCTGCTCGACGAGACCGCCGGCCGCGCCCTCATGCTCGAAGGCGACTTCGACCGCCTGTGGGTCACCGTCAGGCTCACCGTGACGTTCCGACGGCCCACCCCGACCCGCACGCCGCTCACCCTCGTCGGCTGGGTGGTGCGCGACGGCGGCAGGCGTTCGGAGACCGCCGCAGAGGTGCGCTTGCCCGACGGCACCGTGACCGCCACGTGCGAGGCGCTCATCGCCAGGCCGCCGGACGGGATGCTGGACGGCTGGCTGGAGGAGCGGGAGCACTGGCGGGTGGACGAGGAGCCGGGTGGGCCGGAAAAGACCGCCTGAGAGCGCGGGCGTTGCGAGGGAACGGTGTCCGGGGCCCCGGCTCTCGTGGCCTCGCGATCACGGACGTGGTCGAGCTCATCCCTTGGCTCTCCGTGCGCTGGACGCCACTGCGACTCGGTGGCGGGGGTGACGCATGCCTGACGTGAAGATCGGCAACGGGAACCTGGAGGCGACGGTCAGCGCGCTGGGGGCGGAGCTGCAAAGCCTCAGGCGCCTGGACACCGGTGTGGAGTACCTGTGGCAGGCAGACGCCGCGAGCTGGCCGCGGCGGGCGCCGGTGCTGTTCCCGATCGTCGGCCGGCTGCGCGGCGACCGCTACCTCTGGCGCGGCGTCCGGTACCGGCTGCCTCAGCACGGGTTCGCCCGCGACCGCCGCTTCGAGCTGACGGCCCACGATGCCGTGAGCGCGACGTTCGTGCTCGCCGACGACGAACAAACGCGGCCGACCTTCCCCTTCTCGTTCCGCCTCGCCGTGACGTACCGCGTCAAGCAAGCAACGCTCGAGACCACGTTCGAGGTGGCGAACCCAGGGCCGGAGGACCTTCTCTTCTCCGTCGGCGGCCACCCGGGTTTCAGGTGTCCCCTGCTCGGTGACGAGCGCTTCGAAGACTTCGCACTCGTTTTCGAGCACGAGGAGACGGTCGGCCGCTGGCCGGTCGTCGACGGCCTCATCGGCGCGCCACCGGAGCCGCTGCTCGCCGGCCAGCGCGAGCTGCCGTTGTCCCGTGACCTGTTCTCGCGTGGCGCGCTCGTGTTCGGAAACCTGCGCTCGACCACCGTCCGACTCGCGAGCCGGCGCTCGGGCGCCGGGGTGGAAATGTCGTTCGAGGGCTTTCCCTTCTTCGGCATCTGGTCCAAACCCCCGGGCGACTTCGTCTGCCTCGAGCCCTGGTGCGGCATCGCCGACCCCATCGACGCCTCCGGCCGCCTCGAGGACAAAGAGGGGCTCGTCCGGCTATCGCCTGGCGCCTCGTTTCGCCGCGCCTTCGACGTCCGCCTCTCCTAGTTCTCCTACTCCCAGTCGCCGGTGAGCTGGAAGCCGGCCGAAAACAACGGAGGCGAGAGGTCGAGCGCGTCGGCGGAGGCGCTCGGCGTGCCGCGGTGGGCGAGGAGCGCCTGCTGCGCTGCCTGCGGCGACGGGCAGACGCAGGGTCAGCGCCCGACCGCGCGGCGGAGCGCGGCTTCGAGCCTCGGGGCCACCGCCTCGAGCGAGAAGGAGGCGGCGACGCGGTCCCTGGCGGAGCACCCGAGCGCGGCGGTCAGGCGCCGGTCGGCGGCGAGCTCGAGCAGGTGCGCCACCCACTCCTCCGAGCTACCGGCGAAGTAGCCGTCGGCCCCAGCGCGCACCACGTCGCGGTTCATGCCCACCGGCGAGAGCACGGCGGGGCGGGCCATCGCCATGCACTGCAGCGCCTTGATGCTGCACTTGCCGCGGTTCCAGGGGGTGTCGTCGAGCGGCATGATCCCGACGTCGAAGTCGTCGAGGGCGGCCGCCTCGCGCGCGAGGCTCCACCGCTCGAACTCGACCGGAAGACCGAGATCGGCCGGCGGACGGTCGGAGACGACCTTGAGCCGAACCTCCGGGCGGGCCTCGACGACCGCCCTGAACGCAGGCGCCAGCCGGCGCCACTCGAGCTGGTTCTCGGCCGTCCCGACCCAGCCGACGACGAAGCCCGGGCGGCTACCCGCCGTGGTCGCGGGCGTGAAGCGGGCCACGTCGACAGCCGTCGGGACGACCTCGGCCAGCACGTCGGCGGCCCTGGCCGCGAGCATCTCGTTGCCCGCCACCACGAAATCGGCGACGGCCAGTGTCGCCGCGAAGTTGGCCTCGTAGCGCGCCGCCGTCGCGGCATCCTGCGGCTCGGCCGGGGCCGGCAGCCAGATGGCGTCGTCGTACTCGAACACGAGCACCCTGGCGCGGCGCCGCAGCAGGCGATCGAACGGCCGCGGCAAGGTGACGCGGTAGAGGACCACGAGGTCGGCGGAGCCGGCTCGGGCCGCAGCGCGCAGGAGGTCGAGTACCCGCCACAGCCGGCTGCCGGCTCGCCCCGGCCGGCGCCGGAGGGGGGACAGCACGGACACTTCGTATCCCAGGGACCTCAGGAACGGCAGGTGGGCGTACACCCGGTAGCGGGAGCCCGGGTTCGACGCATCGCCGACCGTCACGTAGAGGATGCGCACCGCTCAGCTCTTCCCGTGGCCCTGCCGGCCAGGCGGAGCGATGCCGCTCGCCAGCAAGCGTCGCACGGCAACGCCTCGCTCGCGCAGCCGCGTCTCGATCACGGTCAATTGCCCGAGCCAGGCGCAGACACGCTCGAGCCGTGGGTGCGGGTACGGCCACACCGCGAGCGCCCCCCCGGGCGCGACCTGCCGGGCCGCGGTGGGTGCGCAAAGCTTCGCGGACAGCCTCCGTCGTCCCTCGGGCGTCGACACGATCTCGGGGGCGTGTCGCGACATGCCGGCCTCATGCTACACCGAACCTGCACGAGCGACGTGTTTCAGCAACCCGACAGCAGTCGATCCACCCGCTTCGCCGACCGCCGTTCCCCCCGGCCCCAGCCCGAAGGGATCCGTGGTTCGAAGCTTTCGTCGCCCACGGCCGGCCTACCCACCACCGCAACTCGCGGGCAGGTGCCCGGACGCCCTCGCAGCTCGGCTTCGTCCCGTGCGGCGGGGGCAGCAGCACCTTCGAGCGATCATGGGCATCGCGCAACGCGCCGAGCGGCGAGCACTTGGCTGTAGAATTCGGTGTGAACGCACTAGGAGGGCGGATGAAGCCCGAAGAGCTGCAGTTCATCTCGAACTTTATCTGGGGGATTGCGGATGACGTGCTGCGGGACGTGTACGTCCGCGGCAAGTACCGCGACGTCATTCTGCCCATGACCGTGCTGCGGCGGCTCGATGCTGTCCTCGAGCCGAGCAAGAGGGCGGTCCTCGACACCAAGGCCTCGCTCGATCGCAGCCGGATCACCAACCAGGACCTGGCGCTGCGGAACGCGGCGGGACACGCGTTCTACAACACCTCGCCGTTCACCCTCGCGGACCTCCGCGCCAGGGCGTCGCAGCAGCAGCTCAAGGCCGACTTCGAGGCGTACCTCGACGGCTTCTCGCCCAACGTCCAGGACATCCTCGACAAGTTCGAGTTCCGCAACCAGATCCCGCGCCTTTCCAGGGCCGACGTCCTCGGCACCCTTATCGCCAAGCTCCTCTCCCCCGACATCAACCTCAGCCCCAACCCGGTGCTCAACGCCGACGGCACGGTGAAGCACCCCGGGCTCGACAACCACGGGATGGGCACGGTGTTCGAGGAGCTGGTGCGCCGCTTCAACGAGGAGAACAACGAAGAGGCCGGCGAGCACTGGACGCCGCGCGACGCCGTGCGCCTGATGGCCAAGCTCATCTTCCTGCCGATCGCCGACACCATCACCGACGGCACCTACGTCCTCTACGACGGCGCGTGCGGCACTGGCGGCATGCTGACGGTGGCGGAGGAAACCCTCAAGCAGCTCGCTCGGGCCCGCGGCAAGCAGGTCGCGACGCACCTCTTCGGCCAGGAGATCAACGCCGAGACCTACGCTATCTGCAAAGCCGACCTACTGCTCAAGGGCGAGGGCGACGCGGCGGACAACATCGTCGGCGGCCCGGAACACTCCACGCTGGCCAACGACGCGTTCCCGTCGCGCGAGTTCGACTTCATGCTCTCCAACCCACCGTACGGCAAGAGCTGGAAGAGCGACCTCGAACGCATGGGCGGCAAGGACGGCATCAAGGATCCGCGCTTCGTCATCGAACACCGGGGTGACCCCGAGTACTCGCTCCTCACCCGTTCGAGCGACGGCCAGATGCTGTTCCTGGCCAACATGCTGAGCAAGATGAAGCGGGACACCAGGCTCGGCAGCCGCATCGCCGAGGTGCACAACGGCTCGTCGCTGTTCACCGGCGACGCCGGCCAGGGCGAGAGCAACATCCGCCGCTGGATCATCGAAAACGACTGGCTGGAGGCGATCGTCGCGCTGCCGCTGAACATGTTCTACAACACCGGCATCGCCACCTACATCTGGGTGCTCACCAACCGCAAGCCGGCGCACCGCCAGGGCAAGGTGCAACTGATCGACGCCACGCAGTGGTTCAGGCCGCTGCGCAAGAACCTCGGCAAGAAGAACTGCGAGCTGTCCGAGGAA
>JAAYVZ010000212.1 GCA_012516935.1 Holophagae bacterium
CGTCGGGCGTCGGCAAGTCGACGCTTATCAACCGCCTGCTCGGCACCGAGCGGCAGCGCACCGGCGCGGTCCGAGCCTCGGACGGCACGGGCACGCACGTCACCTCGGCCCGCCAGCTCCTGCTGCTGCCTGGCGGCGGCGTGCTCGTCGACACCCCGGGCCTGCGCGAGGTCGGGTTATGGGGCGGCGACGAGGGGCTCGCCCGGACGTTCGCCGACATCGCCGAGCTCGCCCAGCGTTGCCGGTTCGCCGACTGTGCGCACGCCGGCGAGCCGGGGTGCGCCGTGGCTGATGCCGTCGAGGCCGGGACGCTGCCCGCCGCGCGCCTGGCGAGCTACCAGGCGCTGGAGAAAGAGCTGGCGTGGGCCAACACCCGCCACGACGCCGCGGCCGCGGCCGAGCGGGAGCGGTTCTGGAAGCAGATCCACCGCGCCCAGCGCCAGCTCACGAAGCTCCGCCGCCACGAGGGACGATAGCCCGCGCACCCTTGGGAGATCGTGCCCCGTCGCCAGAAAGGACAGCGCTTCCCCGAACGTGGACGTGGTCGGTCTCCCCCACCCTCGTCCACGTCCAGGTCGAGGAGGAGCGGCAGGGCCGGCTGGAGGACGCGGCGCGGGGGCCGCAACGGGTGGGGGCGCGGGCGGGGAATCAACAACCAACCACCAGCCACCGGGCGGTTGGGTGGCCAGGGCGGGGCATGCTAATTCAGCCTGAACGCGATGGTGACGGTGAAGAAGACCGCCACCGGCTTGCTGCTCTCGGTGAAGCGGGCCGGCTCGTACCGCCACTGGCGGAGCGCGTGCACTGCCGCATCGGTGCAGCCCTTCTCGAGCGAGCGCAGCACCTCGACGTTCTGCACGACGCCGTGCTCGTCGACAAGGGCTTGTAGCACCACCGTTCCCGTGACGCGGGCCTTGCGCGCCTCTTCGGGATAGGTGGGCGGCACCGAGTAGACGAGCTTCGGGGTCGTGATCCCTTTCTCGTCCACGCGGTGGACCGCCTCCTCAGAGACCCGCGAGTCGCGTGTCAGCGGCTCGATGCTGACGAAAAAGAAGGGGGCGGCCTCGCCATCCCTGCCACCCATGATCCCCGGGGTTCCCCGCCTCATCATGAGCTTCGCTTCCGATTCCTTGTCCCCGGTCGAGAGCCCGACCCTGAGCGCCGCCGTCTCGGCGTCGAACTCCACCAGTGTGAGCCGCAGGTCGAGATTGCCGGCCGGGGTGTTGATGACCTGCTCCTCCCCGACCTTCATCACGTACGTCAAGGGCGGGCTCACCTCGACCTTCGCCAGGTTGAACGCGCCCTTGAGGCGCTCGGCCTGCTCGGCGATCGGGGCGCTGGGCGGTCCCACGACCTCGCCCGGGAGCAGCACCGTGCCGGGGAGCAGCAATTTGCCCTCCGTCGCCGGCTCCTGCCCGCTGGGAAAGCCGACGACGAGGACGACCTTCACGGGCAGCTCGCCCGGGCCGGCCAGCGCCGCCAGCGGGAGCACCGAGAGAGTCACGCACCACAGACACACGAGCAGCACCGCTGCGTTCTTCATGATCGCTGTCCTTTCTCCACGTCGTGGAGCTCAAGGGTGAAAAGAATGGTCGTCTCGGAGTCCACGACCCAGGCGATGGTGTCGCCGCCGACCGAGAGGTAGCCCTCCATCAGGCGGTCGCGGACAGGCCCGGGCCGGGTGGGCGAGGTGCGCCAGACTGCCAGCATCACGCCGACGAGCAGGGCGGCCGCCGC
>JAAYVZ010000213.1 GCA_012516935.1 Holophagae bacterium
AGGCGGGCGCCGGCTCCCGCCGGGCTTGCAGTGCCGGCCAGGCCCAGCCGACGGCGGCCAGCGCCCAAACGGCAACGCCCACGAGCGCCGCCCAGCGGCACCGGGAGCCAGAAGCCCCCAGCCCGCTCCACAACAACGCAACCGCCGGCACCGCCAGGAGCAGCGAGGAGCTCGTGGTCAGCAGTGCCGCCACAGCAGCCAGCGCGGCTCCCGCGGAGGCCAACACGACGACCTCGCGCTTCCCGTTCCGCCACGCCGCTGCGCCACCCACCCCCGCCAGGAGGAGCGCGAACAGCCCCAGCCATGGGCTCCCCACCACCACCTCCACCCAGGAGGCGTCGCCACCCTGCCAACTGGCTGGTACCAGGCCTCCGACGAGCCACCACCCACCCCAGGTCGCGCCCACCGCCGCCATTGCGCTCCCCAACGTGGCCGCGACCTCTCGCGACCGGCCGTCACGCCAGGCAGCCGTTCCCACCCAGGCCGCGAGCGGCACCACGAGCCAGACGGACTGCGCCCATACACCGCACGCCCCGACCACGGCCAGCGCCCCCGGCCACAAGGGCCCGCCCGGGCGCCGGGCGCACAGCAGCAAGTAGGCGGCCACCGCGGCGAGAGCAGTTCCCGACAGCTCCGCGCCCACCGTGCCCGCGCGCCAGAGCAGCGGCGGCCACACCGCCACCGCCACCAGGGCGGCGAGCGTGCCTGCCTGACCGGACCCGGCCCAGCCAGCCAATCTCCACACCGCCCAGAGCAGCGCCACCCACGCCCCGACCACGGCCAGATGCCAAGGAGCGAACGCACTGCCGGTCAGCGCCAGGAGCCCGCGGCCGACCAGCCACCACAGCGGTGCCACACCACCGAGGGGCTCTCCCGCCCGAAGCGTTGTCAGCAACGCGGCATCGGCGTTCGAGGACGGCGCCGGAGGCCGCAACCACACCAGAAGCGCTGCCAGCGCCGCGAATGCCACTGCTGGGGCAAGGACCGTCACCTGGCGGGCTCGGGACGAGGACGTGGGGACTGATCGGTCGGTGGTCACGAGGCTCCCGGCGCGGCCCGATCCGGGGTCGCGCCCTGCCGCCAGCCCGGCGGGGCACGCCGTCGCTGCACCGCCTGATGGCCGGGACCGTGCGAGGATACCATCTTGGCCCCGCGACGACCGGACAGCCGCGGTTCAGAAGGCGAGTGGGTGCGTGCGGACGAGGATCGCCAGGCCGAACTCACGCGCGGTCGGGGAGGAGCCGACGAGGTAGCTGGACCGCCCATCGGGTCCGACTCGGGAGAGGTAGGGCACGACCCGCAGCCTGGGGTCCCCCGGAGCGAGCCTGACGGTGACGCGCCAGATTCCAGGCACCAGCGCCCACGGCTCCTGCGCGTGGCCGAGCACCGGTACCGAGAGGGCGCGGTGCACCTCACCCACGCTGCCGACTCGGGTGGCGACGTAGGTCAGCTTGACGGCCGACGAACCGACCGCGACGGCTCCCACGGCGACACGGTCGCCAGCCTCGACCGTGAGCTCGCCGAGCCCTGCCGACTCCCCCGGCTGCAGACCGTCCTCGAGCGGCACGCCCGGCAGCGCCCCGTCGCCCGCTCCGCCAGGGCCCCGCTGATTGAACGTCCGGGCCCGAACCTCCAAGCCTACCTCGGCTTCGGGGTTGGAGACGTCGAGCCCCACCAGCAACGCGCCTACCGGCATCTCGGCGCCGAGCTCGGGGCGAGCCAGGACGTCGTCGAGCCGTAACGCCTGGTCGGCCGTGAGCGCCACTTGGACCGCTGGCAGCACGTTGCCGTTTTTCCTGCTCGGTAGGCGGGCGATCACCACCTCCCCGGCCACGCCACCACGGTTGGCAACCTCGAGCTGCGAGACCCAACGGGCCCCACCTACACCGTCGAGCCGAGCCACCACCGGCACGACCCAGGCCGGACCGCGCGGGAACCGCTGCACACCCACTCCCCCCACCTTCGTGTCCGCACCCCAGCCGCCTGCCACCGGCGTAAACACGAACGGCTGGACGAACGCCCCGTCGCCGCCGCCATCGAGCCCGATCGCACCCTCGCGACCGGGAAGCAGGAACAGGTCCGCACACTCGCCCGGCCACACCTCCCGCGGCTCGCGGTCGGCCTGCCGCACGGTCACCGAGGCCGACAGTGGGCAGAGCTCGAACGCCGTCGGCCACCCCTCGGCTGGCAGTGACACCGTGCCACCGCGCTGTACCCGCCAGCTTTGCTCGCCGATCTCGATCCTGGGCAGCTCGAGGATCCCTTCACCCGGCGCCGGCGCCAACACCACCGCGGTGCGGTAGCGACCCGATGTCATCTCGGGGTACCGCGGCGAGCTCCAGGTGCGCTCGAACACGGTGGAGAAGCCCGCTATCGGCTCCGTCGTGACCACCACCACGCTGCGCTTGTCGGTCGAGGTTCGCAGGTAGTAGCGATCCTTCTGCCAGAGCTCGCCGGGCAGGCCGAGGCGGGGCAGCAGCCACTCGCCGTGGGGGGCGATATCGCGCCCGAACACGAGGTGGGTCCGCTTTGGGTCGTACGAGCCCTTGACGAAGTCGAACGCCGCGCGCACCGGCGTGGGCCGACGGCGCAGTTGCATCACCGGCGCGGTCTCCCAGACCATGTAGCCGGCCGCCGCGAGCATCAGGGAGGTTGCTGCCACGCGGGCCACCCGCGGGCGCCACAGGAGGTGCCCGGCGGTCCCCAGCGCCACCACCGGAAGCAGGGGGAGGCCGTAACGCACACCCCAGCGCTGGTCGAGCGTGAGGGCAGCACAGGCGAGGTACAGCAGCCCGCCGCTGCCCACG
>JAAYVZ010000214.1 GCA_012516935.1 Holophagae bacterium
CCGTGGCAGGATCGGGAGCGCTCGTCTTCGACCGCCGTCTGGCGACCTGTTCGCCAGCGCTGCTCGCACGGTTGGCGCCCGAGCTGGCACCCGACTACCTCCAGGGGTTGCTGGACCTACACAGCCTGGGCGCGGTCGTCATGGTGCTGGCGCTCGATCAGCCGCTGTCGCCCGAGGGGTATTACTGGTACAACCTTCCCAAGTCTGCCGGGTTCCCGTTCCTGGCCTTGGTGGAGCACACCAACTTCCTGCCGCGCGAGCACTTCGGAGGTGACGTCATCGTCTACTGCGGGGACTACCTCGAAACCGACCACGAGTACTTCCAGCTCACGCACGACGAGCTGGTCGAGCGGTTCCTGCCGGCGCTCGCGAGGATCAACCCGGGGTTCCGGCCCGGGTGGGTGAGGGGGACCTGGTTGTACCGCACGACCTACGCCCAGCCGGTCCCACTCGTGGGCCACTCGCGCCATGTGCCGGCGATCGCGACGCCGATGCCCGGGCTGTTCTTTGCTTCGATGAGCCAAGTATACCCGTGGGATCGCGGCACGAACTTCGCCGTCGAGATCGGCCGCCGTGCCGCCGGTATGATGGTGCGTGACGCGGCATGACCGCCCGCATGGGGTGCCGTAGCTCGGTCGCGTCGCGGTTCGGCTCGCACGAGGCGAAGACGGCGAGTGTTTGGATGCTGGTGGCGGCCAGCGATGAGAGCGGGGACCGACTGGTCGGCAGCAGCGGCTTCAGGTACGACCTCTGCCAGCGGACTGTCGCTTTGTATCTGGACACTGCCGAGCACGGGCGAGCTGGCGGTCGTGGGGTTCTGGTATAGCCGGTGGCGGGGGGGCTTCTCATGCCGGATCTGAGCGGGCGCTTCGAGCGGGCGCTGGTCATGGCGGTGCGGCTGCACCGAAACCAGAACCGAAAAGGCACGAGCGTGCCCTACGTCGCCCACCTGCTGGGTGTGTGCGCGATCGTCCTCGAGCACGGCGGGAGCGAGGCCGAGGCGATAGCCGCCCTGCTGCACGACGCGGTCGAGGATCAGGGGGGCGCTGCCACGTTCGAGCGGATTCGCAGGCGGTTCGGCGAGGAGGTGGCAGCGATTGTCGACGCGTGCACGGACGCCTGGACGGTGCCCAAGCCCCCCTGGAAGCAGCGCAAGCTTGCCTACCTCGAGCGCCTTCCTGGCGAGCATGGCGGGGCGCTGCTGGTCGGAGCCGCCGACAAGCTCTACAACCTCCGCAGCGTGGTGGAGGCGTACCGGGAGCACGGCGAGGCTGTGTGGGGTCGTTTTGCCCAGGGGCGCGACGAGCAGCTCTGGTACTTCGAGTCCGTCGTCGCGGCCCTGAGGAACACCGGACGAGTTCCGCCCGCCCTCGTCGGCGCGCTCGAGCGGGAGCTCGCCTCGCTTCGCGAGCTCGTCCGCCGCTGATCCGTTGCGCGGGTCGCCACCCGCCGCTCCGCCCATCCTCATCGCCGAGCCACGATGACGCGCGCGCCCGCGCCTCGCCTTGCAGTCGCCTCCCGCAAGGTTTTGCCTTCGGGGGTTGCGGCGAGCTGTCACGATCGACGCACCGCCTCGGCGCTGGGTCCACCGATCGTCAGCGGTATCCTCGGCCGTTCGCGACGAACTCAGGCGAGAGATACGGGCTACGTCAGCGAGGAGAAGAAGCGGCGCCAGCGCGGGCGCAGGCCGCGGTCGAGATCGACCGACACCACGACCGCCACGGCCCTGCCGGTGATGGCGTCGCCCGGCACGCAGCCGAAGTAGCGCGAGTCCCCGCTCTCGTCCCGGTTGTCGCCCAGCATGAAGTAGTGGCCGGGGGGAACCGTGAGCGGTTCGATGGAGCGGCGAGCCGGGATGCCCTGGGTGACCATGACGGCGTGATCGCGGTTGTCGAGCTTCTCGACCGCCAGCCGGTGCTGCAGCGATCCAGGGAGGAAGTCGGGGAGCTCGGTCAGCTCGATCGGCTCGTACCGCATCGGGCGGCCGTTGATGAGCAGGCGGTTGTCGACCAGCGCCACGGTGTCGCCGGGGAGGCCGACGATGCGCTTGACCAGGCGGGTGCCGTCTGCGGGCGAACGGAAGACCACGATGTCACCTCGGGCCGGGCCGGTCCAGCGCACCAGCCGCCACCCCGTGAACGGCACCTTGAGGTCGTAGGCGAGCTTGTTCACGAAGATCCGGTCACCTTCGAGAATGGTGGGCTTCATCGAGCCGGTGGGGACGTCGTTCCAGTCGGCGACTGCCGAGCGCAGCGAGCCGACCAGGAGAACGACGACCAGGAGGCCGCGCAGCCACTCGCACCAGAACCATCGCAACCGTGCTCGCCAAATCCTCCGCCACCTCGCCCCGGAGTCCCGGCCGCACCTGGTACGTGTCATGGCCTGACCAGGTCGTGGGCAACGGCGGCGCCAGCGTAGAAACCGGGGTAACCGCGCACGCAGCGTTCGATGGCCTGGGGGATCAGGTCGCTGTCCGCGAAGCCAGCCTCCGCGATCGCTCGTCGCCACCCTGCCACGGTGAGGAAGCCTGGGCGCGGCCGGATCCTCTCGTCCAACCGCACATCACGGTAGCTATCCAAGAGCACGAACGGCAGCTCGAGGTGGACCGCTCCGGCGCCGGCCGGGCGCATGAGCTCGCCGATGACCACGACACCGCCCGGACGGAGCAGCTTCCGCAACGAGGTGAGGGTTGTCACGACATCGGTGGCGAGATGCAGGGTGTTGACGCCGAGGATGACGTCGAACGGCTCGCCACCGAGCTCCTCGATCGGCGGGATGTGGTTGATGTCGAGGGTCTTGGACGTGACCTCGCAGCCCGGGGGCGCGACGGCGCGCGCCGCACGGGTGCCGCGGCGCAGGAACGCCGGTTGGAGCTCGGTGAAGCAGTAGCACGACGGTGCCCGGCCGGCCTGGGTGAGAGCCTTCAGGACGGCCTCGGCACCGCTCCCGCCACCGCCGCCCACCTCGAGCAGGCGGGCGCCAGAACGGGCGTGCCTGGCCACGGCCACGGCGGTGATGGCGTTGTTGGGGTAGTAGAGGGGGTTGGCGTTCGAGAAGTAGTCGAACCAGAGGGTCAGGGTGGCTGGTCCGAAGAGCGCGTCCTCACCGCGCATCTCGCCGCGCAGCACGGCGGGAAGCGCGGCCGCGGACCGGGCCATGACCTCGAACGACGGAGCAACGGCCCCAGTGGCCTGCACCGCCTCGGCGCGGATGTGTTCCGGGTCGCGCGTCGCCGACCCTGGCACGACCACGAATCCCTCGGGCCGCCGCTCTGCCCGGCCGTAAAGCTCGAGGTTCTCGAGCACCCACTCGACCGCCAGCAGGCCGCCCGGCACCCAGCCGCGAGAGCGGACGAGACCTTGCGCGGTGATCGGCTTGCCGTGCGGAAGCTCCAGGGTCGCGGCCAACTCGACGAGGAGTCCCTCGACGAAGGCATCGAGGCGGTAGCAGGCCTCTCGGAAAGCGTCGCTGAAGACGTCCGGGGGGACCTCGGGGGTGAGGTTGCCGAGATCGGCATGGATGCGGGCAGGCAGTCGTCGGTTCACGCAGCACTCCGTTCGGCAAAGAACCGCTCCACGGCGTCGATGACCGCGGCGGCGGTGGTCAGACTCGAAAGCTGGCGTCTCAGCGAGCGCCCGTCGGAAAGGCCGTGGGTGTACCAGCCGCAGAACAGACGCAGCTTGTGCAAGGCGGTCCGCTCGTCGTCGCGCTCGATGATGGTCGAGAAGTGCCAGCGCATCAGCTCGTGCCGTTGGCTCATGGTCGGGACCCCGGGCACCTTCCCGTCGAGTGTCTGGGCACACTGCAGGAAGATCCACGGGTTGGCGAGGCTCGCCCGGCCGATCATGACCGCGTCGCAATCGGTCTCGCGCAGCAGCCGGATCGCGTCGTTGGGTGTCGCCACGTCGCCGTTGCCGATCACCGGAATGTGCAGCGTCTCCTTGAGCCTCCTGATGTGCGTCCAGTCGGCCGAGCCGCTGTACTGCTGGCGGGCAGTGCGAGGATGGAGCGTGACTGCCTGCACCCCCTCGTCTTCGCAGATCCGCCCGAGCTCGAGGTAGGTGTGGCCGTCGTCGCGCAGGCCGAGGCGGAGCTTGACGGTCAACGGCATCGTGATTGCCGTCCGCACGGCCCGAATCACCCGTCGAGCCTGCGCGAGATCGGCGCCGAGCGCTGCCCCGGCGCGTCCGCGCAGCACGCGCGTGGCAGGGCAGCCCATGTTGATGTCACAGACGTCGGCCCCGTGGTCCTCGATGGCCTGCGCGGCGGCCGCCATCCGGGTCGGATCGGCGCCGTAGATCTGGATGCTGATCGGCCGCTCGGTCGGCGCGAAGCGCAGTCGCTGCCACGAGCGTGGGTGTTCCCTCGTCAGCCCTTCGCTCGACACGAACTCCATGGAAACGAGGCCGCAACCACCCACCCGTCGGATCAGAAGGCGGAAGTCCTGGTCGGTGAGGCCCGCCATCGGTGCCAGCACCAGCGGTGGATCGACGGCAAGCCCCCCGAGCCGCAGCATGAACGGGAGTATAGCCGGTGACCACGACACCGTTGAGGCGTTCGCGTCGGCGCGGGATCCCTCGCTGCGGTCGCCACTGCTGGTCTGCCCGTCACCAGGACGTCACGGTGGCGGCGCGAGAGCGAGGCAGCTCGGAAGCTGGCTGCGCGAAGTGATGCCGAGCTTGGCGTAGGCGTGCTTGAGGTGGTCCTTGACGGTGTACTCGCTGATCCCCAGGATCGAGGCGATTTGCGATGTCTTGCGGCCTTCCAGGACCAGGGCGAGGACCTCCGACTCGCGCCGCGAGATGTGTTGCCGACTGAGGCGCTGGTGGAGGTCCTCAGCTCGGGGGAGCCGGACTGGGCTGAGCGATACCAGACAGCACTCTCGCTGGCGCAACCCTGGCAGCGCCATCAGCTCGATCGTCCAACGCTCGTCACCCCAGGCCGTGAGCATCCGACGCCGGGATCGCTCGCCGCTGTCGATCAGCGTGCGGATCTGCTCGACGACGAGATCCAGCAACGCGGCGGCCTGTGTGTCGCCGTCGAGATGAGCCTGCGGGCGTTGGGTGTGGCGCGCCAGGACCTCCTCACCCTGCTCGTTGGCCCAGAGGATTTCGCCTGACGAGCACATCAGGAGGTTCGCGTCCGTCGTGACACCGAGGATCTGCGACAGAACCTCCGACTGGAGCGCGGCCTCGGACCGCTCCGAGAGAGCGTACACGGCGCTCTCGAACAGGGGGCGGACGGCCTCGAGCACCGACGGGCTGGCGGCCGGTCCGGTGCCGGCGCCGAACAGCTCGCACCAGGCCTGCAGCGAGTCGCCAGGCTGGAGCTGCAGCACCAGACGAGCCCCCTCACACACGCCGTGTGAGTAGGTAGCATTGACCCCGCCCGCCGAGCGCAGGGTCAGCACCGATCCACTCGCCCCGGTGGCCCGACACAACCCGCGGAGCAGCGTGCGCATCGCGGCGTCGTCGGTCTGGGGGAGGACGCACTCCAGCAGGACGGGGGCACGCCTCACGAAAGGAGTGTAGGAGCTCGGCAACCGAATGGGAAGGGCTTCGACGCGGTCGAGAAGTGCTCCTTCGACGCTGTCGCCGCGCAAGTCAGGAAGGGGGGCTGTCGCGACTCCTTGATAGTGTCCCCTGGTGGGCTCGATAGAAATGTCCCCTGGTGTTAGTGCCCGTGGGAGGGCAGAGGACCTTGGGGGACGTGGTGGCGATGAGCAAGAAAGAGCGTGCGCGGTTGGTGGAGCTGGA
>JAAYVZ010000215.1 GCA_012516935.1 Holophagae bacterium
ACCATAGATACGGCTCGCGGAGCCGGGGACGCGCCCGATCACGCGCGCGAGGTCGTTGACCTTCAGCCCGCACCTCTCCACTCCGACGAGCATGACGAGCTCCCGGGCCCGGCCGAGTTCGGCGCCACGGTGGCGGCCGCCGAGCGCACGCACCCCGACCCCGAGCTCTCGCGCCACGGCGCGCGCGACACCTCTCGCATCCGCCTTCGGCGGCGCGGGCCGCACGGCGACACCCAGCCAGTCCATGGCCGGCCGCGTCGGATCCGGGCGCAGCTCCTCGTCCCCGCCTCGCGAATGCCGCCACCAGGGCAGCCCGCCAGGGACGGCGCCCAACCAACCCTCCTCGCGGCCCTGCCCCAGCACCGCGAGGTAGCCGCGCCGCGCCGACTCCCGCCGCTTGCCGAACACCAGCAGCGTCTCGTCGACGTCGACGAGACCCTTGCGCGCCCGGCCGATGACTTGCCGGTGCCCGCTCCACTGGTGGTGAGCCGGGTCGTCCGTGAGGCCGCCGGCTACCGGGTTGAGGTGGACGTACGCGATGGCCTGCATGAGGTGCTTGCGATCCTCGATGATTCGCGCCTTGCAGCGGCCCTGCCAGAACGGACCGAACCCCCGGTCGCGCCGGTTGAGCGCCTTGGAAAAGCGCCCCTGCACGAGCCGCATGCTGCGCCATAAAGGCAGCTCGCCGGAGCGCACGACGAGGTGGTAGTGGTCGGGCATCAGGCACCAGGCGAGGATCGTCAGCCCGTGCTCGATCTTCACCCGTTCCAGCGTCTCGACGAAAAGCGCAGCGGTGGCGTCCTCGGCAAACGGAGGCTCGCCCCTACCCGCCCGGCAGTAGACGTGGTACGCACCCCCGACGACGAACACCCTCGGCTTTCGCGGCATGGTTCACCTCCCTCGGGGCTCGGCCGAGGGAAAGGTAACACCGAATGAACGAAATGGGATACCTGGAACCCGGGGGTTGACCGGCAACGCTCGAGCACCTATCGTGCCGGCGATGTCCGAAGGGTCTCGAGGCTATCCTGCGACCGGCGGATGGGTTGCCTTCGTCGTCGCCGCGGCCCTGCTCGTCATGGTGGTGGTGTCGCTCGCATGGGGGGATGTGAGGCGTAACGGCGGCAACCTAGTCTACGCGCTCGACGACACGTACATCCACATGGCAGTAGCCCGAAACCTCGCCGAGCACGGCACGTGGGGCACCGACCCCCACGAGTTCGCCCCGGCGACCTCGTCGCTCGTCTGGCCGCTGCTGCTGGCCGGTGTGTTCGCGCTCGCCGGCCCCGCGAACGGGGCGCCGCTCGGGCTCGCCCTCGCCTCCGCGCTCGGCCTGCTGGCGGCCTCGCGATGGGCACTCCGGCGCGCGGAGATCCCGCCCCACCTGCAGGTCGCCGGTCTCCTGCTGCTCGTTGTCGCGACTCCGATGCCGACGCTGGTGCTCACCGGGATGGAGCACCTGCTTCACGCGGCGCTCACGGTGGTGCTCGCCGGGATCGCGGCGACGCGCCTGACCTCCGGGCCGGACCCCGGACCCGGATGGCTCGCAGCGTCGGGCTGGGATCTCGGCGGGATCGCGGCGCTCGCCGTGGCGACCCGCTACGAGGCGCTGTTCCTGGCCGGGTTGATCGTCCTGGCGCTCGGCTGGCAGCGGCGGTGGCGTCAAGCGCTGGCGACCGTAGCTGGGAGCATCGCGCCGGTCATCGTCTTCGGTATCGTGTCGAGCACGCACGGTGGCCTGTTCTTGCCCAGCTCGTTGCTGCTCAAAAGCGCCACTGCGTCGAGCCTGCACGCCTTCTCGCCCGGGCCGGTGCTGGCGGGCTGGTACACCCGGCTCGCGTACACGCCCGAGCTGCTCGTGTTGCTCCTGCTCGCGCTCCTGCTCGCCGGGCATGCGATCGGCGACGGCCGCCGGCGCGAGGTGGCGCTGTGCATGCTCTTCGCCGGCACGCTCGGCACCCACACGTTGCTCGCCAGCGTCGGGTGGCTCTTCCGCTACGAGGCGTACCTCGTCTGTCTCGGCGTGTTGGCCGTGCTTCCCCTCGCCGCTCGTCGGGTCGGCGAGGGGCTTGCAGGCGACCCGCGCCCAGCGCGCCGCTGGCTCGCCGCCGCGTCGGCCAGTCTGATTCTGCTGCCGCTCGGCGTCCGGGCCACCCAGGCGCTCACCCGCGCCGTGCCGGCGACCAACAACGTCTACTGCCAGCACCTCCAGATGGCGCGGTTCGTGCGCGAGTACCTGGGCGGGCGGACGGTCGCGCTCAACGACATCGGCGCCGTGTCGTACCTCACCGATGCGAAGGTGGTCGACCTCTCGGGCCTTGCCGACGTCGAGGTGGCGATGGCCCGGCTGTCGGGTTCGTACGATGCTACCTGGCTCGCGAGCCATGCCCTGGCACGGGGAGTCGACGTGGCGATGGTCTACGCGGGCGCTCTCGGCCCAGTGACACCGCCAGGGTGGCGGCGCGTCGGGGCGTGGCGGCTCGAGCACAACGTCGTGTGCGGGGACGACACCGTGCTGTTCTACGCGGTTCGACCGGGCAGCGACGCGGCGCTCCGCGCGGCGCTTGCGGAGTTCGGGCCGACGCTTCCAGCCGGCGTCCGGCACCGGCTCGACTGATTACTCGTATCTGAGCGCTTCGATGGGATCGAACCTGGCCGCCTTGTACGCGGGGTAGGTGCCGAAAAAGAAGCCCACGAGACCGGCGACGACCAACCCGGCGACGATCGACCACGGTGAGAGCACGGGTGGGAACGGGCTTACCAGTGCCACCAGGCGCGACAAACCCAGGCCGAGCAGCACCCCGGTAGCGCCGCCTACGACCGAAAGGGTGATCGCCTCGGTCTGGAACTGCTGCCGGATGTCGGCCTGCCGGGCGCCGAGGGCGCGCCGCACGCCAATCTCGCGGGTACGCTGGGTGACGTTCATGAGCATGATGTTCATCACACCGACGCCACCGATCAGCAGCGAGATCCCAGCGATGACGATCATGGCGGCGCTGACCCCACCCGTGACCTGCTTGAAGATGCGGATGTTGCGCTCCGGCGTGCGGACCCCGAAGTTGTCCGGCTGGTTGAAGCGCAGGCCGCGCCGCTCGCGCAGGATCTGCGTACCCTGCTCGATCGCCAAATCCACCCATTCGGCCTTTTTCGGCACGGTGGCGATGATGCAGCCGTACTCCCGTTCACGTTCCGGCCACAGGCGGTCGAACTGGCCGATGGGGATGACCAACTGCATGTCGGCGCCGCCGCTGTCGAGGAACCCGCCCTTTTTTTCGAACACCCCGATGACGCGGAACGGCCGGCCGTTGATGGCGATCTCGCGGCCGCGTGGGTCGGTGTAGGGGAACAACGTCTCGGCCACGCTCTTGCCGATAATCGCCACCGCCAGCGCATGGCGCTCTTCACCGGCGGTGAAGAACCTTCCCTGGCCCACGAAGTGGTTGTTGGTTTCGGGATACTGATGGGTCACGCCGCCCACGGATGGCTCCTGCACGCGGCGGTCGCGATACCGCACCTCGGCCGGGCGGCCACCCCAGCGCTCGGCCGAGACGAAGGCGATGGCGGGGGCGAAGGTGCGGATCGCCTCCGCGTCGTCGAGCGTCAGGTTGGGGCGCAGCCGCTGCTCCTCGGGTAGTGGGCCACCCTCCCCGAAGCGGTCATCGAGCTTCTGGAACTGCACGAGCGTGGCGCCAAACGACTCGAACTGCTGGATGAACTGCCGGTTGAACCCCTGGATCACGCCGACCATGAGGATCACCGTGGCGACGCCGATGATGATGCCGAGGCAAGTGAGGAACGAGCGCAGCTTCTGCTCGCGGATAGCGCGAAAGGCGGTAAGGATGTTCTCCCGCCGCGCCGCGATGAGCCTGGACCAGCGAGTCATTCCGCCCTCCCTTCCAGGGGACGGTGGCGGGCGTGCGGCCAGTGGTGGGTTGGAGGCATCACTCCTCCCTCAGGGCAACGATCGGGTCCAGGCGTGCGGCGCGAATGGCCGGCAACCACCCGGCCAGCGCCCCGGCCAGCGCCGCGACCGCCAGCCCCATGACCACGAGGGGGACCGTGACCTGGGCGGGAAACGGGCTCCAGGCACCCACCGCGAGCGCCGCTAGCCAGCCCAAGAACACGCCGGTGAGGCCGCCTGCGGTGGCCAACGCCACCGCTTCGAGCAGGAACTGCCACCGCAGGTCGCGCCGACGGGCGCCCAGTGCCTTGCGAATGCCGATCTCACGGGTACGCTCCACCACCGAGGCGAACATCGTGTTGGCGATCGCCACGCCGCCCACCACCAGTGAGATCGAGGAGATCAAGATGACGAGCGCGAACGCCGAGCCCGTGAGGGTCTTCCACAACGTCTGCAGCGCCTCGGCGTCGACGATGTTGAATGGGTCGTTGGCGTTGAAGGGCGTGTGCCGGCGCGTCCGCAGCACCTGGCGCACCGACTCCTCGACGCGCTGCCGTGAGGCGGCGTCGGGCGCCTCGACGAAGATGTCCACCGAGCGGTTCTTGCCGTACGCCTTCTGGAATGCCCCCAACGGCACCATGACGAAGCGGTCCTGGCTCTGGCCGAAGCTCGAGCCTTGCCTGGCCATCGTGCCGACGACCCGAAAGGGTACGGCCCCGACCTTGATGGTGCGGCCGATGGCGTCGACGTGGGGGAACAGCTCGTCCTTGATGTCCCAGCCGATCACCGCCACGTTGCGCGCGGAGGCGTCTTCGGTCTCGGTGAAGAAGCGGCCGTCGTCGAGCTCGAGCCCGACCATCCATGGGATCTCGGCCTGCGCGCCGAGCACGACCATGTCGGCGAGCCGGCGACCTTCAGCGTACACGTGGTGGGTGCCGAAGACGCGCCCCCCGACCCGCTTGGCCTCGGGGACCCCGCGCCGCACGGCCTCCACGTCCTCCACCGTGAAGTTCTTGCGCTTGACTGCCTCGAGGAAGGCCTCGCGGCTGGTGATGATGCCGAACTTGGCGAAGATCAGCGTGTTGGGGCCGAGCTGCCCGATCAGATTGGCGGCGTACTGGTTGAGCCCCTGCACCACGGCGATGACGGCGATGATCGTCGTCACGGCGATGATGATCCCGAGCAGGTTGAGGGCCGAGCGTAGCTTGTGCCGGCGGATCGACTCCCAGGCCACGCGCAGCACGTCGACGACAACCATGTCAGTGTCTCCAGCCTCTGGGCGGCCTACTTCTCGCCGCCTTCCGGCTTGTTCTCAGGCCGCACCGCATCGCCCGGCTTGAGGTTGCGGAGCGCCCGGAACGGCCCGATCACGACCTCATCGCCCTCGGCCAGCCCCTCGACCACCTCGACGTCGGTCTCGCCCTTGATCCCCACCGTCACGGGTTTGAACTCCACCTTGCCGCCCTTGACCAGGTACACACCCTCGATGTCCTTGAGGCGTGCAGCCGTCGACTGCGGGCGCTCCACCCTGGTCGCCTCCTCGCTCTCGACCTTGGCCTTGGGCTGTTCCGGGGCGCGCAGCACGAGCGCTCCGATCGGCACCGTGAGCGTCTTCTCCCGCGTCGAGGTGGTGATGTCGGCGGTGACCGTGAGCCCCGGGCGCACGCGCTCGGGGTGCGCTTGGAGCACCACCTTGACCTCGTAGTCGGTGCCCGTCGCCGCGGCGCCCAGCGAGGAGGTCCGGATCGGGCTCGAACCGATCTCCGAGACCGCGGCTGGGAACGTCTGGTCGGGGTACGCGTCGATGAGCACCGAGGCCGGCTGGCCGAGCCGGAGCGCCGGCATGTCGGTTTGGTCCACCTCCAGCACCGCCTCGATCGTCGACATATCGGAGATCGTCATCAGCACCGTGCCGGGGTTGTTCATCGTGCCAGTGACCACCACCTCGCCCTGCTCGATGTTGCGGCGAGTCACGATCCCGTCGATGGGAGAGCGAATCTCCGTCTTGGCCAGCGAGTCCCGCGACGACGCGAGGTCAGCCTGGGCCTGCTCGACCTGGCGAGCGGCGCGCCGGGAGCTGGCGTCCGCTTGGTCGGCGAGGCTTCTGGCACGATCGTAGTCCGCCTGGGCGATGATTCCCTCGCCGAGCTGCTTGTGGGCGTTGGCCGCATCGCGGTGGGCTTGCGCCGCCGCCTCGCGCGAACGCACGAGCTCGGCCTCGAGCGCCTCGAGGTTCTTTTTCGACGCCTCCACGGCCGCCGAGTAGCGGGCTTGGTCGATGACGAGCAACAGCTCGCCGTTCTTGACCGCCTGGCCCTCCTCGACGTTGAGCTGGGTGACTTGCCCCATGACGTTGGCGGACAGCTCGACCTTGGTCTTGGCCTGCAGCGTCCCGTTGGCGGTGATGAGTGAGACCAGATCCTGCCGACCCACCTTGGCGGTGCGTACCGGCGTACCCTTCGCCTGCCGGCTCTTGACGCTCGCTGCGCCCACAGCGATGACCACGACGGCGACGACAACTCCAACGATGATCTTGCTCTTCCGCGTCATGCCTTCCTCCGGACGCCGCATCCAGCCGCGACCGTTTCGCCCCTCCTACGTGGGAGGCGACGCGGAGGTTCACCCTCGCCCATCCGATCGGGAGCCGATCGTCCTCCCCCGCCCACTTGAGGTCTCGACGCGGTCGTGCACGTGGTCGGGGTCGGGGAAGTCGGCACCCGTTCTCGCCTCTCACCCGACTCGCTTCGCTCGCCATCCCTTTCGGTTGCGCGGCGAACCGGTGCGCTCGGGGTCGCCACCGGCACGAGGGTGGCGAGGACCGCCGGGCGGTGCCGAGGAGACGGTGCGGCCCGGGCCGCGGGAGCGACCAGCGAGCTCCCGGCGCTCAGCTTCTGACCGTTGACCTGCGACTCTCGACTCTCCACCAGGTAGTGGGACGGGTGGTCCTACCCGTGGACGATAGCGTCGTCAGCAATGACGGGGTGACCGTGGGCGGCGCACAGCTCGCGCTCGAGAACCGCCGCGCCGAACGGCTTCTGGAGAAAACGCACCGAACCGTCGAGGACCCCTCGGCGTACCGCCTCGTCCTCTGCGTAGCCGGACATCACGAGCACACGGATCCCCGGCCACCGCTCGCGGGCCTTACGGATGAGCTCGCCGCCGTGCATACCAGGAAGCAACAGGTCGGTCAGCAGGAGATCGAACGACACCCCGAGCGGGAGGGCCAGCGCCTCCTCGCCGCTCCCAACCGCGACCGCCTGATAGCCGATCATCTCCAGCATCGCGGTCAGCCCCTCGCGGGCCGAAGGCTCGTCTTCGACCAGCAGCACCCAGCCTGTGTGCTGCTCGGCGCCGGGCAACCGGGCGGTCTCGGCCATCACCGCCTCCTGTTCTCCGGACCCGAGTCGGCGTGGCAAGACTACGCGGAACGTGCTCCCCTCTCCGACCACGCTTTGCACCTCCACGTGGCCGCCGTGATGGGCCGCGATCGACTTCACCACCGCCAGCCCGAGCCCCGTGCCCTTGCCGCCCTCCTTGGTGGTGAAAAACGGCTCGAAGATCCGGGTGCGCAGCTCACGGGGGATCCCCATCCCGTCGTCGCTGACCTCGACAAAGACCTGGTCGACCCCCAGGCTGCCTGTGCGAATACCGATCCGGCCCACCTCCTGGACCGCCGCAGCCGCGTTGAGCGTGAGGTTGAGGAGGACCTGCTCGAGCTGACTGCGGTCGGCCTCCACCGGTAGCGGCTCGTCGGGACTCGAGACCACGAGCTCGATGTTCTCCTGCAGCAGGCGTCGCAGCAGCCTCGCCGCCCCGACCGTCACCTGCCCGAGATCGAGCCGCTGCATGTGCGTCACCTCCTGCCGCACGAACAGCAAGAGCTGGCGGGTCAGCGCCGCCCCACGCTGGACGTCCGCTGCCATCTCCTCGACCAGTCTCGAGCGCACCGCCTCGTCGCTCCCCCGCTGGCGGAGCGCCTCGATCCCTCCCAGGAGCGCCTGCAGGAGGTTGTTGAAGTCGTGGGCGATGCCCCCGGCGAGCTGGCCGACCGCCCGCATCTTCTGGGACTCACGCAAGTGCTCCTCGGCGTGCACCCGCTCGCTCACGTCGCGAGTCACCCCCATGAACGCGAACGGCCTGCCCTCGCCGGTCCCCAGCAGCGACGCGCTCACCTCGGCCTCGAACGCCGTCCCGTCGCGGCGCAGCAGCGTCAGCCGCACCCCCTGCACCAGACCGTCGCGCAGCAGCCGGGCGAACGCCTGCCGCACCCGTCCCCGACTGCCCGGCGCCACCAGATCCTGACCCAGCCGGACCCCCGAGACCAAGTCCTCCGCCGACTCGAAGCCGTGCATGCGGGCGGCCTGGAGGTTGGCGGCCAGGAAGCGGCCGCTCATGTCGGCCATGAAGATGGCGTCGGGCGAGGTTTCGACCAGTCGGCGGTATCGCTCCTCGGAGCGCTGCAGCGCCTCCCTCGCCGCCTCGTGGTAGGCGAACTCCTGGCGCAAGGCGAGGTTCGCCTGCTCGAGCTCGGCCGTACGCTGCGCCACCTGGCGCTCGAGCCCCACCTCGGCTTGCTTGCGCTGCGTGATGTCGCGGGCCACGGTGGAGACGAAGGTGACGCGGCCGTCGTCACCCAGCTCGGGGGCGAGCATCCAGTCAATCCAGGTTCCGGAGGGGAGCTGGAACTCGCGGCGGTGGCTCAGCCCAGTCCGGAACACCGCCTCGATGGCGTCCTCCCAGACCTCCGCGAGGTGTTCGGGAAACCCCAGCTCGCGATGGGTCTTGCCGAGAAACGCGCGGGCCGGAATACCGGTCTGTCCCTCGACCGCCGGGTTGACGTACGAGTGCCGGTACGCTCGGTCGAAGCGCATGATCACGTCGGGCGAGCTCTCGGCCAGGACACGGAAGCGCTCGTCCCCTTCGAGCAACGCCGCCCGCGTGCTCTCGCGCTCGGCGATGCTCGCCGAGAGCAGGATGGCCATGAGGCTCATGACGACCAGAAACGCCTGGAGGTCGACGACCAGAGTCATGCCGCTTTGCACCCCGAACGGCCCCTGCTTCCAGGAGGTCGCAGCCATCGTCCACAGCGCCACCGCGAAGCTCGCCGCGGTGGTGCCGCGCTGCCCCAAACGCAGCGCCGCCAGGACGAGGGGTGGTGCCATGAGATAGATGCTGGCGCTCTCCAGCACGAACACTGAAACGCCGCAGCCGACCAGCAACGCGACCGTCAAGCCCACGTCCACCCACTCTCGGCGCCGCCACGGCCTGACCGGCCGGGTTCCCCAGGCCAGGATCAGGGGCGTCACCAGCAGCACGCCGAGCGAGTCGGCCAGCCACCAGCTCCGCCACAGGTCGAGCCCGTCCGGCCAGCCCAGTCCGTGCCGGCCTGAGAACAACGCTGCGCCGAAGGTGGGGTTCAACAGGGTACCGATACCGGCCCCCAGGCCGACCAGCACCACCACGTCCCGAACTCGTGCCAGCCGCCGGTCAAAACCGCAGGGCCGAGTCAGGAGCCACCAGCCAGCCAACGCCTGCGCCGTGACAACAACGGCCATCGCCAGCCCGTCGCCGATCCCGACTCCGTGCAGCATGACCACCGCCACCACCGCCACGCCGACGGCTACAGCCGCCCACGGACCGACCAACAGCAGCCCGCCCAGCGCTATCCCGGTTGGAAACCACACGGGGAGGTGGCCGCTGAGCGCGCCCGGGAGCGGACACCGCGCCAGTGCCGCGACGGCGTATGCACCCCCGAACGCGACGCTCGCTGCTACCGTCCGCCACACGTTCACAACGCCCCGACTCACCCCGGTTGACCCTCGCTTCTGCGTCATCAAGCTTACACCATGCTGCCGTCCGGTCGCGCTACCATGGCCGCGCATGAGCCTCGCGAGGCAGATCCGGGTTCTCTGGGCGCGCGAGATGCGGGCGGCGCTGCGCGAGAGGTCGATCGTCGTCAACTCGATCCTCGTTCCCGTCCTGCTCTACCCCGCCATCCTGTGGGCGGCGTTCACGGGCATCACCTTCGTCCAGGGCCAGACCGAGGAGATGACAGCTCACGTCGCCGTCGCGATGTGGGCGATCTGGCGGTTGCGCACGCCGTACCCCGGGCTCCGCCACCCACCCTCCCGGTGATCGGTGGTCGGTGATCGATGATCAGAGGGAAGGTGCCGGGCAGGCCCTCCGTACATCGGGCACCGATCACTGGGCCTGGGGGGCGAGGACCTCGGCGAGGGGACGCGGCGGACCGACCCAGAGGCCCTGGGCGTAGTCGACGCCGATCGTGAGCACCGCCTCGAGCGCCGCCTGGCTCGACACCGCCTCGGCCACCGTGGCGATCCCCAGGACCTTGCCGATCTGGTTGATCGACTCCACGAGCGCCCGGTCGAGCGGCGAGGAGGCTATGTTCTCCACGAACTCCCCGGAGATCTTGAGGAAGTCTACCGGCAGGTCCTTGATGTAGCCGTACGACGCCAGCCCGGAGCCGAAGTCGTCGAGCGCGAAGCGGCAGCCGATGGCCGAAAGCTCGCCGATGAACCAGCGCGCCTGCTCGAGGTTGTCGACGGCGGCCGTCTCGGTGATCTCGAAGCACAGCAGCCGCGGCGGGATGCGGGCGGCAGCGAGCTGCTGCTGCACGTACTCGAGCAGCGTTCGGTCGTGGAGCGAGCCGCCGGAGAGGTTGATCGAGCAGAGCTGCACCCGGTCCAGTACCTCGCTCGGCTGCGCCCGCAGCGTCTCGAGCGTGTGACGCACCACCCAGCGGTCGATCGAGGCCATGAGCCCGTAGCGCTCGGTGGCCCGGATCACCCGCCCCGCCGAGCGCAGCAGGCCGTCGTCGCCGGTCATGCGCAGCAGCACCTCGAAGTGGAGCTGGCCGCCCTCGTCGTGGGAGAGCGGCAGGATCGGCTGCGCGAACAGCGTCACGCCGCCCTCCTGGAGGTTCTTGCGGATGCGCGCCACCCACTCCTCGTCCTCGCGCCGGACCGTGATCTCCTCGTCCTCGAGGGTGGAGATGTGGATCTGGTTGCGCCCCCCTTTTTTGGCCATGGCACAGGCATGATCGGCGGCACGGAGCACGTCATTGACCGACCAATCGCCGCTCTCCACCGGCACCAGACCGATCGAGGCCCCGATCGAGAAGGTTTTGTCCGCCCACGTGAACTGGAAGTGCTGCAGCCGCTCGTAAACGGACTCGACCACGCGGCGCGCCTCGTCGACCGGCGCGTCCCCGAGCACCAGCCCGAACACGTCGCCGGCCAGCCGGGCCAACACGTCGGTCTCCCGCACCTCCTCGCGCAGCAGCGAGGCGACCCACTGCAGCAGCGTGTCGCCGGCGGTGTGACCACAGGTATTGTTGACGAGGTTGAACTGATCGAGATCGATCTGGCAGACGGCGAAGGGCTGGCCCTTGCTCCGCATCGATTTGAACGCACCGTCGACCGAGGCCGCGAACGCCTCTCGGTTGAGCAGCCCGGTGAGCCCGTCATGAGTGGCCTGACGGGTGAGCTGGAGGTCGGCCAGCTTGCGCCGCGAGATGTCCTGGAAGGCGATGATCAGCGCTCTGATCTGCCCCTCTTCGTTGCGCCTCGGGACGATCGTTTGGGCGATCGGGTAGCGCTGCCCCGTCCGCGAGACCAGCATCGCTTCCTCGAGACCCTCGGCCGACGACGAGGGGAGATGGCGCTCGGATGTCGACGGCGTCACCTGGTACACGCGCTCGATCTTGCGTCCGCGCGCCTCGGTGGTACCCCACCCAGTGAGCTTCTCGGCCAGCGGGCTGAGGTACTCCACCTGGCCACGAGGATCGGTGCGGATCAGCCCGATCCCGAGCCGCACGAGCAGGGTTTCGAGCAGCGCCTGATCGCAGAGGCCGCCTTTCGACTCGCTCAGTTCCGGGTCTTGGTCCTTGCCCACCTGCACCTCCTATCGATTGTACATGCTGGGTAGAATCGCGCCATGTACGTGCACGACCAGGCCGTAGCGTTTCTGCTCACACTGGCACGGGCGCTCCATCGCTACGGCACGCCCGCCCACCGGCTGGAGTCCGCGCTTTCGACCACGGCCGAGCGGCTCGGCATTCAGGCGCAGTTTTTCGCCCTTCCGACCTCGCTCCACGCCTCGTTCGGCGAGTCGCCCGACACGCAGGCGCACCTCATGCGTGTCGATCCCGGCGAGGTCAACCTCGAAAAGCTGGCACGCCTGGACGCCATCGCCGAGCAGGTGGCACGTGCCCGGCTACCGATCGACCGGGCGCTCGATGCCGTGCAGCGCACCGTCGACCAGCCGCCCCGCTACGGCAACGCCCTCACCACCGTGTGCTGGGGTGTCGCCGCCGGCACCTCGGCGATCTTCTTCGGCGGCGGGTGGCGGGAGGTGTTCGTGGCGCTGCTGATCGGCACCCTCACCGGCCTGCTCGTCGCCAACGCCGTCATCCCACCACGCAAGGCGCTGTAGCAGCAGTTGCCCCGGGCGGGCGGGGCACCAGCAACCAGCGACTATCTTTTCGCGCGAAGGTACTGGTCCGGCCAGCGGACGTCGACGCCCAGCTCGCGGGCCGCGTGCAGCGGCCAGTACGGGTTGCGCAGCAGCTCGCGGCCCAGCAGCACCGCATCGGCGAGACCGGTGGCGACGATCTGCTCGGCTTGCGCCGGCTGGGTGATGAACCCCACGGTCGCGGTCGGGATCCCCACCTCACACCTCACCACGGTGGCGAATGGAGTCATGAACCCAGGCCCGGTGCGCATCGGCGCCTTGGGCACCATGCCGCCGGCCGAGCAGTCCACCAGATCCACTCCGAAAACCTTGAGCTCCTTGGCGAGGCTGACCGTCTGCTCGAGATCCCACCCACCCTCGACCCAGTCCGTGGA
Organism: Holophagae bacterium; assembly: GCA_012516935.1. Taxonomy (GTDB): domain Bacteria; phylum Acidobacteriota; class Thermoanaerobaculia; order Thermoanaerobaculales; family Thermoanaerobaculaceae; genus JAAYVZ01. The sequence continues at coordinate 12,766 of JAAYVZ010000215.1, forward strand.
GGACACGCGGACGAAAAGCAGCCGCTCGTCGCCCAACGCCGCCCGGACCGCACGCACCACCGCGAGCGGCAGCCGCATGCGGCCCTCGAGGCTCCCACCCCAGCGATCGCGTCGCTGGTTGGAGATCGGCGAAAGGAACTGGTGCAAGAGGTAGCCGTGGGCCAGGTGCAGCTCGACCGCCACGAAGCCGGCTGCGACCGCCCGGCGCGCCGCGGCCGCGAACACCTCGGGCAGCGCCTCCACCTCGGCCTCGGAGAGCTGGCGCGGGACGGGGTCGGTCTCGGCGAACGGCAACGCCGACGGCGCCACCGTCTGCCACGCACCCTGGTCTGCGGGCAGCGGCTCACCGCCCATCCACGGCACCTGGCACGACGCCTTGCGCCCGGCGTGCCCGAGTTGAATTGCCGGCACCGCGCCGTGCGCCGCCACGAACGCAGCGATCCGCCGCCAGGGCTCGATTTGGGCGTCATCCCAAAGCCCGCAGTCACCGGGTGTGATACGGCCCTCGGGCGTCACTGCCGTGGCCTCGGCGATGACCAGCCCGGCACCGCCCACGGCTCGGCTGCCCAGGTGGACGAAGTGCCACTCGTTCGGCACCCCGTCCACCGCTGAGTACTGGCACATCGGCGACACGAAGACACGGTTGGGGATCGTCACCCCCCGCAGCCGCAACGGCGCGAACAGCTCACGATGCATGCTCACCCTCGAAACCTCCTACCGACCCTCATCGGTCCAGAAGACGGGCGATACGAGGTTAGAATTCCCCGCTGCGGAGGACCCATGCTCGACGCGGTTCGCCAGTCGCTCTCGGAGGTCATCGTCGCCGCGCTCGGAGAGCTGGGCGTGGAGGAGCCGAAGGTGGTGCTCGAGACACCACCACGGCGCGAGCTCGGCGACATCGCCTGGGCCGGCGCGCTGCCGCTAGCCAAGGCGCTCAAACGCCCGCCGCGAGCGATCGCCGAGGAGATCACCGCCCGCATCGCAACCGCCGTACAGACAGCGCCGCCGGAAAGCCCGCTGGCGATGCTGGCGCCCGAGACCCGGGTCGAGGGTCCCGGGTTTTGCAACTTTCGCCTCCGGCGCGGAGCTTTCCTCGCTCACGCGCTGACCGCGCCCGCCACCGCCGCGGCCGAGCCCGGCAAGGTCGTCGTCGAGCACACCAACATCAACCCCAACAAGGCCGCACACATCGGTCATCTGCGCAACGCCGTGCTGGGGGACGTGCTGGTGCGCTGCCTGCGCCGGCTCGGTCACCGCACCGAGGTGCAGAACTACGTCGACGACACCGGTGTCCAGGTGGCCGACGTCGTCGTCGGCTTCCTCTTCCTGCCGGAAGAGGAGCTGGCCACGGTCGCGGGCCGCGTCTGGCACGAGGTCGAGAGCGGCCACGGCCCGCTGCGCGCGCGCGTGCTCGCAGCGTTCGCGGCGCGGGAGAAGGCCGGCACGTTGGTCTCGGACGTGTTGGGCGAGCCCGACTTCGACGATCTGTGCTGGGACCTCTACCCCCGCGTCACGCACCGTTACGACGTTGACGAGGTGTTCGCCGCTCACCGCGCCGAGGTGCTGCACGCCGTGGAGGCCGGCTTTCCCCCCGACCTTACGCTCGCCGATGCGGTTTTCTCGCTCCTCGCGGACGGGGACACTCTCGACTCTCGACTCTCGACTCTCGACCGGGCGGGCGGGGGCGCCATCGCCCGGGTCGCGGCTGCCGTCGCCGAGGCCAACCTCCGCTGCCACCTCATCACCATGGGCCGCCTCGGCGTGGCGTACGACCTGCTCCCGCACGAGTCGGACATCCTCGGCCGCGGCTTCTGGAAGCGGGCGTTCGAGCTGCTGCGGGCTTCCGGCGCCGTCCGCCTCGAGCGCGAGGGCAAAAACGCCGGGTGCTGGGTCATGTCGCTCGCCGACTCACCCGAGTTCGCCGGCATGGAGGACGCCGATAAGATCCTGGTGCGCTCCAACGGTATCGTCACCTACACCGGCAAGGACATCGCGTACCAGCTCTGGAAGCTCGGCTTGCTGCGCGACCCCGACGGTACGCCCCACGATTTCGGCTACCGCCCCTTCGCGCGCTTCGCCCACGACGGGCCCGCCGCCGAGGTCCGCTACGGGCACGGTGGCCGCGAGCTCGAGCGCACCACCTCGAACCCCGCCGAACGCCCGGCCGGTGCGCCGTTCGGCGGCGGGGCGCGCGTATTCAACGTCATCGACGTGCGCCAGTCGTACCCGCAGAAGGTCGTCAAGGAGGCGATCCGCGTCCTCGGCTACCCGGAGGCAGCCGAGGCCTCGATCCACTTCGCGTACGAGATGGTCGCGCTCACCCCCAAAGCGGTGCGCCGGCTCGAGTCGACGCAGGGCCTCACCTTCGGCCTGTCCGACGAGGACCTGCGCAAGCCATTCATCGAGATGTCCGGCCGCCGTGGGATCGGGGTCGAGGCCGACGCCTTGCTCGCGACGCTCGTTGGGGAAGCCGGCAAGGCGATCGCGGCCCGTGCCGGCGAGAGCATCGACACCGCCGACCTGGCGCTGCGAGCCCGCGCCATTGCCGTCGGGGCACTCCGGTACCAGATGGCACGCCAGAGCCGTACCCGCGTTCTGGCGTTCGACTTCGACGACGCGCTCGCGTTCGAGGGCGACACCGGACCGTACCTCCAGTACTCCGCCGTACGGGCCCGCAAGATCTTCGACAAGCTCGGCGAAAAGGGCTTGGCCGGCAGCGTCGAGGGCGACACCGAGGCGGTGCGCGGGGCCGAGCTGCCGGACGGCCTGTGGGACCTGGTACTGGGCTGCGCCCGCACCCGCGAGATGGTGGCCAAAGCCGTCGCTTCGCTCGAGTTCTCGCTCGTCGCCTCGCACGCCCACGACCTCGCGCAGCTCTTCCACAAGCTCTATCACGACAACCCGGTGCTGCACGCCCCTGACGAGCAGACGCGCTCCCTCCGCCGCGCCGTTTTCCGTCTCTTTGCGGCGGAGATCGGCGACATCCTCGAGTCACTGCTCGGCATTCCCGTGCCGGCGGAGATGTAGCAAGCCCGCGAGTCGGCCGCGGCACGGAGGTCCACGGACCTGGCCAGGCCTCGAGCTGCGGAGAGCGGGAATCGAGGGGGCAACGACGCGAGGCCAGCGGGTGCGTTCCACGACCCGCGTTGTCGAGGTCATTGCAGGACGTGCGGCGCCGAAGCCTACTTCGTTCGGGCAGTGTTCGAGAAAGCCTGCCGCAAGGCGCTTCGCTGAAGAGTAGGTCTGCGCTGGCTGCGAGCAAGACCTCGTTCGCGGCTCTAGCCGTTGGACCGAGGAGATCGGGTGGCCCAGGCCGGGCCAGTTGCGATGGTCCAGGGCTCGAGCCTCGGATGTTTCCGACCGCGCACTTGGTATTCTGTCCGCCGAGAGGCAACTGCCGCCCAACTGCCGGCGATGGACGACACGCACGCGTACTACGAGCGCCTTGCAGCCGAGTTCTTCGGCTCCACCGTCGGCGTGAACATGGGCCCGTTGCACGAACGCTTTCTTTCAAGACTAGTGCCGGGTGCGCGCATCCTCGACGCGGGTTGCGGCTCGGGGCGGGATGCCAGGGCCTTCACACAGGCCGGCTTCAGGGTCGATGCGTTCGATGCCTCCGCCGAACTCGCGCGCCTGGCCAGTGACCACTGTGGGTTCGAGGTTGCTGTGCGGCGCCTCGAGGACGTCGACGAGGTTGCGCAGTTCGACGGCATCTGGTGCTGCGCAAGCCTGCTGCACGTGCCGGTGGATCAGATGCCCGGCACCCTGTCACGGCTGTGGCGCGCGTTGCGCCCGGGCGGCACGTTCTATGCGAGCTTCAAGCACGGTCGCGGCGAGCGCAGCGACGGCGCGCGCCGATTCACCGACGCCGATGAAGCGCTGCTGCGCCAGTGGTTCGGCGAGCTCGCCGATGTGCGGGAAATCGAGGTCTGGCTTTCCGACGATCGGCGCCCGGGCCGCAACGACACATGGATCAACGTGCTCGCGACGCGCAAGGCGAACACGCCGCGGCGGCTGGTCACGGGCGGCGAAGACCATTTCCTGCCGCACCTGTCGGAGGCATTTGCCTGGGCGACGCAGGCGGACCTTGCTGTTGCGTTCGTCAAAACGACGGGTCTGCGACTGCTGCTGCCCGACCTGGAGGCCATGATCGGTGCCGAGGCATCGGTCGGCCACCCCCGACAGGTGCGCGTGCTCACCAGCGACTACCTCGACATTACCGACCCCGAGGCGCTGCGCCTGCTGCTGCTCTTGCAGGAGCGGGGTGCGGAGGTGCGTGTCTACAGCACGCAGCAGGGCAGCTTCCACCTCAAGGCATACATCTTCGCCAAGCTCGATGGGCGCGAGCTTGTCGCTGGCGCCGCGTTCATCGGCTCGAGCAACATCAGTCGCCAGGCCTTGCAGGAAGGGCTCGAATGGAACTATCGGGTGGTCTACCCCGACAATCCGGGCTTCCTCGAGGCGCGCGAGCGCTTCGAGGTGCTGTTTGCGCACCCGAACACGGTGCCGCTGTCCGACGCCTGGATCGAAGGCTACGAACGCCGGCGCCAGCCGCCATCGCGCGCGGTCGCGCCGGGCAGCCACGAACTGGATCCGCCGCCCGAGCCCACTCACGTCCAGCGCGAAGCACTCGACGCGCTGGCTGCCACGCGCGGCGCCGGTTACCGGCGCGGCCTCGTCGTGCTGGCCACGGGCCTTGGCAAGACCTGGCTATCGGCCTTCGATGTCGCAGCCGTCGGTGCCCGACGCATTCTGTTCGTCGCGCATCGGGAGGAGATCCTCGCCCAGGCTGCGGCGACCTTCGTCCGCATCCTGGCCGGCAAGCGCGTTGGCTACTACACGGGGCGCAGCCGTGATGCCGACGTCGATGTCTTGTGCGCCTCGGTGCAGACGCTGGCCAAGGCCGAGCACCTGGAGCGGTTCGGGCCGCAGCACTTCGACTACATCGTCATCGATGAATTCCACCATGCGGCAGCAGCCACCTATCGGCGGCTGTTGGCGCATTTCGCTCCTTCAGTTCCTGCTGGGGCTGACAGCCACGCCCGATCGGACGGACCAGTCGGACATCCTCTCGCTGTGCGACGACAACTTGGTCTACAGCTGTCACCTGTTCGCCGGCGTCGAAGCCGGGCTGCTGGCGCCGTTTCACTATTACGGCATTCACGACGAATCGGTGGACTATCGCGAGGTGCCATGGCGCAACGGGCGCTTCGACCCCGAGCAGTTGTCCAACAAGCTGGCGACGCTGGCGCGCGCGCGGCACGCGCTGCGGGAGTGGCGCAGCAAAGCACAGCGTCGCACGCTGGCGTTCTGTGTCTCGACACGCCACGCTGATTACATGGCCGAGCAATTCGTGCGTGCGGGCGTGGCGGCCGCGGCCGTGTATTCGGGTTCTGCACTCGGGCGTGCCCAGGCATTAGAGGCACTACAAAACGGCGCGCTGCAGGTCGTGTTCTCGGTCGACCTCTTCAACGAAGGCGTCGACCTCCCGAGCATCGACACCGTGATGATGCTGCGCCCGACCGAATCCAAGATCCTCTTCCTGCAGCAACTGGGTCGGGGCCTGCGGCGAAGCGAGGGCAAGGACCATCTGGTCGTTCTCGATTTCATCGGCAACCACCGCGGCTTCCTGCAGAAACCGCAGGCTCTGTTCGGCGTCGGGTCCACCTACGCGGCGCTGGCCGGGTTCGCGCGCATGGCCCGGAAGAACGCACTCACCCTACCCGCGGGTTGCTACGTCAACTACGAGCTAGCGATCATCGATTTTCTCGAGTCGTTGGACAGCAGCGGGCCACAGAAGGACTACGAGGCGTTGCGCGATGCTCTCGGCCGACGACCGACCCTCAGCGAGTTCTACCGCTCCGGCAGCAGCATTACGGCCATGCGCCAGCAGGTCGGGCAATGGTTCACGTTGGTCGATCGAATGGGCGACCTAACCGAGCTGGAGGCGACCGCGGTGCGCGAGTTCGAAGCCATGCTGCGCGAGGTCGAGGTCACCGCGATGACCAAGAGCTTCAAGATGGTGCTGCTGGAGGCGCTACTGGAGCTTGGCGGCCTGACGCAACCGGTAGCGCTGGACATCTTGGCGCAACGCTCGCGCGTCGTGCTGGAGCGCCGGCCGCCCTTGCTTGTCGATCTGCCGGACTCGATACGCACGTCCGGGGCGACCGACCCTGCCTGGGTGCGTTACTGGCGCGACAACCCGGTCAAGGCGTGGATCGGAGGGAACCGAGCCCGGGATGCCAAGAGCTTCTTCAAGCTGGAAGGGACAAGCTTCACGCTCGCACAGCAGGTCCGCGAGCAAATAGTGCCCACCTTGACGGCGATGCTGCAGGAACTGGTCGACTACCGTCTGGCAAGCTACGAACAGCGGCTGGAGCCGCAAGACGGAACCAGCAACATCGTTCCGTTCCCGGGCGGGCCGCTAGCCGCTGTCGAACTGCCGTATTTCCCGAACCTCAGAATTGCCTGCGGTCACTTCAGGGCCGGCCACACCGATGCCGAAGAGCATCGCAGCCTGCCTGCCTCTTACGGTCCGTTGGACCCGGGCCGTCACTTCATTGCCCGCGCGACCGGCAACTCGATGGACGGAGGCAAGAACCCCGTGCGCGACGGCGACTACCTCTTGCTGGAGCTGATCAGCCCGACGCCTGCGGGCTCCATCACCGGCAACGTCGTCGCAATCGAGCGGCAGGACGAAGCGGGCGACCACCAGTATCTGCTGCGGCTGGTGACCGAGACCCGCGACGGGCGCTACATCTTGAAAGCCAACAACCCGGACTACGAGGACCTGCCTGCTACGGACGAGATGCGCACGCTCGCGTGCCTGCGCGGCGTCATCGATCCACTGGATCTCGCCGTCGGCAGCTCGTTCCAGCGCGAGGAGATTCCCGCGCTCTTCGGTGAGGCGTACAACCCGGGCAACTGGAACGTCGGGCACGTCACCCTGAACGACAAGAAGGCGCACGTGTTGCTGGTCACGCTCAACAAGCAAGGCAAGGATCCGGCGCACAAGTACCCCGACCACTGGATCGACGAGCACCATTTCCACTGGCAGAGCCAGAACCAGACAACACCCGAGAGCAAGCGTGGCATAGAGATCATCGAGCACGAGCGCCGTGGCATCGCGATTCACTTGTTCGTGCGCGACGCCAAGCTGGCGGCGGGGAAGGCTGCGCCTTTCGTCTACTACGGCCGAGTCACCTACGAATCACATCGAGGGAGGGGGCCGATGAGCGTAGTGTTTCGAGTTTGAGGCCATCAGATCGTGCCTTCTGGCAGGCTGGGGGGCGCCACGCATACCATCAACTGACGTAGTCGCGCAGAGGCAGGCCAACCGGAGAGTGAGGAGGTGGACATTCGCGGCTCCCACCAGCGCTGGACCTGTCCGAGGTGCCCCCAGCGCGCGAGCTGCCCCGACGTGAGCGCGTCCAGCCGCGTGTTCCCGAGCGTGGCCAGCATCGCCCGCGCCGCATGACGCGTCGGCAGCGGCCGAACCCCGGGCGGCAGAGCGACTGCGCGACTGTCGTCCCATACCGAGACCGACTCTGGCCCGGCTTCCACACGGGTAGCCCGACGCGGACGGGCGAAGAATGCGGTGGTCATTGACGAATCGACCCATTGGGCGTGACTCGCGCGTGTGACTACGGATTTCGGGGTCCGAGCGATACTCGGACGGTCGCTACGACGCGACACGGGCGGCCTCAGGGGCCACCGGCTCGATCATCTGGAAACGCGGTGGCGGTGCGATCTCGTGCATCTTCAGGGTGTTCGCCTGCAGCGGCGTCAGCTCCGTGCGCTGCGCGAAG
>JAAYVZ010000216.1 GCA_012516935.1 Holophagae bacterium
AGGGCCCAGACCCTCCCGTACGGCTCGGCCTCGACTCGCCACAGCACGGCACCGGTACTGGCCGTCTGCAGAAACGGCGTCCCGAGGTGGTCGCCGACGAGCCAGGTCGTCGTCGGCGTGCCGCCGAGGTCGCGTTGGGCGACCGGCTGGTCGCCGAGGACCACGTACTCGTACGCGATCGCTCGCTGCCACGCGCTCGTCAGCTCGGTCTCGGCGACGAGGTGCATGTCCTCATCGTAGTGCATGATCCGCCGCAGCGTCGGGTCCACCGACGGCGCGACGAAGCCCCAGGTGGCACCGAGGAAGACCGCCATCTCGGCCCGAGAGACGGTGGTGGTTGGGCAGTACAGGCCGGGGGCGCAGCCGGCGCTGATACCACGCCGGCTCAGCTCCTCGATCCATGCCGCCGCCCAGTGGGTCTTGGGGACGTCGGTGAACACGGTCCCCGTGGCGGGCGGTGGTGCGAAGCCGCGGTCCTTGGTGGCGAGGAGGAACACGGCCATATCGGCGCGCGTGACGGGATTGCTCGGGCAGTAGTTGCCACCGCCACAGCCGCCCGTGATCCCCTCAGCGGCGAGCTGGTTGATCCAGGCTGCGGCCCAGTGGCTGCAGGGGACGTCGGCGAAGACAGGCGTCGTGCACGCGGGTGGCGCGTAGGAGGCGCCGTGCTCGGCGACTAGGAGGAAGACCGCCATCTCGGCCCGAGAGACGGTGGTGGTTGGGCAGTACAGGCCGGGGGCGCAGCCGGCGGTGATGCCACGCCAGGCGAGGGTGTTGACGAAGGAGTACGCCCAGTGGCTGGGGCCGACGTCGTGGAAGTAGACGACGAGAGGGGCGGGGTTCGAGGTCTTGCCGGGCTCCACGGCGAGGACCGGGTAGGTCCCTGGGGTGGCGAGGTCCGCCGCTTGGAGCTGCACCTGGAGCGAGGTCGAGGATACGTAGGTCGTGGCGCGTGTCGTGCCCCTGACGGAGACCTGGGTCGAAGTGGTGAAGTTGCTCCCGGTCACGGTCAGGGTCTGTGCGGCCGACCCCACCTCGAGGCTCGCCGGGCTGAGGACGGTGACCGGGCGATCGACCGGCGCCGCCACCTCGGTACGGAGCGAACGCCCGTCGTAGCGGTAGGCAAGGCCGTCACCGGTGGCCAGGAGGTTGCGGGGGGAGTACGTGTACGAGGTAGCGCCGACGGCGGTCTCGTTGCCGGCAGCGTCGTACGTCACGGTGCGAGTGCCGATCGGGGAGGCCTCGGTCACCGAGGCAAGCTTCGAGGTCGTGCCCGCGTACGTGAACGTCCTTGTCGCCGATCCAAGCGTCATCGCTGTCAGGTTGCCCATGCTGTCGTAGGAATGCGTGCCGGTACCCCAGAGGCTCGCCCCAGCGTTGGCGGTAGTGAGTCGGTCGAGGTCGTCGTAGGCGAAGCTGCGGTTGTAGGCGCTCGACTGACCGTCGGTAATGCTCGTGATGTTCCCGTTGCTGTCGGTGCCGTAGGTGTAGCTCGCCAGCGTGCCCAGGGTGGAATGCGTAACGCTGAGGGCAGTTGGCAGGTACCTCTGGCTCATGGTCATGGTGCGCGTGACCCCGTTGCCGAGTGAGAGGGACCTGAGTGGGCCGCCGGGGAAGTAGGTCGCGGCGCTTACGAAGGTTGTCTCGGAAGGGATCGCCGCGGAGATCGGTCGGTCGGCGAAATCGAACGACGCAGTGACCTGCTTGCCGGACGGGTAGGTGGTCGAGGTCCGGTTGCCGTTGACGTCGTAGGCGTATGCCAGCACGGTGCTGTCCCCGGCTCGCTCGCGCGTCTGCAGTGTCACGAGGCCACGCCGGTCGTAGGTGAATGTGGTCTTGCCGTTCGGGTCAGCCACCTCGCGGAGCCGACCGCGGCCGAACCACGTCGGCGACACCGAGTCGTAGCTCCACGTCACCTTCTCCGTCGTCAATCCCGTGCGCGCCGACTCGGCCTTCGTGATGCGGTTGAGGGCGTCGAAAGTCCGGGTAGTGATGGCGCTGTTTGCATCGGTGACGGTAGTGAGGTTCCCTGCCGGGTCGTACTGGTAGGTGGTGGTGCCTATCACGGGGCTCGTCTGGCTTTTCATGCGGCGGAAGTCATCCCACGCGTATGTCGTTGCGTTGCCGTTCGGGTCGGTCACCGACGTGAGGTTGTCATGCACGTCGTAGGCGTAGGTCGTCACCACGTCGCCCCCGGGGACGATGGTGCGCTTCTGGGTGACGGACAGGAGGCGGTTGGCGTAGTCGTAGGCGTACAGGGTGTTGGCCGCCGTGTGCCGCTCGTCCTTGACCTGCGAGAGGTTGCCGAAGGCGTCGTAGCTGTTCGTGAGGGTGGTGCTGTCGGGGTGGACGACGGAAAGGAGCCGGCCGAACGAGTCGTAGGTGAAGCTGTCCTTTCGTGATGTCGACCAGGCACCGCATGTGGTCGCGGGCGTGGTGCAGGTGTCGAGGTCCTCCTCGGTCTTCTGGCTCATCACGTCATAAGCGACGTGCGTGCGCTCGTACTGCTTGGCGTCCGTTCCGAAGCGGATCGTGTCGGTCAGCCGGTTGCTGCTGTCGTACGCGAAGCTCAAGCCGTTGCTGCGCGGCCAGGTGGTCTTGGTGAGTCGACCCGCATCGTCGTACTGGTTGGTCGTGACGAGGTCGGGGTCGCCTAAAGCACCTTTGAGCGTCCGCGTGGTCAGGCGGCCCCAGCCGTCGTATGCCATTGTGGTCACGACGCCGTTTGGATCCGCGACGCTGAGCGGCTGCCCGAACAGGTTGTAGGTGTTGTAGGGCGCCGCAGCGGCGGCGTAGGTGGTGACGTTTCCGGCAGCATCCGTGACAGTGCTGAGCTGCCCCCGGCGAGCGAGGTCAGCGTCGGCGTCGGGGTAGTACGCGTAGGTCGTGAGGTCGGAGAGATCGGTGCGCGGCCCGTCAACGGTGAGAAGCCGCCCGCGGGCGTCGTAGCCGTAGGAGGTCGTGTAGGTGGTGGAGGCGCCGCCGACCCAGCCCTGCTCGGCGCGCGTCAGCAGCAAGCACTTGCCGTCACTCGAGTAGGTGAATGTGGTGGTGCGGGTATTGCCCGGCGTGTCCACCGACGGCATTGTCTCGGTGCTTACGAGATCCCGGCAGGCACTGTCGAGAGGGGGATAGCCCCAGGTGGTGGTCCGACTGACGCCGGCGCTGAGCAGCTCGGTTTTCGCGGTCGGCGAGGGATAGGCGGCGATGATCTCCACGAAGCCCCCGTGGGCGGCGGTCTGGTCGCGGCCGTAGGTCCAGGTTGCCTTGTGATTGGGGTCGTTGCCGACCATCTCCCACTGCTTGCGGAGGAACTGGTCGTACTTGAACGTCCTTTGCTGACCGCCGCCACACCCGCAGCCGACGCCCTGGATGTCGGTCACGACCCGCAAGTTGGGGTCAAAGGTGTAGACCGTCTGCCGACCCAGGCCGTCGGTGACCGTCGTGGTGTTGGTCCCGTAGCTGAACGTGAGGGAGTTCTGCCCCCCATCGGTCGACTGCGTCGCGAGGCGGTCGGAGCCGTCGTAGGTGTTGATCTCCTCGGCATGACCCAGCGGATCCACCACCCGCGTGAGGTTGTGGGCCCCGTCGTACTCGTACGTCCATATCTTGTTGTCGGGCATCGTCGCCGAGCACAGGTTGCCACTACCGCACGGCGAGTCGTAGGTGAAGGCCAGAGACACCCCTACTGGGGTGCTCGCGATCGCGGTGATGCGGTTCGACGCGTCGTACGCGAAGGACAAAACGCGCCCGAGCTGATCGGTGACTGTGGCTATTCGGTTGCTGGCGTCTCGGGCGAGAGTCTGGGTGTTGCCGGTCCGGTCGACCATCGACGCCAGCCGGCCGAACGCGTCGAATGTAGACTTCCTACCGTCCCACGTTGTCAGCGTAAACGTTGTGCCGGCGCTGTTATTCGAAAGGTCGGCGCCGCTGAAGGCGTCGTGGACGGCCCCCCCGGGCTGAAGCCCGAGGAAGTAGGAGCGTCGATCCTCGTCGTCGACGTACACGATCTGTCCGCTCTCGAAGAGGAGCTCCTGGCCAAAGGCGTGCCGCCAGCCGTAGCCCATGTCGCCGCTGTTCGCGCTCTGGTTGTCGTAGCGGCGGGCGAACCGAAGACCGAACGGCCCGGAGAGCTGGACGTCCGTGGTCTCGTACCAGAGGCGACCGCTCACTACGTTGCAGGGCTTGCCGGTGGCCTGGCCGCCCCCCTGGAGCTCACATCCAGTCGGTTGGGGGAGGCAGGTGGGATTGTTGAACACCAGGACGTCGACTGGGTTCGAGATGTACGTGTGCCTGATTGTGAAGGCACGCACTTTCACGGACACCTTCCCGCACGGCTGTGTCAGCGTGCCATAGCATGAGTTGGATCCGAGGTCGCAACTGAAACCGGCAGCGACCCCGTTGATGAAGACGTCGACGTTGAAGACCCCCGTGATGTCGAAGTCGAAGTCGACCTCGATGTCCTGCCCCCTCTGGTTGATGTCGTGGCGGTAGCCCTGTGGGTGCTGTGCCCAGTCGTGGTTGAACCCCGTGATCCACACGGACTGAGCGGTGGCGGCCGGCGCGATTGAAACGGCCACGACCACGGCCAGCGAAGCAAGGACCACACTGGCCGAGACGCCAGCAGGCCTTGCCAATCCCCAGCCTCGCTTCGTACGTGACCTCCTGATCGGTAGGTACAGCAGTTTCTCAGGTTCGTGACGTTCGTCACCAGGCTTCAATTGGTAGCACGAGTCAGAATATTGGGAGGTATTCCTGCGATTGTCAAGTGGGTACAGCTAACCGACCCGGCATATTCTGTGATCGGAGTCACCAGTGAGTACCTCCTTCCACGCGTTGCGATCTCAATAGCGCCGCGATGGACATGGAGGTCATCGGAACTGCTGTCGGTTGCAGGCTGGGGACACGCACCGGCCAACGAGCGGAGGCTCGCAGGCCACTCGGCCGCTCCGGTTGGCAGGGGCCGAGAGAGCGGTCGTCCGAGACGAAGCTCGGGGCGGAGGATGTACTCTGCGGTCCGGCCCAGCGTCAGGTAGCTGCCTCGGCTTTGGTCGGCCCGTCCCCGGGAGCTGGAGGTGGGGGAGGGAACAGCCGGCCGATGCGAAGCTCGACGGCGTCGAATGGAGGGATGCAGGCGGTGTCGTCCTCTGTCCAGGCGCCAATGCGAAGCCACGAGCCATCGTGGGCCTCCCACGCTTCGAGCGTGCGGGACTCGAGGTCGACGATCCAGTAGTAGGCCACGCCGCCACGGAGGTAGCCGTCGGCCTTGCGCACGCGGTCGTTTCGGCCGGTCGACGGGGAGCTGACCTCGCATACCCAGTCAGGGACAACGCGTACGGGCCGGGTGTCCGGCAACGTCGGTACGCGGCTCCGGCGCCAGCCGGCGACGTCGGGGATGTAGACGTCGTGCCGCGACAGCTCGACCTCCGGCTCGACGGCGATCCACCAGCCGCCGGGCTCCTCACTGAAGGCGTACGGCCCGCCGACGCTCCATGAGATCGCAGCCTGGGCGATTCCATGGGCTAGCGTCGGACGGGGAGCGAAGGCGATCGCTCCTCCCACGATCTCGGTGTTCTCGCCCTCGGGGAGATGCGCGATGTCCTCGAACGACGCGAGCGTGCGTGCCAGCTCTGCCATGCACTCATGCTACCACCGGCGCGGTTCGGAGTACGATGCCGCTGATGGCGGGGCTGTACGGCGGGGGTGGGTACTGGGTCGGCACCGGCGTGATGCTCGGGGTCGACGTGCTGCTTCTGCTGCTGCTCGTGCGCCGGTTGCCGGGGGCGGAGCTCGTCCAACACCGGCGGATGGTCCTGGTGACCTCGTTCCTGGTCTGGATGGTGCTGCACGCGGCGGTGTTCTGGGGCGACGCCTGGAGCGAAACTTACGCTCTCGTTCTTCCGCCCGCGGCACGGCTGGTGCTGCCGCTGTTCCTCACCGTCGCCTACACGATCGTGGCCAAGCTGTTGCTCGACTGGCTGCCGCGGCTGCCTGGGCCGGCGGTCGTCTGGTTCTGCACGCTCGGCGCCGCTGTGCAGTCGCTCGAAGGGGCGTGGGAGCTGTTCGGGCTCGACATGCTCCACCGCGTGCCGAGCCTCCGAGCTGTCGGCGTGCCGGCGCTGCTCGCCTACGGCTTCGCCGAGTCGGTCTTGCTCTGGTGCACCGTCCTCGCGCTCGCCCCGCTCGTGTATCGGATCGCCCGGGCGCTGCTGGACCGGTTGAGATAGGGAACGCTCGACGCCGGCCACTACCGTGACGGTTCGGGAAAACGGTGGTGGCTCCTCCCTCCGGCTCCGAACACAGGCTCGCAGGAGGAGCGGGGTTTCCTCGCTATCTGCGCGGCGTCACGCCGGTGACGAGCAGGAGGGTCTCGGGGTCCAACACGACGTTGAGGTCGTGGTCGAGCACGTGCTCCCGATCCTTGACCACGCGCAGCCTGACTTTGGACTTCTGCGCGTCGAGCCGAAACGCGAGGTCCACGAGGTCCTCGACACGGTCCGCAGGGGGTGGGAGGTGGCCGGGGGCGGCCTGCGGGCCGTCGCGGTGGGTGCGGCAGGCCATCCACAGCTCGGCGCCGAGCTCGGCGGCTGTCGAGCGCAGCGCCTCGACGGTGCTTCGCTCGACACTCGCCAGGTCGGGTTGGTCGAAGATGATGACCCCAGGCACGAAGCCGACCACGTCGCGCAGCAGCTCGACCGCCTGGCGCAGCCGCTCGGGCGTGAACGCCCGTCCCACGTAGGTGTGGATGTGGCGCTGACGCTCGATCGCGAGCTGGATCTCGGCCTTGTGCTCGAGCTTGCGTTCGCGCCGCAGCAGCTCCGTGAGCAGGTCGTCGTACCACGACCGGGCCTTGTCGACGCTCGACTGCAGCGAGATGTGGAGCACGTTCTGCCCCGCCAGCAGGGCATCGAGGCCGATCCCGACCAGAAACGCCGTTTTGCCGACGCCAGCGCGCGCCATCACCAGGCCCAGCCGGCCGGGGCCCGGGCCGGGGTAGCCGTCGCGCTCCAGCAAGGTGCGGGCGGAGCGGCGCAACCCGAACATCATCTCGGTCATCATCACTCCACCTCCTGGGTGGCGCGGTTTTTGGACTGCGACAGCAGCTTTTCGGAAACCTCGCCAGGCACCGGGGCGTAGCGGGTGAACTCCATCGTGTACTCGGCCTTGCCCTGGGTCGCCGAGCGCAGCTCGGTGGCGTAGCCGAACAGCTCGCCGAGCGGCACCTCTGCCTCGATGCGGGCGAATCCCTCGTCCTCCTGGGAGCCGATGATGGTGCCGCGCCGATGCAGCAACGTGCGGTAGATCGCGCCCTGGAACTCGACCGGGCTTTCGACCGAGACCCGCATGAGCGGCTCGAGAATGCGTGGCGCCGCCCGCTGGTAGGCGGCGCGGAACGCAGCCCGGGCGGCGATCTGGAAGGCGAGGTCGGAGGAGTCGACGGCGTGGGAGTTGCCATCGTTGAGTACCACCCGCACCCCGACGATCGGCGAGCCGATCAAGCTGCCTTTCGCGAGAGCGCTGCGAAACCCCTTGTCACACGCTGGGATGTACTCGGTCGGGATAGCCCCGCCGCGGATCCGGTTGTCGAGCTCGTAGTCCTTCTCCTCGCACGGCTCGATGTAACCGGCGACCTTGGCGTATTGTCCCGAGCCTCCGGTCTGCTTGCGGTGGAGATAGTCGAACTCGGCCCGGCGGGAGATCGCCTCGCGGTACGCGACCTGCGGCGCACCGGTCGTGACGGCGACGCCGTACTCGCGACGCATGCGCTCGACGTACACGTCGAGGTGCAGCTCGCCCATGCCGGAAATGACGGTCTCACCGCTTTCCTGGTCCTGGGTGACGCGGAACGTCGGGTCCTCCTTGGCGAAGCGGGACAGCGCCTTGGTCATGTTGACCTGCGACTTGTTGTCGGCCGGCTTGACGGCAAGCGCGATGACCGGGTCGGGCACATGCATGGCGGTCATCGCCAAGCGCGGCCCGTCACCGACGAAGGTGTCACCGGTTTGGCAGTCGACGCCGAACAAGCCGACGATGTCGCCGGCCTCGGCCACGGCGATGTCCTCCATCGTGTCGGCGTGCAGCCGCACGATGCGGCCGATGCGGATCCTGCGGCCGGTGCGGGTCTGCACCACCGTGTCGCCCTTGGCGAACGAGCCCTGGTAGATGCGGATGAAGGTGACCTGCCCGAACCGGCCGTCGTCGAGCTTGAACGCGTAGAGCACGGGCTGCGCGGAAGGGTCGCAGGCGAGCTGCACCGGGGCGTTGTCGTTCTCCAGGTCCACGGCCGCGATCGGCACCTCGGCCGGGCTCGGAAGGAAGTCCACGACGCCGTCGAGGAGTCTCTGCACGCCCTTGTTCTTGTAGGCGGAACCCATCAGCACCGGGGTGAGATCGAGGCTCAGAGTGCCACGGCGCACGGCGTCGCGGATCAGCTCGGCCGTGGCCCGCCCCTCGAGTGCCGCCGCGAGCAGCTCGTCGGAGAACAGGCACGCGACGTCGATCAGCTCGGCGTGCCGCTCCTCGGCGAGGTTGCGCATCGACTCCGGGATCGGCCCGGTCTCCAGCTCCTCACCGCTGGCGCCGCAGAAGTAGACGGCCTGCATCTCGATCAGATCGACGATACCCTCGAACGCAGCCTCGAGCCCGATCGGGATCTGGAGCAGCACCGGGCGGTGGCCGAGCTTGTCGCGCAGGGCGCGCACCACGCGGTCGGGATTGGCGCCGGTGCGATCGCACTTGTTGATGAAGGCGATGCGGGGCACCCGGTAACGGCGCATCTGTCGGTCGACCGAGATCGACTGGGACTGCACGCCGGCGACGGCACACAGCACCAGCACCGCACCGTCGAGCACGCGCAGCGAGCGCTCGACCTCGATCGTGAAGTCGACGTGTCCGGGGGTGTCGATGATGTTGATGTTGTACCCACGCCACTGGACCGACGTGGAGGCGGAGGTGATCGTGATGCCGCGCTCACGCTCGAGCTCCATGTGGTCCATCGTGGCCCCGAAGCCGTCTTTGCCCTTGACCTCGTGGATGGCGTGAATCTTCCTCGCATAAAAGAGGATACGCTCTGTGAGGGTGGTCTTGCCGGAGTCGATGTGGGCGGAGATGCCGAGGTTGCGAATGCGGTCGACCGAGCTGCTCATGTGATCGTGTCCCGAGGCCTTGGAGCGCGCCGCGAGGACCCTCCCTTCGTGCATCCGGTCACTCCGGGGCGCCCTCCCGGAACGTGTGGATGGGAAGCTCGCTTCCCGCGTGCATGATAGCAAGAACCTCGGTGTGGCCACCAAGGGCGGTGAGCGAGGCCCGCGCAGTGTCGTCCGCGGGGCGGTGTCGGGCTGCGCGAACCACGGCAGCGGCAGGCGCTCGATCCCGGCTTTCCTCGTTTGGCTTCGTTGACAGCCTCCCCCCCCTGACCTAGGCTAGCGGCAGGGCCAGCGTGGCCTCGAAAGGCTGTGGCGGTGGCAGCTCCCTTTCCGCTGTTCGAGGGAAAGTACGAGATCATCACCAAGCTCAAAGAAGGTGGGATGGGTGCTGTCTACAAGGTGCGCCACCGCCTCCTGGACGAGGTCCGTGTCATCAAGCTGATCCGGCCACAGCTCGAGTCCGACGAGGCGATCCGCGCCCGTTTCTTGCGCGAGGCTCGGACCGCGGTCCGCCTCCGTCACCCCAACATCGCGCAGTTCTACGACTTCTCCATGGATGAAGAAGGCAATGCGTTCATCGTCATGGAGTTCATCGAGGGGTTCACGCTCGAGGAGATGATCACGCGGGTGGGTCCGCCATCGCTCCCACTCGGGCTCGAGATCGCCGAGCAATCGCTGCAGCCGATCGGCTACCTGCATCGGCGCAGCACCATCCACCGCGACGTTTCGCCCGACAACCTCATGCTGTCACGCAACGACGATGGGTTTCCCCTCATCAAGCTCATCGACCTCGGGATCGCTAAGGTCCTGGAAGAGGAAGGCCATAGCCAGATCACGCGGCGGGGCCTGACCGGGACGGGGATGTTCCTGGGCAAGGTCCGGTACGCTTCGCCAGAGCAGTTTCACGCGCAGGAGGGCGTCTCGATGGACGCCCGCTCCGACCTTTACTCCTTCGGCTTGGTGTTGTACGAGCTCCTGACCGGCACCCACCCCATCCGTGGCTCGAGCGTGCCGTCGTTCATCGCCGGGCACCTGTTCCATCCGCCGGTGCCGTTCTCCGAGTCCGATCCCGAGGGCCACATCCCCGAGGACTTGCGGGCGGTGGTGCTGCGGTCGCTGGCCAAGGCACCTGAGGCCCGGTTCGCATCCGCCGAGGCGTTCATCCAGGCGCTCGCCCCGATCAAGGCGCGCTTTCCTCTCAGCCTGGAGAGCGCCGTGGTCGCACTCGACAGCGTCACGGCGGTGTTCACCGAGAAGACCCAGGTCGGCAGCGTCGGCAGCACGCAGGCCCGAATCGATCGCCAGTTCGGGATCGCGCCGACGCCACCGCCGGTCACGACGCCGAGCAGCGGGCAATCTGTCGCTGCGCAGGAAGCACCGCCGCAGGTGCCGTCCTCGCCGCCGCCCGCCCCTCCGCTTCCGCCCCTGCCTCCCGAGAGCGAAGATACGAGCCCACTGCAGTACCGTCCCGAGGCTGCTGAGGAGGAGGTGCCACCCGGACCGTCGGAGGGCGCGGAAATCCAGCAGACGCGGGTCCTTGTGCTCCCGGGAGCCGGTGCCACGCGGATCACGGAGCTGGTGGAGGCAGCCCGCGAGCTCGTCGGCCAGGGGCGCTGGAGCGAGGCGCTGGAGCGGCTTACGAGCGCCCAAGGCCTCGATCCCGGCAACACCGACGTCGCAGCGTTGTGGGAGCGCGCCACGCAGGGGGTGGCGGCAGAGGCTGAACGGGCCCGCCTTGCCAGCGCCCGCGCCGCCCACGCTCGCCGCGTCGAGGACCTCCTGGACGCTGGGCAGCTCGAGCCGGCTCGACAGGGGCTCGAGGAGGCGTTGGCCGAGGTGGGGCGGGACGAAGCGCTGGAAGCCCTCCTCGAGCGGCTCGCAGCGGCCGAGGAGGCGCAGGCTGCCGCGTTTCGGCAGCAGGCGGAGGATGCCCTGGCGGCAGGCGCGCTCGAGGAC
>JAAYVZ010000217.1 GCA_012516935.1 Holophagae bacterium
ACCAGCCGGTCGCGAGCACGTCGCCGGCGAGGACCGCGAGCTCGGAGGGCACCGTGGACGGCACCGCGACCAGCGACGCGTCGGCGAGCGGCACCCGCACCAGCTCCGCTTGGCAGCCGGCGAGCCCGGCCCCGTCGCTGACGAAGCCGAAAAGCGCGCCGCGCTCGCAGCGCGCCGGCAGCTCGTGGCGGCAGTAGAAGCAGTCGCCGCAGGCGGTCGAGAAGGGCGCGACCACGCGCTCGCCCGGGCGGAAGCGCTGGACCGCGGCGCCGACCTCGACCACCGTGCCGGCCAGCTCGTGGCCGAGCGGCGTGCCGGGGTCGGGACCCGGCTCGCGCCCCCGGTAGACGTGGAGGTCCGAGCCGCACAGACCGGCGGCCTCCATCCGCACCAGCGCCTCGTCCGCCCCGGTGAGCACCGGATCGGCCACCGTGCGGTAGGCGACCGCACCCACCCCTTCGAAGGTCACCGCCTGCATCGCGTTCGCTCCCGATCCCGACACCGCAGGCTCATCCGCTGCCGCTTCCCGGGCGCCTTCGCGCCCCTCGTCGGTGCGGCGTCATGGCCATCTTCTCCCAACTCGGCCGGTCCTCGCGTCCCACCTTGGCGCGGCACCCCACCCGGTCCACTGCTGTCACGGACAGCGGGCTCGCCGACGGCCTGCACGGCCTTCCCCTCGATGCCGAATCCGCACAACTGGTGGCGCGAGGCGATCATCGATAGGAACTCCCTGCTCACGGGCATCGAAAGTAGACCCACCGAGCGGTCGAGTCAACACCAAGCATTCCCAGACCGACCATGGCTCGACCGCTCGGTGAGCACGACGACGGTCATGGCTGCTAGACGCCCCCGTCGGCGCGTTCGCCGCCGACCAGTGACCAGTGGGTGTGGATGATGCGCCACTGCCCGTTCTGACGGTGATAGACCTCGGTGCAATTCCAGGGGGAGCGAGCAGTGACCGTGCCGTCGGCGTCGAGCCCGGCCCAGAGAAAGCGGTAGGTGAGCAGGGCCGCATCACCTACGATATCGACGCGCGGCTCGATGATGTCGATCGCCGCCGCACCGCCGCCCTTGCCGCGCATACCGTTGTAGAACTCGGTGAGCCTTGCGATCCCGGTGAGCCGCCCGGGGAGGATGGGATCGAAATAAGTGACCTGGGGGACCGAGAGGGTCAGAAAACCGTCGGGATCGCCCTGACGCCAGCGTTTCAGAGCGGCCAGCTCCAGAGCCATGATCTCTGCCGCGGCCTGAGCAGGCTGGGCCGGCTTGGTCGTGATCGGCAGCGGCATCATGATCCTGGCAGGCTGGCGGTGCCCGATATAGGACCAGTGCGAGTGCAGGATCTTCCAGGTGCCGGCGCGGCGCACATAGACCTGGGTGGTGTTCCAGAAGGAGGTGCGCTGCGGTTTGCCGTCGGCGCCGCGGTTCAGCGAGTGATAGTTGTAGGTGAGGACGGCCAGGTCGCCCGCCAGAGCCACCCGCGGCTCCACGAACTCGAAGGCGTCGTGACGGATCTTTCCCTGCAGCGGGATCAGGTATTCCCGGTAGGCCTTGGTACCAACCAGCGGCGCGGCCAGACCCGGATCGATATAAATGACATCATCGGTGCTGATCTCGACTCGGCGCAGCGGATCACCCTGACACCATCGTTCCATGGCTCCGTTTTCCAGCCGGAAGATGGTATTGGCCGGGGTGTCGGGGCCGTGCAGGTCGGGGGTGATAAGTTCCTGGGCTGCGAGCGATTCGCCGCCGGTCACTGCTGTCAGAATCAGAACGAATGCGGAAAAGACGACTACCAACAGGATGGGATGGGTCATGGAACGTCTCCGGGAATGTGATGGCGCAGGAATTCACTCTCACGAGAATCGAAGGTAGACCCACCGTTCGATAGAGTCAACGCGAATCACGGGCAAACCGACCATCTCAGGACCCCTCCGTAAGCAGGACGACGGCGACAGCGTCGCTGAGGACACCAGAACATAGGTAAAGCTGTGGCTGGCAACCCTACCCGACAGGTCTTCACCACGCTCGAGCACGCTCCCCGGCACCCGACACCCGGCTCGCCGGGCGCGGGCGAGCGCGGCAGAACAAAGGGGAGCTACGCCTTGCTGCGGAACTTGATCGAGCAGCCCAGCGCCTTGGTCTGCTGGACTTCCGGCACCTGGCCGGCCACAACCGCGGTGAGAGCGTCCCTGAGGTAGGTCTTGGTCACCGCCTCGGGTTTCTCGGCGTTGTCGTCCACCGTGCCCTGGTAGACGAGCTTGCCGGCCGCATCGAAGAGGTAGATCTCCGGGGTCTTGCCGGCCCCGAACGCCCGCGCCACGTCGGAGGTGGCGTCGACCACGTACGGCACCTTCAGTCCGAGCTTGGCAGCCCGCACCTGCATGTTCTCGAAGCTGTCCTCTTCGTACTCCGCGGCGTCGTTCGAGTTGATGAGGATCACGCCGATACCCCGGGTCTGGAAGGTGTTACCCAGCTCGGCGAGCCGCCCCTCCCACGCCCTCGCGTACGGGCAGTGGTTGCAGGTGAACACCACGAGCGTGCCCTTGGCGCCCTTGACCGCGGCAATCGACACCTCGTTGCCGTCCACGTTCTTCATCTTCACGTCGCCCATCGGGATGCCGTCGCCGAGGCCAAGCGCCATCGCTGACGCAGCCAGCAGCACGACCACCAATGCAGTCACCACGGTCTTCATGTCGGTCTCCTCTCTGAGCCTCTGCAGCGAGGCCGTCACGAAACTGTGCTCCCACCTGTCTACAGCCACGGTTCGACCGCGTTCCGGAACTCCTCGTACGAGGCCGCTCCGTCCCAGAACGCCCGCTTGGTTCCGTCACGACCGAGCACCAACGTGGCCGGGATCGAGCCCGACCACCCGGGGTCGAGGGCCTCGATGAACATCCCGTCCGGACCGGTCTTGAGAAAGGTCGGAAACCCGACTCCCAGCCCCGTCAAAAACGCTCTCGCTTTCTCTCGCTGCGCCTCGAAGTCGGCCGAGATCAGGACCAGATCGAGCCCCCGCGGCTGCAGCTCGTGGTACGCCCGCAAAAGGTCGGGGAACTCCTCCCTGCACGGCGGGCACCAGGTCGCCCAGACGTTGACCAGCACCACCTTGCCGCGCCGGGCAGCGAGAACGTCCCGAAGCTGCTCCGCAGCCACCGGCGTCAGCTCGGGTGCGGCGGCAACCGGCGCGGTCGACACCGGGGGCTCGCGATCGATCTTCCCGCACCCGGCGAGGACCAGGGCGGCGAGAACGAGAACGGCGGCGAAAGGGCGGGCGCTCCGCATGCACGAGAGGCAAGCGGCGCGGCGGCGAGCCTATTCCCCAAGAAACCCCCTCCCGCCACACAGCGAGCCCCAAACGCCCGCATCGAGAGCTCGATTCCTCTCCCCAGGCTGCGGCGTGCCGACCGCTCCCGGCGCGGGGGCCGCGAACGTGGGGCAAACCGCTTTGGCCACCGGTCGCGGCCCGCACGGCCAGGGTGCGGAACGCGGCGATGGCGCGGGGTGCCCCGCAATGGGTACAGTACACGTGACCGAGACCGTCCGCCGCGGGCCGAAAGCGGCAGGCGCCGGGCGGCGCTCAGGTCATCGCGGGAGGGTCATGATGCCAGCACAGCGCCTCGTCTCCGTGATGTCCGTCCTGCTCTGGCTTGCGGTCGCCACCGTCCTTTCGGCCCAGGTCGCCACCGACAAGCCGCTGGTCGAGACCGTGCAGGTCAGCGTCGTCAACGTCGAGGTGTACGTCACGGGACGCGACGGCACGCCGCTGCGGGGGCTGAAACGGGACGACTTCGTGCTCGAGGAGGACGGCGAGGAGGTGGTGATTACCAACTTCTACGCCTCCGAGGCGGTGCTCGCGATGGCCACCCCGACTGCCGGGACCGACAAGGAGGCGCGGGAGCTGACCGCGCCCCACGCCGCCCTCATCCCCGAGGAGCAGGGGCTCACCGTGGTGATCTTCGTCGACTCTCTCAACACCACCGTTCGCCAGCGACGGCCGGTGCTCGAGCAGCTCGAGCGCTTCGTGGCCGAGCGGCTGCGGCCCACCGACCGGACGATGGTGGTGAGCTACGACGGCTCGCTCAAGGTCCGTTCGCCGCTGTCCACCGACCGTGCTGGGCTGCTCGCCGGACTGCAAGCGGTCGGCAACGAGGTCACGACCGCGGATAGCCTGCACCGCGACCGCCAAGACATCCTCGGCCGCATGATGAACCCCATCAACCCCAACGAACGGAAGCTCAGCCTGGTCTCGCCCCAGTGCGGTACCAACGATGCATACGAGCCCGAGGCCTGCCAAGCGGTCCAAGCGTTCGCCGAGCGTTTGTACCGGCTCAACCTCCGCCTCGTCGAGGCGCTCAAACGCAGCCTGGACGCTCTCGCGGGCGTTCCCGGCCGCAAGGCACTGGTCTTCGTCTCGGCCGGCATCCCACCGTTCCCGGCCGAGGACCTGTTCCTGATCGGCTGGCTGCGACCGATGCGCTTCGCCAACCTCTCGAACGATCTGGGTGACGTCACGGTGCACGCCAACGCCGGCCGTGTCACGTTTTACACCGTCAACCCCCGCGGTGACCAGGAGCTGGCCGGCCTGGACTCCGGCAACGAGCTCTCCCGCTTCCTCGCCGAGCACACCTATCAGCAGGCGCTGATTCAGGCCGACCAGGCCGACTACTCGCAACGCCAGAAAACGCTCATCGACTTCGCCGTGGGCACCGGTGGGCGCACCCTCGTCGCCTCGCCGGGCCTCGGCAACACCCTCGGCCAGCTCGTCGAGGACTTCGGGGCGTTCTACTCACTGGGCTTCTCGCCGTCGCACTTCGGGGACGGGAGCTACCACAACCTCAAGGTCCGGGTGCTGGTTGCTGGGGCGAAGGTCCGCCACCGAGAGGGATACTTCGACAAGACCGACGCCCAGCGGCTGGCTGACCGGACCGCTGGGGCCTTGCTCCAGGCCCCGCGCAGCAACACGCTCTCGCTCCGGGCCGCCGCCGAGCCCGTCCGCAAGGATGGGAACAAGCTCGTCAGCACGCTGACGGTCACGGTGCCGGCCGGCGAGCTGACGTTGGTCCCGAGCGCCGACAACCTCGGCGAGGAGGGCCGCGTCACGATCGTCATCACCGCCACCGACCGCGAAGGACGGACCGCCGACGCCCACCAGGAGACGTTCCCCATCAAGGTGCCGACGGCGGCCCTCCCCGCGTTCCTGCAAGGCTCCACCAGGTACACCTTCGACATCCTCATGCGCAAGGGCCCGCACAAGGTGGCGGTGACGGTGCGCGACGACGTGGCGCTCAACGAGGGCACTGCCACGCTCGAGATCGACGCGAAGTGAGACGCTGATCGGTGAACGGTGGCCGGAGGGCCCAGACTGCGGCCCTCTGGTCACCGAACACCGACCGCCGGGTGGTCGGGAGGGTGTACCATCCTGGCGATGAGCCCGGCCCTGCCACGGCGCCCGACGGTCCTCCCCGTCAGGCGTCCCCGCCCACCCGGCAGGGCGAGAAGGGATCGCCCATGAAACGTTCCGGACTCGGCCTGTGGCTCGCCATGGGGGTCTTCGCCCTGCTGGGCGCGGTCTTCCTCGGCGTGTCGGCCTACGACTTCATCGCCCACCTCGACCGCCAGGTCCACGCCATCACGTGCTCGTGGGTGCCCGGCGTGGGCGCACCCGACGCCTCCGGCGCCTCCGGCTGCCACGCCGTGATGATGAGCCCGTACTCGGCGGTGCTGCGCACGCGGACGTGGGGTGGGATACCGATCGCGCTACCGGGGCTCGCGGTGTTCCTCTTCCTCCTCTTCCGGGTCGCCGACCTCTGGCTGCGTCGGGCCGAGCAGGACGCCCACGAGACGCGCTTCCTGCTCGCCGCGGCGGTCCTGCCGGTTGTGGCCTCGGTGGTCTACTTCATCATTGCCGCCTTCCTCGTCGGCAGCGGCTGCAAGCTCTGCATCGGCACGTACGTCGCGTCGGTCGGGTTCGGCGTCTGCGCCCTGCTGGCCCACCGCCGGGCCAGCGGTGCCGGTCCCCTGCCGTGGGGACGGTATGCGCTGCTACTCGGCGAGGGAGTGGCGTTCGTGACCCTCCCGACGGTCCTCTACCTGGTGCTGAAGCCCGCCCCACCTTCGACCTCGACCTGCGGGGATCTCCCTCACCCCGAGGACAGGTACGGCGTGCGGCTGAAGCTCTCCTCGGTGCCCGGCGGCATCCCTGCCATCGAGGTGCTGGACCCCCTCTGCCTGGCCTGCAAGAGCCTCGACCAGCGCCTCGATGCCAGCGGATTCGCGGACCGCCTCAGCCTCGAGGCGGTGCTGTTCCCGCTCGACCGGGAGTGCAACTGGATGATCGGCGAGTCCGTGCACCCCGGTGCCTGCACCGTCTCGGAGGCGGTCCTGTGCGGGGGGGACCAGGCGCCGCAGGTGCTCGCGTGGGTGTTCGCGCACCACACCGAGCTGCGCGAGCTGGGCGCTCGCGACCCCGGCCAGCTTGCCGCCCGCATCCGCAAGGAGCTGCCGTTCGTGGCCAACTGCCTCGGCAAGCCCGAAGTGCGCTCCAGGCTCAACCGCTCGCTGCGCTGGACTGTCGCCAACTCGCTACCGGTCCTGACGCCACAACTATTCGTCGGCGGCGAGAAGATCTGCCCCGAGGACTCCGATCTCGGGCTCGACTACGTGCTGTCGCGGAAGCTGGCCGACCGGACCACCGTCGCCCAGGCCGGAGGAAGGTGAGCCATGACCGGAAAGGGTACCCACGTCGCGCTCGCGCTCGTGTCCCTCCTCGTCGTCGTCGCGCTCACCGGATGGTGGGTCGGAGCCGCCGCCGCACGTGCCCGGCAGCTCGCGGCCGGCGCCGAGAGCGGCGTCGCCACCGCGTCGGCGGCCGACGAGGGGTACTGCACGGGCACCCTCAAGAGAATCCTGCGCCGCGTCCTGACCTCCTGCGGACTGGTGAGGGGCGGGTCTTCCCGCGGCTGCCAGCCCCTCGAGGCCCGCTCGGTCGCCGCGATGTCAGGCGCCGACTTCAACGCGCTGTTCCTGCCGCTGGCGGACCGCGCGGCGATCGTCCAGTTCGACCAGGACGGCGCCAACCTCGACGCCGGCGCCATCGCATTGATCGACAAGACCTTCGCCGACCAGCGCGGCGCCTCGTACTTCCTGGTCGTCTCCCGCGCCTCCCCCGAGGGTGCCACGTCGTACAACCGCGAGCTCTCGCGCCGCCGCGCCGAGGCGGTGCTCGGGCACATCCGCGAGAGGTTCAAGGACCCCGACCTCGAGCAGGAGGTGGGTCTGCTCTGGCTCGGCGAGGAGTTCGCCCAGCTCGACCGGGAGTTCTGCCACTGGCAGCGCTCGCGCGCCACCGCGTGCACACCGAGCCAGCTCAAC
This sequence comes from Holophagae bacterium, assembly GCA_012516935.1. Lineage (GTDB taxonomy): Bacteria > Acidobacteriota > Thermoanaerobaculia > Thermoanaerobaculales > Thermoanaerobaculaceae > JAAYVZ01. The sequence continues at coordinate 7,375 of JAAYVZ010000217.1, forward strand.
CGCTCGGCGTTCATCGCCTGGATCGATTGCCGCCTATGACGACGGTTTTCCCCCACCCTTCCCCCGGTTGGCAGTTGTTGGTTCGTGGCCTCCCCGCCCGCCCGGTCGAGAGTCGAG
>JAAYVZ010000218.1 GCA_012516935.1 Holophagae bacterium
AGAATTATCCTCTCCGCCGCTACCCCGATCCTGCGGCATGGCGACTGTTCACTCTTTACAGTGCTTTGCTATGCACTGGTTGCGGCGGCAAGTCAGTGACGTCAGAACTGCGAGAGGGTACGCCCGCTGAAGCGGCCGCGAGCCCGGGCGCGCCGGCGGCACCCGACACGCCGCTCGGCACGGTGCGCGCCACCGCCACCTACAAGGGGCAGACCGTGCGCGCCACCCACGGGCTCGCCTGGTGGGACACGGAGGAGGGCCGGCCGGTGCTCGACATCACCCTCTTCGACCACGCGCCGGCGGCGGAGAGCGTGGCCGCCGCAGCTGCGGGCCGCAGCGGCGACGAACAGTCGGCGATGGTCCTTTCCCTGGTGTTCCGCGGCACCGGGCGGGATCTCGACAGTCTGGAGCAGTGCTCCTGGACCGTGGATTTCCCCGAGACCGGCTTCAACCAGATCTTCGCCACCGAGCAGCCGCGGGAGAGCTGTGGCTTCGTCAGCCTCGCCTTCCCCTCCACGCCGAAGCCCCATGGAGCCGTGCACCTCCGGCTACGGGGAGACGACGGCGACGACGAGGCACCGTTCGCCTGGGATCTGGAGCTCCACCTCCCGCTCGCGAACTGAGCACCGCGCTCAGAGGAAGGCGATCACCCGGTCGTCGAGCCGCGGCTCCCTCAGGCCGCGGCGGATGAGGCTCCCCCGCGCGACGTCGGCGACGCGGTCGCGCGCGACGCTTCCCCGCACGCAGCCGGGAAGAGTGGCCGGCACCCCGCGGCGGGTCGGCAGCTCGACCCAGAGGCTCCCGTCCTCTCCGGCCGCATCCGCCAGCTCGGCGTTGATTCCCTCTTTCCGCTGCCGGGTGAGACCGTCACCGATCGTGTCGAGGAGGACTCTGACGCTCCTTCGACAGCCTCGGAAGAAACGAACCCTCGAACCACCGCGGTACTTCGAGGGTTCTCTCGGTCAGCCTGTCGCTGTCGGGCGCGAGGCCCTCGATGGTGTTCCCGTACTCGTCAACCAACGTGCGGCCGCGGCGCCTGAGATAGACCCAAACCAGCTCGGTGCACCCCTCGGAGGCATACCCGCTGGCTGGCAGCCGCACGCCGTGCAGGTTTTTCCCGAGCTTGATCAGAGTGTCCCGCAAGGCAGGGGGCAGCTTGGTCCTACTCCTTGTGCCCCACGGGGAGTACCGCAAGCCGTGCCAGGCGAGCGTGCCGGACCAGGCTCCCTCAGGCGTTCTTGGTGGTTCTCCTCATCGCAAGGGCCACCGACCGCCCCGACACGCCGCAACTGCGACTCGATTGGCTCGGCAACTGGCCTCGATCCCGCCCCTCCCAGGGTACACTCGACCTCAGGTGCGAAAGCAAATCCCTATCCATTCTCTGCGTATACTCATCCGGGCCAGCCTCCCCGCGCGGGGATGCCGGCCCTTTCCTCGTTTCCTGGGAGGAGCACCATGACCGCGACCGTTCCGCTCACCACCCTCGTCGGCCATCTCGACCGGTACCTCGATGCCGGCGCCGCGCGCGACTACGCCCCCAACGGCTTGCAGGTCGAGGGGCGGAGCGAGGTCGGCCACCTCGTGACCGGCGTCTCGGCGAGCGAAGAGCTCCTCGAGCAGGCCGTCGCCCGCGGGGCCGACGCGGGGCTCGTCCACCACGGCCTCTTCTGGGAAGGGATGCCCCGGGTGCTCACCGGGCCGATGCGCCGTAAGGTGGCGCTGCTGCTGCGCCACGAGATCTCGCTCCTCGGCTACCACCTCCCGCTCGACCGCCATCCGGAGGTGGGTAACAACGCCGTGGCGGCGCGGGCGCTCGGGCTCGTCGACCTCACCCCGTTCGCCCTCCACGAAGGGCTGCCGACCGGCTTTTTCGGCCGCTTCCCGGCGCCGGTCGCCGCGACCGAGCTGGTGGCCCGCTGCCGGGGGCTCTTCCGCCAGGAGCCGCTCGCCTTCCTCGCCGGGCCCGATCCGCTCACCACGGTGGGGATCGTCTCCGGCGGCGCCCAGCGCGAGGTCCATCAGGCGATCGCGGCCGGGCTCGACGCTTACATCACCGGCGAGGCCACCGAGTGGGTGATGGCGACGGCGCGGGAAAACCGGATCCACTACCTCGCCGTCGGCCACCACGCCGGCGAGCGGCTCGGCGTGCTCACGCTCGGCGAGCACCTCACCCGCGAGCTTGGGCTCGAGGTCACCTTCGTCGACATACCGAACCCGGTCTGAGACCACGCTCAGGCGCGCACTTTCGCAAAGAAGCGGAAGAAGCTCTCGCGGCTCAGGCGGGCGATCTCGCCGGGCTCGCAGCCGAGCTCCACGGCGACGCGGGCCGCGACCTCGACGACGTACGCATGCTCGTTGCGCTGGCCGCGGTACGCCACCGGCGCGAGGTAGCGGCTGTCGGTCTCGACGAGGAGCTGGTCGGCGCCGAAGAACGGCAGCGCCTCGCGGACGTTCTCGGCCTTCTTGAAGGTCACCGTTCCCGAGACGCCGAAGACGAACAGCCGGTCGCAGCGAACAGCATCCCCTGCGACTCATGACCCATCAGTTTGCTGGGTTCGAGGTTGGCGACCACCACCACCTCGGTGCCAACGAGCTCCTCGGGCCGGTTATCGAGGCGCTGGATACACCCACATTCCTGAGTCGAATTGGAGCAAGGCGAACCAATTCGGAATCACTGCGAGGGAGCGCCATGCGCTCATAGTGGTTCTCCTCATCGCAAGGACCACGGATCGCCCCGACACGCCCCAGCTGCAACCCGATCGGCTCGGCAACTGGTCTCGATCACGCCCCTACCAGGGTACACTCGACCTCAGGTGAGGAAGGACGTTCCTACCCATTGCGTCATTGAAAGAGGTTGAACATGGATTCCCCGACTGAACAAAACAGTCCCGAAAAGCCAGTAGGGCAGCCATCCGTTGGCCATCTAGCCCGCCTGCATCAGGCTCTCGGTGCTGATCAAGGTCTGAGAATATCGCTTGGCATTTTTGCCTTTTTCTTTCTCTTCGCCCTCTTGACACGGATCCTGCTCAGGCCAGCCACCATCTTCCCCTACCTGCTCATGGACTTCGGCCTTTTGTCCCTCATCTATTTTATTTTCAGCCTGACCAAACAACGCCCGACACCGGAGCCAACGCTGAACAATCCCCTTCTGCAGCTGGCACTTGCCTTCATGATAGCCCAGCTGCTGAGAATCATTCCCGAGATCCCGCTACCCCACTGGAGAATGGGGTTCATCATACGCAAGAACCTAATCATGGCCTTGCCGGTCTTGATAGTAATCCTGGCCTTTTGGCGCGGCCAGCCCAGGCCCAGGCCAGCCTGGCGCACAGTCAAGGCCGATATGGGCCTTGGGCTAATCGTGGTCGCATTCATGGCCTTGCCAGGCATGTTCTACTCGGGCTCCATACGCGTGCTGACAGCGGGGCAACTGAGCCTTTGGCAACTGTTTCTGACCCTCTTGGTCGGTTTTTCCCTCAATCTCTTCAGCGCGGCCATCCCCGAGGAACTGTATTACCGAGCCCAAATTCAGCGCCGTTTGAGCGAGGGTCTGCGCTCGCCTTGGAGTGCCCTGCTGATCTCAACCCTCTTTTTTGGCCTGACCCATGCGACTGACAACACCTCATGGGGCTTTGGCAGTTCCCTGCTCGACGGCCTGGCCGAGGCGGTCTTCGTGCAGACTTTTATTGGCTTGGTTCTGGGGACGCTCTACATGCGCACGCGCAATATCTTCCTCTGCATCGGGGTCCATGCCGCTCTGAACACCATCACCAATATTGCCTTCTATGCCAACCGTTTGGGCTTTATTTCTTGAAAGATATCAGGGCAGGGATGCCTTATGACTCCTAGGGCCTGGGCGCCAGGCCTTTTTCGTCTGCATGGCCTGTTGTAAACGGCAAATCTTGGCGTGCAGGCCATTTTTGGCCATCAGTTCCCCATCACTACCCTCTTCATGCAAACGCCCCTGATGAAAAAGGTAGATGCGGTCGACCGCCAACGTCGCCGCCTCCGGCACATGCGGTTGTGCCTCGACAGACTTGCGCCGGGCATGCGCCCAGCGGTGGGCCAGCTGCCACGGTGCGCCGCGCGCCAGCGCGGCATACACCGAGGAACTGTCCGCTATGACCTCCCCGGCATACCCATCCAGCAGGCCCGCCGGATCAGGCTGCGCTAGGCGTTCATGCTGGTTCTCCTCATCGCAAGGACCACCGACCGCCCCGACACGCCCCACTGCGACCCGATTGGCTCGGCAATTGGCCTCGATCACGCCCCTCCCAGGGTGCACTCGGCCTCAGGTGCGAAAGGAGATTCCTATCCATCGTTGGTGGCCCTCAAGCATCGCCCTCGCCGGGGGGCTCTTCTTTGCGCTTGCCGCGCTGAGAAGCCTGGAGGCCGGACCGGGACGCGAGGCCGGGCCGCTCCCCTCCTCTCGGGCGGCTTCGTCGTGGCGCTCCTGTCCCGGATGACGTTCGGCCTGCACTGACGCGGGGCCGCCTCAGCGCCCCTCGGGCGCCGGGGCGGGGAGGAGCTCGACCTCGCGGACGTGAACGTGCCGGTCGCCCTCGTGGTTCGAGATCTCGAGCCGCAGCTTCTCGAGCGGGACGGCGGACGGCAGGCGGACGGTCAGGACCGGGTCTGGGTCGACGGCGCGGACCTCGCGCCGGACCGTGAGCGGCGCACCCCCGCCGGCCGGGAGGGCCGTGACCGTGACGTCGTAGCACGTCCACCAGAGGCGCACGACGACGCCCGCGCACCTCCGGGGTGCCAGGAACGCGAGCTCCACGAGGAATGGGTCGGCGTCGGCGGTCCTCACGAGCGTTTCGGGCTCGCCGTCGAAGAGCTCCTGGATCGCCCCCATGTCGAGGCGCGAGTACCGGACGGCGACCTCCTCGCCGCCGATCTGGACGGTTCCGTCGACCGGAAGCGCGCGCTCGGCCTCGGTCTTCACCATCGCGGCCTTCCCGACCTCCGTCAGCCGCATCCGGAGGAATGCGAAGCCCGGCCGGCCGTCCGGGTAGGGGAGGACGAGCGACGGCGGGTCGAGCTGGAACCGCGGGTCGCGGGCGAGCTCTTCGCGCTCGACCTGCATCAGGACGACGAGCGCGTCCTCCGGCGGCGCGGCGTGGGATGCCCGCATCCCCTCGAGGTCGAGGAAGGAGACGCGCCCGGCGAGGTCGGGCTCGAGGAAGAAGGCCTTGAACGCGTCCCCGTTGTTCGTCCAGTTCGGGCTGAGGCCGACACGCACGTCCGGGTCGGCGAGGAGCTCCTTGCGGATGGCGCCGAACACCTGCCGCTGTCCGTACTGGAGGCTGTAGAGGCCATAGGCGTTCGGGAACCACGAGGGGCCGTTCCCGAGCGCGTCGCCGAGGAGCCAGGTGCACCAGCCGGCGAGCCCAGCGATCGCCACCGCCGCCGTGGCGCGCGTCGTCCCGCGCCAGGGGAGGAGCCGCCGGGCGAGCCCGGCGAGGAGGTCCATGCCGAGGACCGATAGGAGCGCGATCGGGACGACCATGGCTAGGACGCGCGTGATCTCGATCCCGGCGATCGCCGGCGAGAAGACGACGGCCGGGACGGCGAGGAGGAGCGTGCGCGACCCGGGCGACCGGATCCGCCGGAGGGACGCGACGAGGGCGGCGGCCGCGAAGGGCAGGAGCCAGGCCGGCGCGTGGCCGTGACCTTTCATCCGGTGGCGCTCGAGGTCGACCTCGTTCGGCAGGAACCAGTAGGTGGGCGACAGCCCCTGTACGAGGTTCCCAAGGTAGGTCCGGACCCGCTCCGAAGCCGGGCGGCGCGAGTGCGTGACGGCGCTCTCGAGGGTCTTCAAGTGGACCTCCACGGCGTTGGGGTGGAGGACCCGGAAGCGCACATACGGCGCGGCGAGGAGGAGGGCGAGGAGGGCCGCCGAGGCCGCCAGGCCCGGGCGCGCCCGGAGGGTGCGGGCGTGGTACGGCGCGTCGGCGAGGAGGAGCGCGACGGCCAGGAACACCGCGATCCCCTGACCGTTGGCGTAGGCGTAGAAGGTCGCGGCCCCCGCGGCGAGTGCGAGGAGGAGGAAGCGCGGCGCGCCGAGCCGGTAGTGCAGGTAGGCCCAGAGGAAGACGGCGAGGAACGCCGTGCTCATCACGGTCTCGAAGGCGGTCCGGCCGTGCAGGAGGAACGCCGGCATCGCCGCGAGGACGAGTGGCGCCGTCCACCAGAGGCACGACCGGAACCCGGCGCGGAGCGCCAGGCCGGCCGCGGCTGCCCCGAGGAGGGCAATGAGGGCGGAGGTGACCCGCGCGACGACGACCGACCGACCGAACAGGGCGACCGGCAGGACGTGGACGTAGACGTTCAAACTGAGGCTGTACTTGTCGACGTTCTGGAAGTACGGGGGGAAGAGGACCCCGTCCGAGGCGCGGAATCCGTTCTCTATCAGGTCGGCGGCGAGGTTGACGGGGGTCGCCTCGTCGCAGAAGAAGTAAATCGGGAAGTCCGCCACCCGGTAGGTCAGGAGTGCGAGCGTCAGCGCCAGGGCGAGGGCGAACAGGGCGTTCTCCGCCCGCGGGGAGATCTGCCCCTGCTCGCCCTCCTCCGCGGCCGGCGGCACCGTCCCCTCGTCCCGCATCCGTCGCCCGATTCTGAGTCCCCTTCCCCCTCCCGGCGAGCACACCGTCTCGGGTTCCGGAATCACTGACTCATAGACTTCATCCAGGAATCGCTTGCCGTTCGCGCTCTCGCGGTAGACGCGGTTGAGCCCCCCTTCTCCAGCTCCACGTCCCAGTACTCGCGCGCGGCGGGGGCCTCGGTCCACCAGCCTTCCTCGAGCGCCCATGGGCCCGAGGCGACGTGGACCTTCCCCTGCAACTCGATGGATAGGAAGTTCCTTTTTCACCGGAGCCAGGGTAGGGCTCAGTAAAGATGGGTTCAAGGGGGCGGTGATGCTCCGATAGTGGGGATCAGAGGCCGGACCGTTGCGGTGAGGAGGGATTTGAGCAGGTGCTGGTTCTGCTGGCCAGGCACGGGCGGCCGGGGCGTGGCGGTCACGCGCCGGTGACCGTCCGTTGAGGTGAGGAGGGATCGGCGCCGGCTGGGCTGCGCGCATCCACCCCCGGTGCGGCCAGGTGTCTGAGGATCCTCCCGATCACCCGCGGCTCGCAGATGTACGCGATGATGCGCATTCCCACCGCGCGGACACACCAGGGGATCGACCTCGGAGAGGCGGCGATGAGCGACCCGATACGGTGCCAGCCGAGTTGCTGCGGAGTGCCTGATCGGACGTCGACTTGACGCGATTCGATCAGGTACTGACAGGTACTGTTCCGATCCAATCACGTGCCCGGCGACTTGCGGAGGCCCGCTCGCCAGGCCGCAGCTCGTCCGGCACCTGTGTCAGACCGCGCCGCCACCGACGCGCTGGCGGCGAACGAGGGAGCGGCAGCTAGGAAAGATTCATAGGCAGGCCTGACCCAGCATGTCGCCGTGCGTGCTGTCCAGCTGCCAGCTAGCTAAAGCTGCTGGGGCAGCGGCCCTGTGGCTTGCGACAGGGATCCGATCCCGGTCAGTCGGCACAACCTCGTCCAGACCGCGGTCGAGATCTGCTCATGACCACCAGATCGACCGCACCCGTCACAGCCAGACCTCGAGCTCCCTTTCGCGACCTCTCTCCGTTCTCCTACCTCCTGCAGATCTCCGGACAGCGGGAAGGGGTGCTGCCGAACCCGGAGTAGCAGGGGCCTCCGGGACCCGAGTAGCAGGGCCCGCCCGGACCGTCGTACGCCCGCCCGCCGGGCTGACGATCGAGCTCTATGCCGGTAAATAGCGAGCGCGGCCATGGCGGCTCTGCCCTTCGCCGCGGGCGACGACCTTCGGAGAAGGGGCTTTCGAAACCGTCTCCAAAAAGGCCACCGAAACCGCTGTCGCGATCTCGCGAACGACCGTTTCCCAGGCAGACCGCGGGGCAGCCGGTCAGGTCTCCCCCGGGGCCGGCGTAGCACGGCCCTCCCGGACCCGCGTAGCACGGTCCGCCAGGGCCAGCGTAGGCGGGACCACCAGGGCCGGAGTAGGCAGGGCCTCCGGGACCCGCGTACCGAGGACCTCCGGGACCCGCGTAGGCTGGCCCACCGGGGCCGGCGTACCGCGGACCGCCAGGCCCCCGGTAGCAGGGCCCGCCGGGGCCCGCGTATGCCGGGCCGCCCGGGCCGTCGTAGGCGGGTCCGCCCGGGCCTGCGTAGCACGGCCCACCCGGAAGGGTGCTTCCCTTGCAGTTGCAGACATCGACCGCGCCGGCCGCCCCACACCAGGCGAGACCGACCACGAGAGCGATCCAGCCTCTCTTCATCACGGCTCCTCCTCGAATGCAGGCTACACGCACCGGCGGCGAACTCGAAATCCGCATGGCACCTCTCCTACCCCTCCCCAAGCCCGGCGCCGCTCGCCTACCCCACCCAACCCCCGCACGAGATGCAGTTCGACCGGGAGGAGCTGGCGCAGTGGTCACAGAGGCGGGCCATCACGCCTCCAGAATAGACCGAGTTGCCGCACTGAATAAACCGCTCCTGGGAGGAGCGCCAACAGGCTTCGCAGTACCGCGCCATCACCCCTCCGACGTAGACGGGACCCCCGCACATGATGCAGGTCTCCCTCCCGGAACGCCCACAGTCGTCGCAGAACCGAACCATCCCATCCGACATCGCCCCGCCTCCTCTCCCGCCAGGCCCTCGGCTTGTCGGGGGTGCGGCTGGTCATCGCCGACGCCCATCCGGGCCTCACGGCCGCCATTGCCGCGGTCTTCACCGGCTCGCTCTGGCAGCGCTGTCGCACGCACCTGACGACCAACGTGCTGACCAAGGTCCCCAAGGCCGCGCCGCCCGGCGTCGCGGTGCTCGTGCGCATGATCTTCCTGCAGCCGGATGCCGGCGCGGTGCACCAGCAGGCCGAGCACGTCCTCACGGCACTCGAGCCGCGCCGGCCCGAGGCGGCGAAGGTCGTGGCCGATGCCTTCGAGGACGTCCTGGCCTTCACCGCCTTCCCGCACGAGCGCTGGCGCCAGATCTGGTCGAACAACCCGTTGCAGCGGCTCACCAAGGAGATCCGACGCCGCACTGACGTCGTCGACATCTTCCCCAACCGCGTCGCCATCATCCGTCTCGTCGGTGCTCTACGCACCGAGCAGCACGACGAGTGGGCCATCGGACAGCGCTACTTCTCTCGCGAGCCCGTCGCCCAACTCAACCCCGAGCTGAAACCGGCCCCCGAGGGTCGACTCAGCTCCTACCCGCGACCTGAAACCCGCCTTGTGCGCCAGCCCTCGCCCTCGTGCTCGTACACCACTTGACAGGACGTGGCCTTCAGGCAATAACATAGATCGAGCCCCAAGAGATGCAAGCTATACAGTCAACGGGCCACGGTTGGAGGGGGTACGGATGTCGCAAGTGACGATCCGTGAGATGAAGGTGGAGGATCGTGTCCTCTTGGAGGAGTTCCTCTACCTGGCTGTCCATCAGCGAGATCCGGCGGTGCCGGTGCCTCGTTCCGTGACGAGCGAACCCGGAGTACGGATCTACATAGAGGGGTTCGGCGCTGCCGCTGATGACCACGGTCTGGTCGCGGAGGTCGACGGGCGGGTCGTGGGTATGGCGTGGGCAAGGGTGCTGGGAGGCGATCCTCCGGGATACGGGCATGTCGATGACGAGACTCCCGAGCTGGCCGTGTCGGTGCGGCCAGAGTTCAGGGGACGCGGTATCGGGACGCTCCTGATGGGGCAGATACTGCGAGTGCTCGCGGGATGCGGCTACAGAAGAACCTCCCTCAGCGTGGACAAGACCAATGAGGCCGTCCGGCTGTATGCGAGGCTCGGTTTCGAGGTCATCGTCGAGAACGACGTGGATTACCTCATGATCCGCACGCTCTCGGTTGAAGACGGGTAGCGAGATAGATCCCACGGCGCCGCGACGGACGGCCCGCCCGCGCCGACCCGCAGCGCGCCTGTCTCACTCCACGCCGCGCCTCGAGCGGCGGTTGGGCTGCCGGGTCGCCGACCTGACGCTCGGCCAGGCGAGGTGCCATGCGATTTCCGCGCTGGACGCCTCAGGTGTGAAAGTCAAGACCCGAGCTGACAGGCGGTGGGTTTGGTCCCT
>JAAYVZ010000219.1 GCA_012516935.1 Holophagae bacterium
CACCTCGATGTCGGCTCATCGCATCCTGGGGCTGAAGCAGGTCCCAAGGGTTCGGCTGTTCGCCGATTAAAGCGGTACGTGAGCTGGGTTTAGAACGTCGCGAGACAGTTCGGTCCCTATCTGGTGTGGGCGGAGGACACTTGAGAAGAGCTGTCCTTAGTACGAGAGGACCAGGACGGACGGACCTCCAGTATGCCAGTTGTCGCGCCAGCGGCAGCGCTGGGTAGCTGTGTCCGGATTGGATAACCGCTGAATGCATCTAAGCGGGAAGCCAACTTCAAGATTAGGTGTCCCGGGCGCAAGCCCCTAAAGGCCCCTGGTAGATGACCAGGTTGATAGGCGGGAGGTGGAAGCGCGGCGACGCGTGTAGCTGACCCGTACTAATCGGCCGTGCGGCTTGACCACACAATTTCCCGTTCTCATGCGTGTACAGCCCGTGGAAAACCCGTTCGAGTTGTGTGAGTGTGGCAGTTTTTCCGGTGGCCATACCGAGGAGGAAACGCCCGTTCCCATTCCGAACACGGAAGCTAAGCTCCTCAGGGCCGATGGTACTTGGCTGGTAACGGCCTGGGAGAGTAGGTCGCCGCCGGGAAGTATGAGAGCCCCGTGGGAAACCGCGGGGCTTTCGCTTGTCCGGTGCACGTGCTGCCTGTCGTGTTTGCTCGAGGCCCCAGTGGCGCTCGTCAGGGGTTGAGCTGAGCAATTCCGACTTGATGGAGGGTAGCCAGTGCCCGACCCAGAAGCGGCGCTGGAAAGAGAAGCAGCGTCTGCCCGGGCACGCTGGCCAGAGCGAGCGGCACGCCGGCGGCCTCCATAGCGGAACAGACTCTCCCTACCGCTCCGGGTGGCAGTAGCGTGCCGGTGTGAACGAGCGCCAGGCCCCGCCACGAGCTCGCTTCCGTCGTGATCGGACGCTCATCCGAGCTGAGCGTGACCAAGGCGGTGCGATCTTCGAGCGCCAACTCAAGCGTCGGTACCGGTGACGTGGTTCCAGCAGTGGTGGAAGTGCCCGCTGGCGGGCTGATCCACTGGAAGAGCTGGGGACACAAGATCCAGCGTACTGATGAGGAGGGGCCGTCGGCCGTCATCGTGGCCGCACTAGTAGGCGTCGAGGATGTAGTGCAGGGGGTTTTGCTTCTCGCCGTCTTTCCAGACCTCGTAGTGGAGATGAGAACCGGTGCTCCGACCGGTTAGGCCCACCTTGCCGATGACCTGGCCACGGGCCACTTTCTGGCCCGACTTCACCTCGAAGCGGTCGAGGTGGCCGTAGAGCGTCGTGAAGCCGTACCCGTGGCTGATCTTGATTAGCTTTCCAAAGCCGCTCTCACGGTCGGCGAACACCACCACGCCGTCAGCCGGCGCCAGCACGGGCGTGCCGATCGCCGCTGAGATGTCGAGGCCCTCGTGGAAATCCGGCTGGAGCGTGATCGGGTGGATTCGGGGGCCGAAGCCATCGGTGATCACCCCCACGACCGGGGCAAGCACGGGCGTGTGGGAGATCATGACCGCCTGCTCGGAGAGCTTTTGCTCGACCTGCGCGATCTGACGATCGAGGGCTTCCTGGCGCCGCACGAGCGCCTCGGGGGCGGTGTCCAGAGGGTTAGACGGTCCGCCGCTGCCGGCCGCCCCGCGGGGCGCGTCGAGCTGAGCCACGAGGAGGTCCGGAATACCAGCGGCAAGTGCGAGCGACTTGGTGCGTTGCTCGAATTGGGAGAGCCGCCCCTGCACCTGGGTGACCGTTTCGGACAGGCGCTGGTTGGCTTTCTTGAGCTGCTTGTTCTCTCGTTGCAGCGCTTTGTATACAGCTCGTTGCTGGATGAACGAGCTCGATCCGGCGAGTGAAACGAGCGTCAATAAGCCGGTCACGATACCGAGCGCAACCAGAGCCTTCAAGACCCGAGGGGAGAGGTGCAGCTTGTAGACCTTGCCGTGGGCATGGGGAACGATGATGATGGTGCTATGGCGCTTCTCAGCCAACGACCAACCCCCTCCGAGACAAAACGACCAGCTCGTCCCCGACGAGCCACGCGGCGATGCTGTCACAAGCGAGGGAGCATGTCAAGGTTCCGGTTCACCGGTAGGGTGGTCTCCGTATGATGACTTCCGTCGGCCGGCAAAGAAGCCCGGCGATCAGGGCGTGGTTGAGGCACGGCCGATCCGGAGGCGGTAGAGGCGTGGATATGTCGAGGGAGCTCGAGATGGGCCGGCGGCGGTCATGAGTGCCGAGCCCTCGGTGGTGCTGGTCCGCAGTGCTCGGCAGGCCGAAGACGTTGTCCTGAGTGAGATCGAGCGCCTGACAGCTGGGGCCGACGAGGGGTTGGAGTGCCCGATCAGGGTGGTGGTGCCGTCGAACACCCTGAAACGGCATATGAGCGCTCGGCTCGCCGGCCGTGGGCCGAGGTTGGGGGTCCAGGTGCAGACCCTCCGTTCCCTGGCGGCTGAGATCCTCGACCGGGCGGACGAGCCCCTGCCGCTGGAGCGAGCGTTGTTGGAGGTGTTCGCGGCGCGAGAAGGGGCGTGCCAACCGGTACTGGCGACGGCGCTGGCTGGGCTCGACGGCAGCTCAGGCGCACTTGCCGGCTCGGTGCGCGACTTGTTGGATGCGGGGTTCGGACCGTCGCACCTCGAGGCGGTGGTCGACAGGCTCACCGAGCTCGATTCCTCCGCCAGCGGTGAGCTGGCGAGAGCAGGCGCCGTGGCGAGAGTCGCCGCTGCGGTCGCCAAGGTGCTCGACGACCTCGGTGCGGGTGGGAGCGCCCTTCTGTGGCGCCGGGCGGCGCACCATGTGGCTCTGGCCGGCCAGACGGTCCTCCCCTCACGCGGCGTGCTCATCCACGGTTTCGCCAACGCCACGGGCACGGCGGCTGACTTGCTCGAGGCGCTGGTGGTCGGGCTCGGGGCCAGGGCTGTGGTGGATGTGCCCGCGGATCCGGTGGATGCGACCCGAGGTGAGCGCGGAGAGGGCTTCACGAAAAGGCTCCGCGAACGTCTGGCCGGCTCCCGTGGAGAGACACCGGCGGCCCTGGATCTTCCGGAGCCGCCGCGGATCCGCTTGCTCTCTGCGGCCGGAGTCGATGGCGAGGTGAGAGGCGTCGCGGTCGAGATCCTCGCCCTCATCGAGCGCGGGGTGGTTCCGGAGTCGATCGCGGTCGTGGCCCGCCAGCTTGCGGGCTTCGAGCCGGCCCTTTTCGCCCACTTCGGCCGCCTTGGCATTCCGTTCTCGGTGCAGGGTGGGCGCGGCCTCGCGGGGACCGCGCGAAAGCACGTGTGCGCGTTCGTGCGGCTCCTGGAGCAGAGCCGCGACACACCGCTCGACACCTGGTTGGGGTTGCGTAGCGATCCGGAGGCGGACGAGGACCTGCGAGTCGGGCTTCGGTTCGCCGGCGCGGCGACGCTGGGCGAGCTCGCCGAGCTGCGCGTCGAGGAGCTGCTCGGTTCCACGGCGGCATGTCGCCTGCCCGTCCAGATTGGTCTCGAATCGACGCTCACACCCGAGCCCAGGCTCGCGGCTCGTCATCGGTACCTTTCGCGGGCGCTCCTCGAGCAGGCCGTCGATGACGCTCGGCAGCTATGCCGTGAGCTGGACGCACCTCCGACCGGTCCGGCCGCCCGCCATCTCTTGGTGGTTCGCACGCTGGCACAGAGGTTTCGGGGGCCGGAAGGGGGCCTGGAGGCGCTCGGAGCCGCGATCGACATGCTCGCCCAGGCGCTCCCGGACGAGCTCGAGCTCGGGTGGTCGGAGGTCCTGCTGCTGCTGAGGTGGGCGCTGGCTGCTGCCGGTTGGGAGACGCTCGGTGGCCTCGGAGGGGGGGTGCAGGTCCTGGGGGTCACGCAGGCTCGCGGCCTGACGTTCGAGCACCTGTTTCTGCTGGGCCTCAACCGCGACGTGTTCCCGCGTGTGGTGACCGAGGACCCGCTGCTTCCGGACCGGGTGCGGATGGCGCTCCTGCCGATCTTGCCTGACCTGCCGCTCAAGGCGCTCGGATACGAGGAGGAACGGTACCTGTTCGCCCACCTTCTGGGAGCCGCGCGCGAAGCGACGCTCTCGTGGCAAGCCGCCGATGACGACGGCAGGGCAATGCCGACCTCCCCGCTCGTCCAACGCCTTCTGCTTGCGCTCGGTGGGAAGGCCGGCCCCGACCGGGACCGCGAGGGGGGCACCTCGACACCACGGCCCGCCACCCTCCTGGAGCACGCGGTGAGAGCTGGGCTGCGGGGCGACCGAGACCTCTGGGAGCAGGTCATGGGTCTGGCCGTAGCGGAGACCAACGGCCCGCCTGCGCTGGCCGGGGTTCGGCGTCGGATTCTCGATGAGCTCGACCCCGATCTGCGAACACCGTCGGGTCGGCAAGTCGGTAGTGCGGCCGGCCCGTATCTCGGGACGCTCGGCGCGATCACCCCGTTCGGTGAGCTCGAAGGGCACCTGTACGTGACCACCCTGGAGGCGACCGCAGACTGCCCTTGGCACGCGTTCCTGTGCCGTCTCCTCAGGCTCGATCGAGCGCCCGACCCGGCGCAGGAGCTCGCGTCGCTGCCCCCCAGCCTGGTGGGCAACGTGGTCCATGCCGTGCTGGCCGAGATCGTCGGCAAAAGCAACGTCGGTGTTGGATGGGACGAGGTCGTTGAGAGCCCCTCGCGCGTGGTTGTGTGGCCCACCGCGTCGCAGCTCGAGTCGCTGACCGCGGACTTTGCGACCCGCATCGGTCACCGCGCCGGCGTCACCTCTCCCGGGCTGCTGGCGGCGCTGGCACGGCGGGCACTGCCGGTGCTCGAAGTCGCACGGCGCCTCGAATGGCTGGGGGCAGGTCCCCCGGTGCTGGGCGTCGAGGTCGCCGGCAAGGTGGCGGTGAGCGACCTCGAGCAACGGGCTCGATGGCTTCGCTTCGCCTGTGATCGGGTCGACCGTCGACCGAGTGGGGAGGTCGTCGGGACCGACTACAAGACCGGCCGGCTCCATACCGTGGCCCAGCGAGACAAGGTTCGCCGAGACCACCTCCTGTCGGAGATCAGGCAGGGCAAAGCACTGCAGGCGGCGGCCTACGCCCGGGCTACCGGTGGAGACGGCTGGGGGCGGTACCTCTACCTGCACCCGTTGGCACCCGAGCATGCGCGGGAGCTGGCGGTCGAGGCGAACGACGAGGAGGCCGGCACGGCCTTCCGTGCGGTCGTCGAGGTCCTTCTCGGTATGTGGGATGGTGGGCTTTTCCCGCCGCGTCTGGTCGAGCCGTCGACGGGGAAGAGGCCGGAGTCCTGCGACAGATGTGAGGTCGTCAAGGCGTGCGTGCAGCACGATACGGGGGCCCGACAGCGACTGGCTCGCTGGGCCGCCAGCGCTCCGGTCTCGTCGGCGTTTGGACGGTGGTGGCGCCTGCGACCCGGCCGGACCACCGAGGGAGAGAGCTCGTGAGTGCCGAGGGCTGGACCGAGCTCATCGCCAGGGATGCCGAGGCGCGCCGGCTGGCGCAGACGGAGTTCACGCGTCCTATCGTGCTCGAAGCGGGAGCCGGGACCGGGAAAACGGCGATCCTCGTCGCGCGCCTGGTTGCGTGGTTGCTTGGACCGGGCTGGGAGCGTGCGCGCGCGGAGCAGCTGGCCGAGCATCCGCACGCAGTACCGGACGCAGAAGCCGTTGCGGTCAGGGCCCTCGGTGGCGTGGTGGCGATCACGTTCACGGAGCCGGCTGCCGGTGAGATGGCGCTGCGGGTCGGGCAGACACTCACCGCTGTAGCGGCCGGCGAGAACCCCGACTGGCTGCTCCCGGCGGCGCTGGCTGCCGCCTCCGGCGAGGCGCCACAGCGCGCGCTGGCGCTGGCGGGGAGCTTGGACCGGCTGGTCGTTTCGACGATCCACGCTTTCTGTCGGAGGCTTCTGGCAGCCCACCCGCTTGCGGCGGGCCTGCACCCTTCGTTTGCAGTCGACGCCGACGGCACAGCAGTGGAGCAGGTGGTGCGGGAGGTGGTGGGCAAGGCGGCCGGAGAGGCGCTGGGTCCGAGGCCCGACCCCGACTGGCTGGAGCTGGCCGTGGCCGGCCACGGGCCAGCCGAGCTCGCCGGGTGTGTCGAGGTCCTGATTGAAGCAGGGCTGCCGCCGGAGGCGCTCGAGACGGATCCCATCCCCTCGGGATGGCGAAATGCCGCGGTTGCGGGGCTCGCACGCGCCGCCGAAGCTGTAATTCAGGCCGGCGCCGGGTTCGAACGAGGCGCGCGCGTGATAGTCGCGCTGGCGGTTGTCGAAGCGGCCAAGCTGACCCGGGACCTCGCCCGACCGGGTGCGGGCGAGAGCCTGGAATCCCTGGACCATTTGGGCAACGAGCTCCGTCAGGTGTGGGAGGAGCGTCTGCGGACGAGGCTGGCTGCCTGGGCCGGTGCGAAGCTCAAGGTCAGCGAGGAGAAGGCGGTCGGAGCGGCAGCGGAGTCCCTGGTTGCGGCGGCAGGGGCACTACACGCCCAGGTTGCGGTCCTGACCGAGCTGCAGCCGATGGTCCTGGAGCGGGCACGCCGGGTGGTCCGGCCGCTCCTCGCCACCGCACGGCAGCGGCTGCGCGCTCGAGGTTGGGTCACGTTCGGGGATCTGCTGCGAGGGGCGCGGGATCTCGTGCGCCGCGAGCCGACAGTCGGCGCTCGCTGGCGTCAGGAGGTCCGCCAGCTCCTCGTCGACGAGTTTCAGGACACCGACCGGTTGCAGTGCGAGATACTGGCGGCTCTCGTCCTCGACGCGCCGGAACGCTCACGCCCGGGGCTGTTCCTGGTCGGCGATCCCAAGCAGTCGATCTACGGCTGGCGCAGCGCCGATCTGGCGGCCTACCACGACTTCGTTTCCCGCGTCATCGACCGTGACGGAGGGCTTTTGGCCAAGCTCTGCGTCAGCTTCCGGTCGGTGCCGGTGCTGCTCGAGGCAGTGAAGACCTGGGTGGGGCCGCATCTCGTCGAGCGTCCCGGAGTCCAAGCGGGTTTCCAGCCGCTTGCGCCGTGCCCGCAGAACCAGGGAGAGGACGGGTTCCGGCAGGGACGGTGGGCACCGGTGGAGATCTGGATCTCCAGCGCCGACGAAGAACTCGAAGCCGCAGGAGGCCGTGGCGGTGGGAGCCGAGAGGCCAGCGAGCTCGAGGCAGCGAGGCTGGCCCGGGACCTCGTGGAGCTGCACAGCGCGAGCGGCACGCCCTGGAGCGAGGTTGGGATCCTGGTGCGGACCTCCTCCGACCTCGACTTGGTCCTGGAGGCGCTGCGCGATGCTGGGGTGCCGTTCGTGGTCGAGCGCGACCGCTCCTACTATCAGCGGCGCGAGATCCTGGACGCGACGGCCCTGGTGGAGTCGATCGTGGACCCCACCGACTTCATCGCCCTCGTCGCCTGGCTTCGCTCTCCGGCGGTGGGGGTCCCGGACGCCGCCTGGCTGCCGTTGTGGAGGCGGGGTTTTCCGGGCCTGATCACCGACCTGAGCGAACCGGCACCGGCCATGCTGGCCGAGCTCTCGCAGCTGGTCGACGGGGTGGCTTCGAGCCTCCCGACCGACGTGCCTGGGCTCGACCGCATCTCCGGCTGGGCAGCAAGCCTCAAGGTCGCCCTCGCTGGTCTCGCCGAGCTGCGCGCCAGCTTCCGGCGTGATCCTGCGGTGCGGTTCGTCGAGCGGTTGCGCGAGACCACGCTGGTCGAGGCCACGGCCGCAGCGCGCTTTTTGGGACGGTTCAGGGTCGCCAACCTGCAACGCTTTTTCCGACGGCTGATCGCCGCTTTAGATGATGGCGAAACCGATGCTCACGAGATCCTGCGCCGGCTCCGCCGGGCCGTGCGGGCGGGCCGCGATGAGGAAGAGGCGCGCCCGACCACGGCGCTCGAGGACGCGGTCAGGGTCATGACCATACACCGCGCCAAGGGGCTCGATTTCTCCCATGTGTACCTGCTGCAGACGCACAAGCAGTCGCAACGCGGAGGCACCCCGCCGAACGCGGCGTGGGAGGGGCGCGAGGGTTGGGAGTATCGGCTGTTGGGTGTCCCGACCCCCGGTTGGCGGCTGGTCGTCGAGCAGCAACGTCGGGTTGCAGAGGCCGAGCTGGTCCGTACCCTGTACGTTGCCGCGACCCGCGCCAAGCGGCGCCTGGTGCTGGCAGGAAAGTGGCCCCGTCCCGGAGCCGCGGTGCCAGCGGGTAGCCATCTCGCGCTGCTGGCGGCGCACAGCGAGCTGCCCGAGCCGGGGATGGATGGCACTGCCGACACCGAGGCCGGGCGTTTCGTGTGGCTGTCGCGTCTGTCGATGTCCGACGTTGGCAGGAGCTGGCCCGATCGTGACGACGCTCGGGCGCTGCTCGAGCAGGCGCGGACAGACGCGCGGCGCCTCGCTGCGAGGCGGCGCGAGGCGGCGCTGCGGATGGCACTCCCGTTCTCGGTTGCGGCGTCGGCAGAGGCGCACCGCGCGCTCGAGGCGCTGCTGGCCGCCCGCTCGGCAGACGCCGATGAGGCCCCGACAGCGGTCGCTCTCCGGCCACAGTCGAACGCACCGGCGATGCTCATCGGCTCGGCGGTGCACTGGCTGCTGGAGACGATCCCCCTCGACCGCGCGCTTGCCGAGGCGCTGGCCGGGTGTCTGGACCGGCTCGCGGGGTGGGTTCGGCGCCAGGCGCCCCCAGGCCACGCCGCGGCCGTACTGTCCGGGGCGCATGCGGTGCTGACGCGCTTCGCCGCCTCGCCCCTCGCCGAGCGCTGGGAGGAGGTCCGCCGGCACGTGATGGGAAGGGAGGTCCCGCTGCTGCTGCCGCCCGACGGCACCGACGCTGTCGGTTACGTCGCCGGGCAGATCGACCTGCTGTATCGCGACCCGCTGGACGGCTGTCCGGTGGTGGTCGACTTCAAGACCGACGAGGTGGCGACGCCGGAGGAAGTTGCCGCCAGGGCCTCGGCCTACGCGAGCCAGTGTGCGACCTACGCCCGAGGCGTCCAGGCGGCCCTCCGCCTACCGCTTGCCCCACGCTGGGAGCTGTGGTTTCTCCGCGTCGGTCTGGCCGTGAAGGGTGAGGTGCCCGACGGTGGTGCCGCGGGCTGAAGAGCTGCTCGGCAAACCGCAAAGGCCCTACCGCTCGCGGTTGTGGGTCCCTAGAATGGCGATCAGGTGGAGGGTTCGCGGGTGAGCGACAGCGAAACGAGCCAGCAGTACAGGGGTGAGGTCTCGATGGGTGAGCTGCTCGACCGCTACGAGGTGCTCCTCTTGGACTCGTACGGGGTGCTGATCCACCAGCACGGACCGCTGCCCGGCGCCTTGGCCCTCGTCGGGACCATGAACGCGGTCGACAAACCCTACTACATCCTCACCAACGACGCCTCTCGTTCCCCGGAGGCAGCCTCGCGCCGCTACCACTCCTTGGGTCTCGCCATCCCCCCCGAACGCATCATCACCTCGGGCTCCCTTATCGCTCCCTACTTCGCGGCCAACGGCCTCCGCGGCGCCCGCTGCATCGTCCTCGGCCCCGCCGACTCGGAGCGCTACGTGCGCGAGGCGGGCGGTGAGGTCATCCCGGCGAGCAACGATGCCGAGCCGGACGTGGTGACGATCTGCGACGAGAGTGGGTTCCCGTACCTGGAGACGGTGGACGCGGTGCTGACGGCGGTTTTCCGGTGTCTGGATGCCGGCAAGGAGCTGCATTTGGTGCTGCCCAACCCCGACCTCATCTTCCTTCGCAGTGAGCACAGCTACGGGCTGACAGCCGGCAGCATCGCGCTCGTGCTGGAGGCGGCGATGGCGCTCCGCTATCCGGACGGGAAGCATCCGCGTTTCGTGCCCCTCGGCAAGCCGCACGCGCCGATCTTCGAGGAGGCGCTGCGTCGGAGCGGAACTCGCAGCATGGTCATGATCGGCGACCAGCTCAGCACCGACATCAAAGGCGCGCGCTCCTTCGGCCTGGACTCGGCGCTCGTGCCCACCGGGTTGACGCACATCGGCGCAGGTGGGCTGGGGGACAGCTATCCCACGTACGTGCTGCCAACCCTCGTGCGAGGCCGCTGAGACCGAGGTCGTGAGCACGCTCCGTCTGGCTGTTTTCGTGACGCCCCACGGCTTCGGCCACGCCGCCCGGGCCTGTGCGGTGATGGAGGCGATCCGGAGCCTCAGGCCCGAGGTACGTTTCGAGGTCTTCACTTCGGTGCCGGGTTGGTTTTTCTCCGCTTCGCTGGAACACGGTTTCCGGCTTCACCCGCTGTTCACCGATGTGGGTCTGGTGCAACGGACGACCCTGCACGAGGATCCCGCGGCGACGGCCGCGGTTCTCGAGAGGTTCGTGCCGTTCGATTCGGCAGCCGTGTGCCTCCTCGCCGATCTGGTGGTGCGAGCGGGTTGTGATGGGGTGCTCGTGGACATCTCACCGCTCGGAATCGAGGTCGGCCGCGCCGCTGGGCTTCCCGTCGTGTTGGTCGAGAACTTCCTTTGGAGCTGGATCTACGAGGCCTACGTCGGCGAGGTGCCGGCCCTCAGGCGACCGATAGAGGTGCTGGCGGCGAGCTTCGCCCGCGCGACCCACCGGGTACGGTGCGAGCCGGTGTGCGGCCCGGGCGACGCCGACCTCACCGTCGCCCCGGTGAGCCGGCGCGCCAGGGCTGGCAGGGATGCGACCCGCCGCGCGCTCGGCGTCGCTGAGAGCCGACCGCTCGTACTGGTGACGATGGGCGGTACACCCTGGCGCCCCTCGAGCCTGGCGCCGCTGGAACGCCGGCCGGACATCACCTTCGTCATCCCAGGGGCCACCGACACCCATGTACGGCATGCGAACCTGGAGTTGCTCCCGCGTCACTCGCGCTTCTTCCACCCCGACCTGATGGCGGCGGCGGACGTGGTGATCGGCAAAGTCGGCTATAGCACCGTCGCCGAGGCGTTCCGCGCCGGCGTGCCGCTCGGCTATGTGTCGCGGCAGCGCTTTCCCGAGTCGCCGGCGATCGAGCGGTTCATCGGCGAGCGTATGCAGGGCCTCGCCGTCACCACCGAGGAGGCCCAGACCTCGGGGTGGGTCTACCTGCTCGACGCGCTGCTCGCGATGCCGCGCCGGGCGCGGGACGAGGACGGTGCAGGCGAGGTGGCGGCGTTCGTCCTCGCGGTCCTGGGGGCTGGGACGCGACCGGTGCGTGTGTCAAGATAGCTACCCGTGCCGACGTTCATGACGCCCGACGAGATCCTCCCCGCCGTCACGCCCGACCTTTTGAGAGAGGTACGCGCGCTCTTCAAGGAGTATGCGTCGTCCCTGGGTATCGACCTGTCGTTCCAGGACCTCGCGCACGAGATCGAGGGCCTGCCCGGGGCCTACGCGGCGCCCGATGGCGCCCTGCTGGTCGCCAAGGTGCAGGGGAAGGTCGCCGGCTGCGTCGGCGTCTGCCGGTTTGCCGGTGACGTCTGCGAGATGAAGCGGCTGTTCGTGCGCCACAGCTTTCGGAACCGAGGTGTGGGACGGCGGTTGGCTGTCGCGAGCCTTGACGAGGCGCGAGCTCTCGGCTTTCGGGTGATGCGTCTCGACACGGTTCCGTGGATGCGCGAGGCGCTGGCGCTGTACCGGTCGCTCGGGTTCGTCGAGATCCCGCCCTACCGCTTCAGCCCCGTCGCCGGAGCGGTGTTCCTCGAGCGTGAGCTCGGCTGACGGTCACTGCAGGGGTCAGACGAACAGCCACCGGCACACGAGCAGCGCGGCGCCGAGCCCGGTCAGATCGCCGATGAGCCCGGCAGCGACAGCGTGTCGGGTCCGGACCACGCCGACCGCGCCGAAGTACACAGCCAGCACATAGAACGTCGTCTCGGTCGAGCCGTACATGGTGGCGGCCAGCAGGCCGATGAACGAGTCGGGCCCATGCGTCTTGGACAGCTCGCTCACGAGCCCGAGGGTGCCCGAGCCCGACAGCGGCCGCAGCAGGGCGACCGGCAGAACCTCGGCTGGGAGACCGATCGCGTCGGTCAGCGGGGAGAGCGCTCGCACCGCGAGGTCCAGCGCCCCCGAGGCACGCAGCATCGAGATGGCGACGAGGATCGCGACGAGGAACGGGATGATGCGCACTGCCGTCTCGAAGCCCTCCTTGGCGCCCTCCACGAAGCTCTCGTAGACCTTCACCCGCCGCACCGCGCCGACCCCCACCACGAGCAGCAGCAGCACCGGGATCGCCCACGTCGAGACCGCCTGCAGCGCCGTCACGAGCCCGCCTCCGGGCCGGCCGGTCGGGCCGGGAGGCGAAAGACCGGGAGCCGGGCGAGGAGCCTGGCGGCGGTGGCCGCCACCGCGGTGGCGGTCGCGGAGGCCAAGATCGTCGGGCCGAGGATAGCCGTGGGGCTCGTCGAGCCGAGGGCCACCCGCACGCCGATGATCGTCGCTGGCACCAAGGTGATGCACGACGAGTTGAGGGCCAGAAACGTCACCATGGCGTCGGAAGCTGTGCCCGGGTGAGCATTGAGCGTGTCCAGCTCCGCCATCGCCTTGAGGCCGAGCGGCGTGGCGGCGTTGCCGAGCCCGAGCCAACTGGCGGCGAGGTTCATCACCATCGCACCGAGCGCCGGGTGGTCGGCCGGAACACCGGGAAAAAGGCGGCGAGCAAGGGGTCGGATGGCGCGAGCCAGCAGCTCGACCAAGCCGCCGCGCTCGGCAACCTTCATGACGCCGAGCCACAGCGCCATCACCCCGACCAGGCCGAGCGCGATGTCGACCGCGGTCGTGGCTCCATCGAACGCTGCCTTGGTGACCGCCTCGAGCCGGCCGTTGACCGCCCCGACCACCAGCGCGATGACCATCAGGCCGATCCAGATCCAGTTCAGCATCACCACCCCCGTGTCTTCGCCGCGCATTGTAGGGCCGGCCGACGGGCGGATGCGGTACCATGACCGATCCTGCCGGACACGCTCCCGGCGGCGATGGAGGCAACGTGAGCACGAGTGAAGGTTCGGGCCGGCCGCTGCGGCCGGTGGAGGAGATCACCCCACCGGAGATCCTCTCCGAGCTGCGACACGGGGTGCTGGGACAGGACGCGGCACTGCGCTACGTCTCGGTGGCGATCTACAAGCACGCCTCGGGCCGGGTCTCGGGAAACCTCCTCCTGATCGGCAACTCCGGCACCGGTAAGACGACCATCATCAACAACATCCAGCGTATCTATCGGGAGGTTCCCGAATACCATCCACTGCGCGTGATGACGATCATCAACGCCAACCTGCTGGTCGACTCCGACCGCATGGAGTTCCGCCCCGAACGGCTGTTCGTCGCCCTCGAGCAGCGCGCCCGGGCCGTCATCGGCCACGACCCGACGCCGGAGGAGCTCAAGGCGGCGATGGAACGGGCGACCATCTGCATCGACGAGGTGGACAAGATGTCCGGCATCATCGCCGGCAAGCCGAACGCCCTCGGCGTGGTGCTCCAGCAGGGGCTGCTGACGCTCATGGAGGGCGACATCGTCCCGTTCACCGCCCACTTCGTGGAGGACGGCGTCGAGCGGGCGCGCGTCCTCGAGCTCGACACCTCGGGGATGATGTTCATCTGCGCTGGAGCGTTCGAGGGGCTGTACGACCAGGTCTACCTGCGAGTCACCACCCCCGGCAGCGGCGAGAAGCTCAAGTCCACGGCGATCCGCACCGCCGACGGGCAGGTCCGCATCGAGACCCGCTTCGCGCTCGGCGACTACTTCAAGATCGAGGACCTTTTCACCTTCGGGATGGTGCCGCAGTTCACGGCCCGTTTCGATAACGTGGTGCTGCTGTCCGATCTCGGGGTCGACGTGCTGCGGCAGATCCTCCTCGGCTCCCTCGACTCGCCGTTCGTGCGCTCCCGCGACTTCTTCCGCATCATGGGGATCGAGCTGGAGATCGAGGACCTGGCCGCCAGCCTCATCGCCGAGCAGGCCGAGAAGCACTCCCGCACCGGAGCCCGGGCGCTGCGCACCATCTTCGGCCGCATCGCCAACCCGCTCGAGTTCGACCCCAGTGCCAACGGCGCGCTGCAGACGGCGCCCGACGGACGCCGCCGCCTCGTGATCACGGCCGTGCAGGTGCGTCAGGTGCTGGGACTGTAGGAGCAGTGGTCATACCGCCGGCAGGAGGAGCTTCCAGACGAGGTAGGTAGCCAGCGAGGCGACGGTCGTCACCAGCACGCAGGCACCAGCGAGGTCGGTGTCGCCGCCGAGATCAGCGGCGACGGAGTAAGAAGCGACGGCATCGGGAGCGGCGAGGAGCAGGACCCCGACGGCGGTCTCCAGCGGTGGTCGCCCCAGTGTCGTCAGAAGCCACAAACCGAGGGCCGGGAGCGCCACCAGCTTGAGGATTGCGGCGGCAAGAGCCGGTCGCCAGACGTCGTGAAGGCGCTGTGCTTGAAGCTGGGCGCCGAGGGCGAGCAGCGCGCCGGGCAACGCAAAGTCACCGAGGGTGCCGAGAGTCACCGCCAGCCACCGCCAGGGGTGCCAGGCGACCGCAGCTAGACCGAGTCCGACGAACGCCGAGGCGACCATTGGGTTGACCAGCGTGCCGAGGAGGGCGCGCGACATCCCTCGGTGTTGCGGTCGTGCGAGCTCCAACACCAACACACTCAGTACGTTCATCGTCGGGATCAGGAGCGAGGCCGTGAGAGCGGCCAGGCGCAGCCCGGGGTCGCCGTAGCTGGCAAGGATGAGGGGGAACGAGAGGTAGACGATGTTGCCACGCATGGCCGCCTGGGCCATCACTCCCAGCCGGGGTCCGGGGAGCCGTCCCACTCTGCCGGCAATCCAGCCGACCACCGCGAAGAGCACCGTGGCACCTATCACCACGCCGACCAGCACCGGGGAGAGGTTCTTCTCGATCCTCGAAGTGCCGATCGTGGAGAGAAACAGAGCGGGCAACGCCAAGTTCGCGACCAACCGGTTGAGGCCGGTGGCCGCCGCCGTGTCGACGAGCCCCCAGCGGCGGGCTGCAAAGCCGAGGAAGAGCAGCAGGAAGGTGGAGACGAGGCCGGTGAGCATGCCCACGGCCGGCAAGTCTACGCGAGTCGATGGCGTTCTGCGAAGGTGCGTCGGGCGTGCTCAGCGCTCGGGGTACCGGCCACCGTCGGTGTCCCGCTTTCTCGCGGTGCGCCCGCCCGGCGTTGCCCGGCTGAGGTAGGCTTGGCTCGATGACGAGGAGCAGCTTGCTCGGGGCGGTGGCGTTGGTGACCGGGGCCTCATCGGGGATCGGCGAGGCGGTGGCGCGTGAGCTGGCCCGCCGCGGCGCCGCGGTCGGGTTGCTCGCGCGCCGGCTCGACCGGCTCGAGGCGCTCGCCGACGGGATCCGCTCAGCTGGCGGTCGGGCTGTAGCCGCGGCTTGCGACGTGGCTCGGGATGGCGAGATCGGCCGCGCCGTCCGGTGCGTCCGCGGTGAGCTCGGGCCGCTCTCGATGGTGGTGGCCAACGCCGGGTTCGGGGTGTCTGGAAAGGTCGACGAGGTCGGCGTCGAAGGGTTTCGCCACCAGTACGAGACCAACGTCTTCGGCGTGGTTCGGACCGTTGCGGCGACGCTCGAGGATCTGCGCTCGACCCGCGGCGTCATCGCCATCCTCGGCAGCGTCGCGGGCTATCTCGGGGTTCGCGGCCAGGCCCCGTACTGCTCGAGCAAGGCGGCAGTGCGCGTGATCGCCCAGTCGCTGTGGGCCGAGCTGCGCCGCGATGGTGTGGGGGTGGTGCTCGTCTCGCCGGGGTACGTGGCGAGCGAGATCCGCCGACACGGCGATGGCGGCAGTCTCGAGCCCGACCCGGTGCCGACCTGGCTCATCATGCCGGCACACAAGGCGGCGCGGCGCATCGTGGACGCCATGGTTTGCCGGCGGCAGGAGGTCGTGCTGACCGCCCACGGCCGCCTCGGCGCCTGGCTCGCCCGGCTCGTTCCCGGTCTTCTCGTGCGCCTGCTCGCCCCGACCCGTTCCAGAGTCGAAAGCTGAAGCTCCAGGACCGAGTCTCGGGTGCTCGCCCGACCCCAAGGATTGCTTCTGACGCTCGGTCCTCGACCTCGGGCCGGGTGCGCAGGGGCCGGGGTATCATCAGCTCATGCGTCTGCCCCGACCGCTCGACCCTGTGGAGCTGCGCGTCATGGGGAGCCTGCTCGAGAAGCAGCAGACCACCCCGGAGTACTACCCACTCACGCTCAACGCCCTGGTCGCCGCGTGCAACCAGAAATCCAACCGTGAGCCGACCATGGAGCTCACGTCCGAAGAGGTACGCGGGGCGCTCGAACGGCTGCGCGCCGATGTGCTGGTGTGGCCGGTGGAGGGCGCCCGGGCGGAGCGCTGGGAGCACAACGCCGACCGCTCGTGGGAGCTCGATCCACCGTCGCGGGCGATCGTCACCGAGCTGCTGCTGCGCGGGCCGCAGACTCCGGGCGAGCTACGCGGACGGGGCGAGCGGATGTATGCCTTCGGGAGCCTCGCCGAGGTGGAGTCGGTGCTGCGGCGGCTGGCCTCGGGCCCCGAGCCGCTCGTCGTCGAGCTGCCGCGGGCTCCCGGACAGAAGGAGAGCCGGTGGACGCACCTGCTGGGAGAGCCTCCGAACCTTTCGGTGGCGGCGGTCGCTGCGCCGCACGCGAGGAGCGACGAGCTCGCCGAGCGCATTGCCGGTCTCGAACAGCGGCTGGAGACGCTGGAGCAGCGGCTCGGGGCGCTGCTCGTTCGCCTGGAACGGTGAGCGCAGGCGGACCGCCCGGCGATCCGACGGGCGCACCCGGCAGGGGAGGGGCGATACCCAGCCACGGTGAGCCCAATGGGCTGGCCGGCTGAGCCGCAGCACCACCGCCGGTGGCGCCGGCAGTGCGCCGCACGCGCAGCCCCCTGTCGGTTCGTTGGCGCGCTGATAGCGGTGGTGGCGGCCAGCGCCGCGGTCGGCGCGCGCCGTGCGGAGGTACTCGCGGCCGACCCGCAGCTCGGCGTCCGCGGTTCGAAGCTGTTCGTACGGACGCGTTTTCGCGCATAATGAGAGCGATGGCGGGGAGCACCTTGGGGACGCTGCTGCGGGTCACGACCGCGGGAGAGAGCCATGGCCCTGGCTACGTCGTCATCGTTGACGGGGTCCCGGCGGGGCTGGCGGTCGACCTGGAAGCGCTGCGGGCCGAGCTCGGGCGCCGGCGGCCCGGGCAAAGCCGGCTCGTCACCCAGCGGCGGGAGGAGGACGAGCCGGAGGTGCTCGCCGGCCTGCTCGACGGGCAGACCACGGGAGCGCCGATCGCCATCCTGGTGCGCAACCGCGACGCCCGCAGCGCCGACTACGACGAGCTCGCCGGGGTCTGGCGCCCCGGCCACGCGGACGCCACGTTCGACCTCAAGTACGGCCTCCGCGATCACCGCGGCGGTGGACGGTCCTCGGCCCGCGAGACGGTGGCGCGGGTCGCGGCAGGCGCGGTGGCGAAGCAGCTCCTGGCCACGTTCGGGTGCCGGGTCGTGGGGTGGGTGCGGCAGGTGGGCGAGGTCGTCGCCGAGGTGCCCGACCCCGCTGCGGTGACACCCGGGCAGGTCGAGACTCTCCCCGACGGCTCGCCCAACCTCGTGCGCTGTCCCGATCCGGCGGCCGCGGCCGCCATGGCGGCGCTCATCGAACGGGTGCGCCGGGAGCGGGATTCGATCGGCGGGATCGCCGAGATCGTCGCCACCGGTGTGCCCGCCGGCCTCGGTGAGCCGGTGTTCGACAAGCTCAAGGCCGACCTCGGGAAGGCGCTGCTGTCGATCCCGGCGGTGATGGGGGTCGAGACCGGCGTGGGGTTCGGCTGCGCGGTGCTGCGCGGCAGCCAGTGCAACGACCCGTGGCTGTCGGCCGAGCCCCTGCGCACCGCTACCAACCGCCACGGCGGCACCCTCGGCGGGATCAGCTCGGGGATGCCGCTGGTGCTGCGCGCCGCGGTCAAACCCGCCTCGTCGATCGCCCGTGAGCAGGGCACGGTGCGCCGCGACGGCACCCCGACCACGGTACGGGTGAAGGGCCGCCACGACCCCTGCCTGCTGCCCCGCTTCGTACCGGTCGGCGAGGCGATGGTCGCCCTCGTCCTCGCTGACCACTGGCTGCGCGCCCGCGCGGCGGCCCCGCTTTCGGCCAGTATGGGGGTCCGCAGTCCGGGGTCCGGCGAGGCCGAGTAGAGCCAAGCAAGCGAAAGGCATCGGAGCCCCCGGTGCCGGGCTGCTGGCGCGGACCGAAAACCCAGGAGAAAAGGCCGCAGGGCACGGTTCCCGACCGGACGCAGGGAAGCGAAAGCCCCCACCGGGTAGGTGGGGGCCTCCAGCTTTCGACGCTCGACCGAAGAGGTGGGCGGCCGGCCCCTACGCCTCGCCGTACAGCGGGAACGCCCGCGTCAGCTCCTCGACCTCGGCCTTGACCTGGGTCCACACCGCTTCGTCCTCGCTGCGCAGGACGCGGTCGATGAGGGCGGCGATGCGCTTCATCTCATCGGGACCCATGCCGCGGCTGGTGACTGCGGGGGTGCCGATGCGGACGCCGGAGCCGATGTACGGCTTGCGGGTGTCGAACGGCACGGTGTTCTTGTTGACCGTGATGCCGGCCCGACCGAGCCGCTCCTCGGCCTTCTTGCCGGAGATCCCGTCGGCCCCGAGGTTGAGCAGCATGAGGTGGTTGTCGGTGCCGCCCGAGACCATGTTCCAGCCCCGCGCCTGCAGCTCAGCGCACAGCGTGCGGGCGTTGGCGAGGACGCGGCCGATGTAGTCCTTGTAGGCGGGGGTGAGCGCCTCGGCAAAGGCGACGGCTTTGGCCGCGATGACGTGCATGAGCGGGCCGCCCTGGACGCCGGGGAAGACTGCCTTGTCGATCGCCTCGGCGAACTGCGCCTTGCACATCACCATGCCGCCGCGCGGCCCGCGCAGCGTCTTGTGCGTGGTGGTGGTCACGAACTCGCAGCAGGGCACCGGCGAGGGGTGCATCCCCACCGCCACCATGCCGGCGATGTGGGCAATGTCGGCCATGACCATGGAACCCGACTCGTGGGCGATGTCGGCGATGGTCTGGAAGTCGATGATGCGCGGGTAGGCCGAGGCGCCGCAGACGATGAGCTTGGGCTTGTGCGCCCGGGCGAGGTCACGCAGGGCGTCGTAGTCGATCGTCTCGGTGTCCTTGCGCACGAGGTATGGCACGATCTGGAACGTCTTGCCGGAGTAGTTGAGGGGGTGGCCGTGGGTAAGGTGCCCGCCGTGCGAGAGGTCCATGCCGAGCACCACGTCGCCCGGCTGGCAGGTGGCGAGGTAGACCGACATGTTGGCCTGGGCCCCGGAGTGCGGCTGGACGTTGACGTGCTCGGCGCCGAAAAGCTGCTTGGCGCGGTTGCGCGCGAGCTCCTCGGCCACGTCCACGAACTCGCCCCCGCCGTAGTACCGCTTGCCGGGGTAGCCCTCAGCGTACTTGTTGGTCAACACCGAGCCCAGCGCCGCGAGCACGGCCAGCGACACGAAGTTCTCCGACGCGATGAGCTCGAGCCCCTCGTTTTCGCGTCGGCGCTCGGCGCGCAGCGCCGCGGCCACCTCGGGATCGGTGGTGCCGACGATGTCCTCTTGGCGGGCGAAGTAGATCTTGCGTTCCACCTGGTTCATTTCGACTCTCCTTTCGGCTCGATGGCCGCGACGCGGCCGGCATGCCGCCCGCCGTCAAAGGGGGTGGCGAGAAAGATCTCCAGTGCTTGCAGCGCCACCGCCGGGCCGATGGTGCGACCGCCCAGGCACAGCACGTTGGCGTCGTTGTGGCGGCGCGCCATCTCGGCGGTGAGGGCATCGTGGCAGAGCGCAGCGCGCACACCGGGGTGGCGGTTGGCGGCGATCGACACGCCGATGCCGGTCCCGCACGCCAGCACGCCGCGCTCACCGTCCCCGGCCAGAAGCCGGGCCGCGAGGGCGTGGGCGAAGTCGGGATAGTCGACCGGCGCCTGGCCATGGGTGCCGAGGTCGATGACCTCGTGGCCGAGCCCGTGCAAGCGGGTGACGAGGAGCTGCTTGAGCTCGAACCCCCCGTGGTCGGACGCCACCAAAACCCGCATCACAGCCTCCCGGCCCCCGCGCCGGACAGCGCGCTGTCGGGATGGTACAACGCCGCGTGTTCCTCGAGTGCGAAGCGGTCCGACATCCCGGCCAAATGGTCGGTGATGAGGCGCACGAAGCGCGGCTCCGTGTGGTAGTGGGCCTTGACCTCCTCCGGCATTCGCGGGATCGGCAGATCGCGCAGGTACGGCCGTCCGGTCTGCTCGTGGAAGCGCAGCAACGCGTAGGTTGGGAGCGTCAAGGGATTGGAGAAGTAGGCACGGAACAGCTCGCCCATGACGAGGTGGGCCCGGAAGTCCTGTCGGTTGACCTCTTGGTGGTTGATGATGAAGCGGTAGATGAACGCCTTGAGCTCGCCGAACAGCTCGTTGACGCGAGACGAGAACGCGGCGAGCGCGGGTGGCAGCTCGTCGGCATGCGCCTGCCACCCGGCGGCGTCGTTCACGTCGCGCGCCGCCGCCCACTCGGTGACGGCGCGCGAGGTGGTCTGAATGGCGTCGGTCACGAACAGGTGGATGAGCCCGCGCTGCAGCATGGCGGCGCGGCGCCAGCGCCGCCGCTCGTTGCGGTACTGCTCCCCGAGCTGGCGGATGACGGTCTGGGCGGCGGGGATGTGCTCGATCGCCTCGAGCGTCACCGCCTCGGCGTGGAGGCCGTCCTCGAGGTCGTGTGTCTGCTGGGCGATCTCGTCGGCCAGCGCCACCACCTGCCCCTCGAGGTGGCAGGGCAGCCCCAGGCGCAGCCCCGCGGGCTCCGGCAGGGGGAAGTCGATCCCCGCCTTCTGCGAGGTGTGCTTGAGGATTCCCTCCCGTACCTGGTCGGTGAGGTTGAGCCCGGGCAGGTCGTAGCGCTGCTCGAGCAGGTCCACGACCCGCACCGACTGGTAGTTGTGCTTGAACGTCCCCACCCGGGGCAGCAGCTCGGCCGGGAGCTGGCATTCCGGAGCCTTGCCGGCCAGGATGCGGGCCAGCGAGCGCTCGCCGGAGTGCCCGAACGGGGTGTGGCCGAGGTCGTGCGAGAGGGAGATCGCCTCGACCAAGTCCTCGTTGAGCCCGAGCGCCCGCGCGATCGTCCGCCCGAGCTGGGCGACCTCGAGGGTGTGGGTGAGGCGGGTGCGGGGGTGGTCGCCGGTGTGCGGCACGTAAACCTGAGTCTTGTGCTTGAGGCGGCGGAACGCCCGCGAGTGGAGGATGCGGTCGCGGTCGCGCTGGAACGCGGTGCGGTAGTCGAACAGCCGCCCCTCGGCGGCCAACTCCCGCCGTCGCGTCGCGGTTGTCGCACGGAAGCCGCAGAAGGCCAGCGACGCCTCCTCGCGCCGGTTGAGCTCCTCGTGGTCGCGGATCACTAGCTCAGCCATCGAGCCCTCCGGTCAGACGCAACACCTCCCCGACAAGGTACAACGATCCGGTTACGAGGGTCGGCCGCGACCGATCACCGGCAGCGAGGGCCGCGGCCACGTCGGCTGCCACGGCCGCGCCGGGAAACGCCGCAGCGAGCTCGGCGACCGGCGCCGCGCGCGGCGAAGCGAGCGCCACCACCGTCACCCGGCTCACACGGGGCGCAAGAATCGCCGCCATCTCGGCGAGCGGTTTGTCCTGGAGGCACGAGAACAGCAGATCGATCCGTCCGCCGAGCCCCATCTCGGCGAGCGCCGTCGCCACGGCCAGGGTCGCCTCGCGGTTGTGCGCCCCGTCGAGCAGCAGCGGGCGCCCTTCGTGCTCGACCCACTGCAACCGTCCCGGCCAGCACACCCCCTCGATGCCACGGAGCAAAGGCTGGTGCTCGAGCCCTGGCACCACCCCGTGCTTCGCCAGCGCCGCCGCTCCCGCCAGCGCCAGGCGGAGGTTGGGGAGCTGATGCGTCCCGGCCAAAGGCAGCGTCGCCTCGAGTTGGATCGACTCGACAGCGGCAGCGATCCGTGAGCCGGAAAGCGGGGCTCGGCGCCCGCCCCGCAGGTTGGGAGCTTCCCGATCGACGAATTGACGAGCGCCCCAGCTCGGGGTCTCGAGGTCCGGGCCGTGGGCCAGGAAAGCCACCTGCGCCCACTCGGAAACGCTGCTGGGCGGGGCTTCGGCATGGGCCCGGATCGCCGGCTCCACCTCGGCGTCCCAGGCAGCGACAATCGCCTCGCGGCCGCGCAAGGCGGCGGCTTTCTCGGCTGCGATGTGGGCGCGCGTGGGGCCGAGCCAGCCCTGGTGGTCGGTGCCGACGTTGGTGAGCAGCGAGACGATCGGCGTCACGGCGTTGACCGCGTCCCACCGCCCGCCGAGCCCCGCCTCGAGCACCGCCACCTGGACAGCAGACGCGGCGAAGTGTCGCAACGCCGCGAC
Organism: Holophagae bacterium; assembly: GCA_012516935.1. Classification (GTDB taxonomy): domain Bacteria; phylum Acidobacteriota; class Thermoanaerobaculia; order Thermoanaerobaculales; family Thermoanaerobaculaceae; genus JAAYVZ01. The sequence continues at coordinate 22,294 of JAAYVZ010000219.1, forward strand.
GGTGAGCGTCTCGAAGTACGAGAGCTCGGGGTGGGGCGCCAGCTCGCCGACGAGCCGAGCCAGATCGGCCGGGTCGATCGTCCGCCCGTCGACACGGATGCGCTCCTCGACCCGCACCAGGTGCGGCGAGGTGTACAGGCCGGTCCGGACGCCGTGGGCGCACAGGATGCTCGCCAGCCACGCCGCCGTGGCCCCCTTGCCGTTGGTGCCGACCACGAGGACCGAGGCGAAGCGCTCGTGGGGGCAGCCGAACGCCTTGAGCACCCGGTGCACGCGCTCGAGGCCGGGGATAATACGTTGCTCGAGGCGGGGGGCCAGCAGCTCGGCCGCGGAGATGGTCACAGCAACAGGCCGAGGCACCGGGCCAGGGTATCCTTGAGCTCCCGCCGCGGCACCACCAGGTCGAGCAGCCCATGCTCGAGCAAGAACTCGGAGCGCTGGAAACCCTCGGGGAGCTTCTGGCGAATGGTCTGCTCGATGACTCGCGGCCCGGCAAAGCCGATGAGCGCGCCCGGCTCACCGATGTTGATGTCACCGAGCATCGAGTACGAGGCGGTAACCCCACCGGTGGTCGGGTCGGTGAGGACCGAGATGTACGGCAGCCTCGCCTTGTGCAGCCGCGCCAAAGCTGCCGAGATCTTGGCCATCTGCATGAGGGAGAGCACGCCCTCCTGCATACGAGCGCCGCCCGAGCACGAGACGATGACGAGCGGCAGGCGGAGCTTGACGCTGCGCTCGATGGCGCGGGTGAGCTTCTCGCCCACCGCCGAGCCCATCGACCCGCCCATGAACCCGTACTCCATGGCGCCGACGATCGCCTTGACCCCGCCGATGCGGCCCAACGCCACGACCACGGCATCATCGCGCAGCCCGCGCTCGAACAGGCCCTGGAGGCGGTCCGCATACGGCTTGTTGTCGACGAACTCCAGCGGGTCGGTCGAAAAGATCTTGGAGAACAGCTCCTTGTACGAACCGCCGTCGAAGAGCTGGCCGAGCCGTGTGCGCGCAGCGATGCGGTGGTGAAACCCGCACCTCGGGCAGACATGGAGGTGGTGCTCGAGCTCCTTGTGGTAAAGGGTCTCCTTGCACCCCGCGCACTTCACCCACAGCCCCTCGGGGATACGGGACTCGTGGGAGCGATCCGAGCGCCAGAACCACATGGTCGCCTACTGTAGCGTTTGCCTTTGCGGCCAGCAACCGGCTCTCCCCGCGGCGTCGAACGGATCTGCTAGCATGACGCCGAGATAGTGGGCCGAACGGGTCCGGTAGCAGGGGTCCCGAAGGTCGGGAGCCAGCGATGGCGAGGTGTGAGGAGAGCTCGAGAGCCAATGTCCGCGAAGTGCGGCCGTGGCTCGCCCACTACGAGCCGAGCGTCCGGCCTCACCTCGACTATCGCCAAGGTCGTCTCGGCGATTTGTTGCCCGAGGCTCGACGCCGTTTCCCAGCCCGGGTGGCAGTGGTGTTCTCGGTGGCCGCCGGCGGGAGGCTGTACTCGTCGTCCCTCAGCTACACCCGGCTGCAAAGGCTGGTGAACGGCTTCGCCGCCTCCCTGCAGCGCTTGGGCGTGCGCAAGGGCGACCGGGTCGCGCTGCTGCTTCCGAACTGCCCCCAGTTCGTTGTTGCCTACCTAGCGACCCTGGTGGTGGGTGGGATCGCCGTGCCGTTCAACCCTCTCTACTCGGCGCGCGAGGTCGGGTACCAGCTCCAGGACTGCGGCGCCAGGGTCGTGGTCGCGCTCAGTCAGCTCTACCCCCTGGTCCAGCAGGTGCGCGCCCAGACGGAGGTCGAAACCGTAGTCGTCACGCGCATCAAGGAGTACTTCCCTCCGCTTTTGCGGCTGTTGTTCACCCTCACCCGGGAGCGAAGGCTGCCGTCGGCGCCGTTGGCCGCAGGAGATCTCGAGCTTGGGCCGTTGCTCCGCTCCTCGTCGCCGCAGCCCGTGGCGGTCGAGCCGGAGGACACAGCGGTTCTGCTCTACACGGGTGGGACCACGGGGGTGTCCAAAGGCGTCGAGCTCTCCCACCGCAACCTGCTGGTCAACGCCGAACAAAACCGCGTCTGGGCCCACCTCGCCGATGGAGCGGAGACGGTGCTGGCTGCGGTGCCGCTGTTTCACGCCTTTGGCCTGACGTGCTGCCTCAACCTCGGCCTCATGACCGGCGCCACGCTGGTGCTGGTGCCCAACCCGACCGACACGCGCGGCCTCGTCCGGTCCATCCACCGGCACCGGCCGAGCGTTTTTCCGGTCGTGCCGACGTTTCTGGTGGCGATCACGAGCCTGCCGGACCTCGACCGCTACGACCTACGCTCGATCCGAGTCTGCCCGTGCGCTGGCAACCCCCTGGCCCCGGCGGTGCAGCGCGGTTTCTGGGCCCGGACCGGCGTGCGGCCGGTCGAGGGGTATGGGCTCACCGAGGCGTCGCCGGTGGTCATGGGAAACCCGCCGTTCGGCGACGACCGCCAGGGCACGGTCGGTCTGCCGTACCCCGATACCGTGGCTCGGCTCGTCGATCTCGAGACCGGCCAGCGCCTCGTGCCGTGGCCCGAGGGCAGCGACTGGACCTCGCCCGGGGAGCTCGTCGTGCGCGGCCCGCAGGTGATGAAAGGGTATTGGAGGCGACCGGAAGAGACGGCAGCGCAGCTACGCGACGGCTGGTTGCACACCGGTGACATCGCGCAAATGCACCGGGACGGGTACTTCCGCATCGTTGACCGCAAGAAGGATATGATCATCCGTAGCGGCATGAACATCTACCCGGCGGAGATCGAGGCGGTGCTGCTCGAACACTCCGGGATCCTGGAAGCGCTGGTCATCGGCGTTCCGGACGAGACCCGCGGCGAGCTGGTGAAGGCGTTCGTCGTCCCGCGCCACGCGGTGACGCTCGCGGTCGAGGATATCCTCGCCTTTTGCCGGGAGAATCTCGCGCGGTTCAAGGTGCCGGCCACGGTCGAGATCCGGCGTGAGCTGCCCAAATCCGCGGTGGGTAAGCCGCTGCGGCGCGCGCTCCGCGACGAGGTGGCGGCACCGGCGGCCCAGCAGTGACGGCTCCTTCGCCCGGCACCACGGCGCTGGTCACCGGCGCGACCGGATTCGTCGGCTCCCGGGTGGTACGCGTGCTGGCCAGGCATGGCGTGCGGGTGCGGGTCCTTTCGCGCCGCCCGGACACGGCGCGGCGCCTGGCTCCGCCCGGGGTCGAGGTCGTAGCGGGCGATCTGGCCGATCCGGCGTCGCTGCGAGCCGCCGTCACCGCCCGGGAGCTCGTGATCCATGCGGCTGCCCGGGTCTCCGACTGGGGGCCGCGTAGCGCTTTCTGGGACAGTAACGTTGAGGGCGTGGCCAATCTCCTCGACGCCTGCCGCGAAGCCGGTGTGCGGCGGCTCGTTCACCTCAGCTCTCTCACCGTGCTGGGGCTGCCCCGCGACGGCAGGGTCGTCGACGAGTGCTCGCCGGTCGCCACTCCCGCACCGGGCGATCACTACAGCGCGAGCAAGCTTGCGGGCGAGCGCCTGGTGCAGGAGGCGCACGGCAGCGCCGGTCTCGAGACCACGGTGGTGCGCCCGGGTGCCATCTGGGGGCCCGGCGACCCCAACGTCCTGCCGCGGGTTCTCGCCCTGCTGCGACGCGGCACCATGCCGGTGATCGATCGCGGCGACAACGTGCTCGGTCTCTCGCACGTCGACAACCTCGCACCGGGGATCGTGCTCGCCGCCGGGGCGCCGGCGGCGGCCGGGCGGCTCTACCACCTTACCGATGGCGAGGAAGTCACCGCCCTGCAGGCGCTCACGATGCTGGCCGCGGCGCTCCGGGTACCGCCACCGCGGAGGTCGGTGCCGTACGGAGCGATCTACGCTGTGGCGGCGCTCGTCGAGGGCCTCGCGCGCCTGTTCCGACGCTCATCCGCGCCGCCTCTCTCCCGCTACGGTGTGCGCTTCGTCGCCTGCCACTGCCGGTACGATATCTCGAGAGCGCGCAGGGAGCTGGGATACGCGCCGAGGATCACGTTCGTCGACGGGGTTCGGGGCTTGCGACTCGCTTCCGCCGGGGGGCCGGAGTGAAGGTCAAGATCGAGAGCCTCGGGGTTTGTCTGCCGGAGAAGGCGATGACCACCGAGGATCTCCTCTCGTGCTGTCGCCGGAGGCCCCGTCTCGACCTCGAGCGCATCACCGGTATCCGTGAGCGGCGCGTGGCGGAGGGGAAGTACGCCGTCGACCTCGCCGTCGCCGCCGCCCGACGGGCGCTGGCGATGTCGCGGTATCGGCCGGAGGAGCTCGGTGCCATCATCTGCACCAGCATCTCGAAGCACAACCGGCCGGACGAGTTCGACCTCGAACCGGCCACCGCGGTGCGCATCGCCGGAGCGATCGGAGCCTCGCGGGCGCTGGCGTTCGACGTTGTCAACGCGTGCGCCGGGATGATCACCGGGATCTGGGTGCTCGAGGGGCTGATCAGAGCCGGGGTGGTGGCAACGGGGATGGTGGTGAGCGGCGAGCACAACCTCCCGGTCGTCTGGACCGCAACCCGGGAGGTTCGCCACAGCCTCGACCGCCAGCTCGCCGCCCTGACGCTCGGCGACGCGGGCGCCGCCCTCATCCTCGACCACTCGGAGGACGAGCGCGTGGGGTTCCACGTCCTCGACCTCGTGACCGGGGCCAAACACGACCACTACTGCACGTCGCGTCCCTCGGCGCGAGGACCCGGAGGCATGCTCCTGACCAAGGCCAGAGGTCTCCAGATCAAGGGGAACCAGCACTTCCCAGCCTACCTCAAGCAGGCTCTGGACCGCACCGGCTGGACGCTCGACGACGTGAACCACCTCATCCCGCATCAGGTCTCCGTGCGGGCGATCCGTAAGGGAGTCCAGGCGGTCGAGGCGTATCTCGGCCGCGAGCTTCCCGGAATCGTGCGCTGCCGGGCCGAGCGCTTCGGAAACACGACTTCGACCAGCCACTTCGTGGTCCTGCACGAGCTTTTGCGCACGGGGGAGGCGAAGGCGGGCGACAACCTGCTGCTGGTGGGCGGTGCCTCGGGGATCGTGATCGCACACGCGACCTTGACGCTCGACGATCTGCCGGAGCGGTACCGGGCAGGCCTCGACGGAGGACGGTGAGATGCGCCGGTGTCGAATCGAGAGCTTGGGCGTCAGTCTGCCGCGGCGCCGGTTGCGGCGGTGGGGCTCGGTGCGCCACGCGGTCGAGGCGGGGCGGCGTTGCCTAGCGGCTTCGCACTACCGTCCGGGCGATGTCGAGGTGCTGGTGAACACCGGGGTGTACCGCGACCGCCACACCTGCGAGCCGGCGATGGCCTGTTACATCCAGCATCGGCTCGGCATCAACGTCGAGTTCCAGGGGCGCCGGACGGCGTCGTTTGACCTCCTCGACGGTGGGGTCGGAATGCTCTCGGCGGCCCAGGTCCTGGCAGCGCTGGTGGCGAGCGGTGCGGCAAGCGTGGGGATGATCGTGGCCAGCGACGCCAACTCCGACCGGCAGCCTGATCCCGGATACACCTACCCGGCAAGCGGGGCGGCGGCGCTGCTGGACATCTCACCCCGAGCCGACGTGGGGTTCGGCGGCTTCGCCTTCGAAACGCTGTCGGATCGCGCTGATCTTTACACCGGTGGGGTGTCGCTGGCCCACCGACGCGGGCGCGTCATGCTCCGCCGTCGCGCCGGGCTCGAGGAGGCCTTTCTCGAAGCCGCGACATCGGCGGTGGCGGCTGTTCTGGAGCGCGAGAGAACGCTTCGGAAAGACGTCGACTTCGTGGTGCCGGCCCAGATCTCACCGAGCTTCGTGGGGCGGCTCCCGGCAGCGATCTCGTTCCCGCGCCACAAGGTTTTGGACCTCACCGAGACGATGGCGGATACGCTATCCACCTCGCTCTTCCTGGCGCTGCACCAGGCCCTGCGCGGCGGGCTCGTCGAACCGGGGAAGGTGGTTTTGCTCGTCGCCTGTGGCTCGGGTATCACCGCTGGCGCAGCCCTCTACCGCGTCTGACGCCGCGCTCGCCCTTCACCGATCGCTGTCGCGTAGTTTTTTGGTGAGGCAACGCGGGCGCTTGACGGCGGTGGGCCTCGGGCGCAGAATGCACCGGCCCAGCCGAGGGAAGGGAGTGCGATGCTCCCGCCGCCCCGCGACTGTGATCGGGACGAAAGCCGCAGCGGTGCCACTGTCCGGATGGATGGGAAGGCGCGGCGAGTAGGACGAACGAGAGCCAGGAGACCTGGCTGGGCGACACGGTTTTGCAGTGCTTCCCCGCGGGGGGAAAGGAGACCGCATGAAGCCTTCGTTGCTGTTTCTCGCCATTTTGGCCGCCGGCGTCGTCACCGCCCAGCCGGTGCCTCCCACCAGGTCGCAGCCGTTCAGCGAGGAGATCGTCGTCACCGCCAACGCCGTGCCCACCGAGGCCACCGCCGTGGGCTCGAGCGTCACCGTGCTGACGCACGAGGACATCGTCGCGCGCGGCACCGCATCGGTGGTCGAGCTGCTGCGAGGTGTGCCCGGCCTCGAGATCGTGCAGGGTGGCGGGCCGGGCTCCAACGCCAGCATCTTCCTGCGCGGCTCGAGCTCCTCGCACACGCTGGTGCTCGTGGACGGCGTGAGGATCAACGCCCCGACGAGCGGCGCGGTGGACTTCGCGGACCTGCGGGCGGACCAGATCGAGCGCATCGAGGTGCTGCGCGGGCCGCAAAGCTCGCTCTACGGCTCCGAGGCGATGGGCGGCGTGATCAGCATCATCACCCGGCGCGGGAGCCAGGGGCTCGGGGCCAGGGTCTCCGGCGAGAGTGGGTCGCTGGGTTTCGGGCGCTGGGGAGCGAGCGCGGAGGGCGGCGGCCAACGGCTCGACTGGCAGGTGAGCGGCGGACGCGAGCGGTGGGACGGGGTCTCGGTGGCCAGTGAGCGGGCAGGCAACCGCGAGCGCGACTTCTACCGAAACGCCTCCGGCGCGGCGCTTGTCGGTGTCCGGCTCGGGGCGCACAGCCGCCTCCAGGCGTCGTGGCGGGGCCAGGACGCGACCGCCGCGCTGGATGGGTTCACCTGGGGCGTGGGACCGACCGACGACCCCAACTTCGAGCAGACGCGGCGCGCCCAGACGGTCGCGCTGTCGTTCGAGACCCAGGTCACCGACCGGTGGCGGCAGCTCGTGCGCACGGGGGCGTACGACGAGCGGCTGCGCGGCCGCGATCCCGACACCGAGTACAACCGCTACGACATCTCCAACCGCAACGTCGACCTCCTGCTGCGGTCCGACCTGCAGCTCGGACGCCACCATATGCTCTCCGCGGGCGCCAGTGCCGAGCGTCGCGACGGCGAGGTCGATGGCGGGTTCGACGAGAGGGTCGACTTGCGATCGGCGTTCGCCAGCAGCCAGTGGAGCTGGGGCGACCGGGGAGCGGTGACCGCCGCGGTGCGTTACGACCACCACTCCGTGTTCGGCGGCGCGACGACCTACCGTGCCACCGGTGTGCTGGGGCTCGGCTCGGGGGCGAGGCTGCACGCCTCGTGGGGTACCGGGTTCAAGGCCCCCACCTTCAACGACCTCTACTTCCCCTACTACGGCAACCCACACCTGGGAGCCGAGACGAGCCGAGGCTGGGACGCCGGCCTGGCCTGGGACGACCCCAAATCTGGGCTGAGCGCCGATCTGACGGTGTTCGGAAGCCGCTACGACGACCTCATCGCCTTCTCGTGGACGAGCTTCGTGGCCGAGAACATCGCCCGCGCCGAGGCCCGGGGCTGGGAGGCCGCGGTCGGGCTCAGGACGGGGCCGACGGTGACATGGCGGGCAGCCTACACGCGCACCGAGAGCGAGGACCTCGAGAGCGGCTCCCCCCCGCCCCGGCGCCCGCGGCACCGGGGCTCGCTCGCCGCCACGGTGGGGGGTGACGGCCCTCTCTCGGGCAGCGCCACGTACTGGGTGGTGCGTGACCGCGTCGAGTCCGACGGAACACCGATGGACGACTACGCCCGGCTCGACGTGGCGGCACGGTTCCGGCTCGCCCGCCGGCTCGACGCCACGGTACGGGTGGAAAACGCCCTCGACGAGGACTACGAGGAGCTCACGGGCTACACCTCCCCTGGTCGCACCTTCGCGGTCGGAGTCATCGTGCACCTGGAACGGTAGCGCCGGATGGGTGGGTGCGACCCCGGCTGTGGACGAGCATCGAGGGATAACCGTCCGGCGTTGTGGTCGGATCCTCTTCTGGGTCCTGGGTCGGGTGGGCTTGGGCGACCGGAGCGGGGGCGGGGGAAGCTCGCGGCTCGCGACCGGGCGGGCAGTTGTGAATCGCCGCACGGGGTGTTAGAACGGCCTCACCATCGAGGGCGACGGATCGCCACCATTGCCCCGCGGGGAGGACGATATGACGAACGAGCTGAGTGCGGGGATCAAGAGGTACGTAGAGCAGGCGAAAGAGCTCGGAGAGGCCCGCGCGGAGCTGCGCCGTCAGATGCGACAGCAGCACTTCGACACCATCGCGGTGCACGGGATGTACGGTGTCGAGGGAGCGTTTCACTGTGGCCAGGGGGGCATCATCGAACCGATGTTCCCGTCGACCTCGCAGGCGTACCGCGACGCCGACGAGATGGAAGCGGCGCTCGCCTACCTCATCCCTACCTGGTGTTACTCGCGGATCCACAACCCGACCGTCTTTTTCCTCGAGGAGACGTTGGCGCTGCTCGAGACGTACGGATGCAGCTTCGATGCCTCCGGGCTGTGTACCTCGGCTGGAATGGCGGCGATCAAGCAGGCCGTGGAGCCGTTGCTCGCCCGGACCCGTGACGGGCATGAAGAAATCAACTTCGTCTCGGCCGCTCAGGTCTACGGCGGCACCTTCCAGCTCTTCAACTTGCGGATGCGCGAGCGGGGGGCGGTGGTGCGCTGGGTCCGACACCCCTGGGACACGGCGTCCTGGGAAACGCTGATCGATGAGAACACGCGCTTTTTGTACGGCGAGATGCCGTCCAACCCGCAGCAGGCATGCTTCGACCTCGCGGCGGTGGCCGAGATCGCGCACCGCCACAGGATTCCGCTCATCGTCGACACCACGATCGCCACGCCGGCGCTGCTGCGTCCGCTCGCGTGGGGGGCGGATATCGTCGTCCACTCGCTCACCAAGACCGTCGGCTCAGGCGGGTTCACCATCGGCGGCGCGATCGTGGCGCGGCATGGGTTGACCAGCAAGCACCTGCCCGATGAGGTCAAGGCGGACTACGCCACCTGGCTCAAGCTATGGCCGTTTCGCGACTCCGGACCCTGTATGTCGGCCCACTCGGCGTTCTTCCTCCTCAACGACTTGCGGATGCTGCGCCTGAAGGTCGCGGCGTTCTCGGCCAACACCATGAAAGTGGCGCGCTTCCTCGAGGGGCATCCGGACGTCGAGCGGGTGGACTACCTCGGGTTGCCGAGCCACCCCCTGCATGCGCTGGCCTCGCGTTACCTGCGGCTCGTGGATGACGGCACACCGGCGTTCGGTCACCTCATGTCGTTCGTGGTCAAAGGTGTCGCCACCGACGCCCGGCGGGTGTTCGACGGTTTCCGGCGTATCTTCAGGGCCACCGACCTTGGGCGTGTCAAGTCGGTGGCGACCATTCCGGCGATCTCCACCCATCAGCAGCAGGGCGAGGAGGGGCGCGAGATGGCGGGGATCCCGCCGACGATGATCCGCCTGTGTGTGGGCGGCGAGCATCCGGACGACGTCATCGCCGACCTCGCGCAAGCGCTCGCGAGGCTGTAGGCCGCAGGTGACAGCAGCGCCGAGAGGTGACGGAGATCAGCGAGGCCGGAAGCCTCTCCGCTTTTTCGTGTCGCGCGCCTTTTGATTACACGAGGCGCTCGCGGATCTTGGCCGACACGAGGTCCATCAGCCACACGGTGAGGGCGATGAGCAGCACCAGGGTGCCGACCTCGCCCCACTCGCCGAGATCGACGCGCGGCTTGAGAATGTAGCCGATGCCCCCACCGCCCACGAAACCGATGATCGTTGACATGCGCACGTTGATATCCCACCGGTAGATGGTGAACGAGAGGAACGGCGGGATGATCTGCGGTACCACGCCGTAGCGCAGCACCTGCAGGTACGAGGCGCCGGTGGCGGCGATGGCGTCCATGAGGCCGCTGTCGATGCTCTCGATCGACTCCGAGTAGAGCTTCACGAGGCTCGCGATCGAGGTGATCCAGAGCGCCAGCACGCCGGCGAACGGGCCGATGCCGACCCAGGAAATGAAGATCAGGGCCCACACCAGCGGCTCGACGGCGCGCACGAAGTTCATGACCGTTCGGGTCACCGTGTAGGCGAGGCGCATCGCCGTCGACTGGCGGGTGAGGTTGCGGGCCGCCAGGAACGAGATGAGAAACGCGGCAGGGATCGCGAAGGCCGTCGCCATGAAGGCGAGGAAGACGGTTTGGACGAGCAGAATCAACCCCTGCTCGAGGATCGATCCCGACGGGTACAGGAGGCCGCGGACGATGTCCCACGCTTTGCCGAACTTGGTCAGGAAGGTGCCGAGGTCGACCTCGGTGATGAGCCAGCCGGTGAAGAACGAGAGCTCGATGAGGAGCGCAATGAACCAGCCCCGGAGGGTGTGCTGCCAGGGCAGGTCGCGCTCCCATTCGGGCTCCCCCCGCACCCACGCGCGCCCGGGAGAACAGCCGATGTCTCGGTAGAAGAGGTTCCAGGCGGTGGCGAGCACGAACGCCACGAGCGTGAGCGGCCCGTAGGAGAGGTCCTTGAGGATCTCCTCCGCGGTCATCAACAAGCCGGTTGCGCCGCGTTTGCCGGAGAACGCCACCCACTGGAGCTCGACCATGAGCAACAGCGTCGTAATCAGCGCGGTGTCGAGGAGAACGGTCTGCAGGCGGAGCGCGGCCACGCGGACCCTCGAAACGTCGCGTGCCTTGGTGCTCATGGCGCCTCCTCGAGGCTCTGGGGGGGGCGGGCTCGGCGTCTTCGCCGTAGATCGCCTGGATCGTGGCGCCCTCGAGCTGATCGGGCGGCCCTCTCCAGACCAAGCGGCCGTCCTTGAGGGCGACGATACGCGTGCCGTAGCGCCGCACGAGATCGATGTCGTGCAGCGAGCAGATGACCGTCATCCCCTCCTCGCGATTGAGTGCCTCGAGGTGACGCATCACCGAGTGCCGCAGGGCGGGATCGAGCGAGGCCACCGGCTCATCGGCGAGGATGAGGCGCGGACGCTGCATGAGCGCGCGCGCGATCGCTACCCGTTGCTGCTGCCCTCCGGAAAGACGATCGGCGCGCTCGCTGGCCCGCGAGTCGAGGCCGACCCGCGCCAGGCAGGCGCGGGCGAAAGCTACCTCGTCCGGAGCGAAGGACAGGCACAACGAGCGCAGCAGGTGGCTGCGGCCGAGCGCGCCCGACAGCACGTTGTCGAGCACCGAGTGACGTTTCACCAAGTTGAACTGCTGGAAGATCATGCCGATCTCGCGTCGACTCGCCCTCAGGGCGCTTCCCGACAGCGCGGTGATCTCGGTGCCGAAGACGAAGACCCTGCCGGCAGTTGGGTCGATGAGTCGGTTGATACACCGCAGCAGCGTCGACTTGCCCGATCCGGACAGCCCCAGGACGACGAGGAACTCGCCTTCTCGGACCGTCAACCAGACGTCGTCCAGCGCTCGCACGCCGGACGGGAAGGTCTTGCCGAGGCCGGTGATGCGAACCGCTTCCCGACCCCACGTCGACGGCGCTGCGGCGCTCATCGCCGGTCTCCCGAGCTTTTCGCCTTGAGCTTGCTCTCCTCCGCTGCGAGCATCTGCGAGGCGCTGACACCGGCCTTGTGGAGAGCGTCCCGAAAGCCGTCGAAGACCCGGTCGTCGCACGGGGCGGCTGCCACGCCAGCGACCAGGTCGTGGTAGGCGGCAGGCCCGTCGGCCGTGGCGAGGAAGCGCTGGAGCGACGCCTCGAAGCGCTCCCAAAGACGGCGGGGGAAGCCGCGCCGAACGCAGCAGACATCGTTGGGGATGGGGTCTGTGAGCGCGAGCAGCCGGACTTCCGAGATGAAACGCATCCGCGCCTCGTCGTCCTGCATCCGCTTGGTGATGAGACGGCGGGCGTCGCCCACCAGCGTGTGGTCGCGGACTTCCTTCTCGGAGGGTGGCGAGTAGTAGGTGGCTCCGCCGGTGGCCTTGCCGTCGGCCACTGCCTGCACGACGTTGGGGTGGCTGCCGGCGAAGTAGACATGCCCCAGCCTGATGCCCTCCCGTTCGAGCAGCACGCGGGCGAAGATGTGGCCAGAGGTCGATGTCTCATCGGAGAAGGCGAACGGCTCGCCCGCGAGGTCGGCGAGCCGTCCGACGCCGCTATCGGTGCGAGCCAGGATGCAGCCATAGTAGGAGCTCGTCTGCTCGGCGACGGGCTCCTCCGTCCGATCGATGATGCGGGTCTCGCGAAGCGCTCCCGGTCGCGAGGCCGCGAGCTCCTTTCTACCGTCGCCGACGAGGTCGTTGGGACCGGAGAAGACATGGGTCGAAGCTGCCGCCTCGATGGCCTCTGGCTGCTCGAGCAGCATGCGCATGGCCTCGAGGTTCGAGGCCGCAGGAACCTCGGCCCATCCCGGGGCGAGGCGGTTCAGGCGCTCGATGAGGCGCTGCCTCAGCTCGCCACGGATCGTCGCCGGCACCGCGACCCGACGGCCCGTCAGCTCCTCCGGACGCTGCGGGGAGTGCGGTTCCACCCGGGCGACGATGATGGCGAAAAGGTCGACCTCTCGAACCACCTGCAGGCGTGCCTCGACGCCGTAGCGCTGGTTGGCGATGGCGTAGGCGAACGCGGGGGCCCACGCCACGTCGGCCTGGCCGGTCCCCAGGGCCTGGATCACCGCGGCGTAGGACGTGGGGACGGCCGTTCGGATCGACAACCCGGAGTCAGCGCGAATGAAGCGTGCCAGCTCGTCGCCCCGGCGCACCAGCGTCCCCTGCTCCACCGACGGGACGAAGAGCATGCGGATGACCTCCTCGCCGCCACGCTCGAGACGAGCCCGGTGCTGGAGACCCCACCCGAAGACGACGAAAACCAGGGCGATGACGGTGAAGCCACCGCGTGCCAGCCACTTCTTCGCTGGACTCACGCCGCTCATCGACCCCCGCCTCCCGGGAAGAGAGCATAGCAAGGAGGGCGAACGAGGCGGGTCCCGCCGGGGTCGTGGGGAAGCCGCAAATTGGGGTCGGTGGGTGAGGTAGTGCGGTGTCGGTGAGCGGATCACAGGTGGGCGTGGGTGGCGCCAAGCGCGGCGCGAGCCAGGGTCCACCTCCGGACCGGGTGGTGGGGCGCTGGGCCAGGATCCTGATGCGGGGACGCGCATGTCCGTGGCGGCACTCCCGCGACGGCCGGGTGTGTGGCACCCCACCGCTAACCGCAGCCACCAGCTTTGCGCCGGCACCTCTTCCCGCCCGACCTGCTTCGACGGGCCACGCCTTCGTGTCTCCCACCCTCCGGCCTCACCTGACCCGCCTGAGCTTTAATGGCGACCGGGCGACGAGCCAAGCGACGGGCCACGCGCCGCTTGACACAGACGACGCCGAAGGGGTACTCTTCCCGGCCTTGCCTGTATGGGTGCGGTACGCCCGTACGCGTTCAGAGGCGCAGGAGAAGGTCGATGAAGACGTACATTCCGAAAAGCGGAGAGGTCAGCCGCGACTGGTACGTGGTCGATGCTACGGACGTGGTGCTGGGGCGGCTGTCGACCACTGTTGCCACGTTGCTCCGTGGCAAGCACAAGCCCGCGTACACACCGAGCCTGGACGTCGGTGACTTCGTTATCGTCGTCAATGCTGAGCGGGTGAAGCTCACCGGTGCCAAGTGGGACGATAAGCGCTACTACCGGCACTCGGGTCACCCAGGTCATCTCAAAGTGCTGACTGCCCGCCAGATGCGTGAACGAACGCCGGAGCGCATCATCCGCTACGCGGTGTGGGGGATGCTACCCAAGAACCGGCTCGGTCGGGCGCTTCTCCGCAAGCTCAAGGTGTACGCCGGCGCGCAGCACCCGCATGAGGCGCAGCAGCCGCAGGCCGTCAAGGTGCGCGGGTAAGGAGGACGAAAGTGGCGACGATCCAGTACTACGGCACTGGGCGGCGGAAGACCGCCGTGGCGCGCGTTTTCCTGCGCCCCGGCAGCGGTAAGATCGAGATCAATAGGCGTGACATTGAGACCTACTTCTCGAGTCGCGTGCTTAAGATGATTATTCGCCAACCGATGGCGATCACGGAGACGGTGGACAAGTTCGACATCCTCGTCAACGTTGTCGGTGGTGGCATGGCCGGCCAAGCCGGGGCGATCCGCCACGGGCTGTCGCGCGCGCTGCTGGCGTTCAACCCGGAGCTGCGGCCGCGCCTGAAGCAGGCCGGGTTTCTCACCCGCGACGCCCGTGAGGTGGAGCGCAAGAAGTACGGCCAGCCCGGGGCGCGCCGTCGCTTCCAATTCTCCAAGCGCTAGGTCGTACGTGTACGGGAGCAGAAAGGAGATACGCTCTTGGCTTCCATTTCCATGAAAGAGCTGCTTGAGGCTGGCGTCCACTTCGGTCACCAGACCCGGCGCTGGAACCCGAAGATGCGTCCGTACATCTTCGGCAAGCGCAACGGGATCTACATCGTTGACCTCCAGAAGACGCTGCAGCTCTTCGAAGAAGCCTCTACCTTCGTCCGTGAGCTGGTGGCCTCGGGTGGCACGGTGCTGTTCGTTGGCACCAAACGCCAGGCCCAGGACGTGGTGCGCGAGGAGACCGGGCGCTGCGGGATGTACTACGTGGCCAACCGGTGGCTCGGTGGCACCCTCACCAACTTCACGACCCTGCGCCGCTCGGTGGAGCGGTACAAGGACCTCGAGCGCCAGCTCGCCAACCCGGACGCCCAGATCACCAAAAAGGAGCGCGGGCAGCTCGAGCGCGAGCGGGCCAAGATGCACAAGAACCTCGGCGGTATCCGCGATATGGAGTCGCTGCCCGATGCGCTGTACGTGATTGACACCAACCACGAGCACAACGCGGTGCATGAGGCGAACCGCCTCGGTATCCCGGTGGTGGCGGTGGTCGACACCAACTGTGACCCCGACCTCGTCGACTATCCGATCCCCGGCAACGATGATGCGATCCGCGCTATCAAGCTGTTCACCTCCCGTATCGCCGACTCGGTGCTGGAGGGGCAGACAATGATCGAGGGACGCGGTCCGGAGAGTCTCGAGCCGGTGCGTCGCGAGGTTGTGACTCCCGAGGCGATGAGGCCGGCCGAGGGCGAGGAGGGGGCGCTGCCCTCGCTTGACGAGACGTTCGAGGAGTATGACGAGGACGCGGAGCTGTACGAGAAGCGCTGAGGCACGTGGACCCGCAAGGTCCGACTGGAGCTAGTCCCGGGCCAGGAGCCGAGCGCATCCTGGCTCGGTTTGTGTGGAGGAAAGCGATGGCGATTTCGGCAGCAATGGTCAAGGAGCTGCGTGAGAAGACGGGCGCTGGAATGATGGACTGCCAGCGGGCGCTGTCGGAGGCCGACGGCAACCTGGAAGAAGCGATCAAGATCTTACGCAAGAAGGGGTTGGCTGCGGCGGCCAAGAAGGCCGGGCGGACCGCCAAGGACGGCCTCGTGGTGATCGTCGGTGACAGCCGCGAGGCGGCGATGGCCGAGATCAACTGCGAAACCGATTTCGTGGCCCGCACCGAGGAGTTCCAGACGTTCGCGCGGGCGATTGCCGAGCAGGCACGGAGCGAGAAGCTCTCGGACGTGGCAACCGCGATGCTACGCCCGGCGGGCTTCGATCCGGGACAGACGATCGCGCAGGCACTGGCGTCGAAAATCGCCAAGATCGGCGAGAACATTCTCTTCTCGCGCGTCGCCTACCTTGCCGCCGGTGCCGACACGCAGCTCGGTACCTATCTACACATGGGCGGCAAGATCGGCGTCATCGTCGAGCTGTCGGCCAGCGCCGATGAGGAGACGGTCAAAGACGTCGCCATGCACATCGCCGCCGCAGAGCCACGCTGGGTCCGCCGCGACGAGGTCGCGGCCGAGGTGATCAACGAGGAGCGCGAGATCGCCAGGGCGCAGGCGGCGGCAGCCGGCAAGCCGGCGCAGGTGCTCGACAAGATCGCTGATGGCAAGGTCGGGAAGTTCTTCGAGCAGTTCTGCCTCGTCGATCAGGCGTTCGTCAAAGACCCGGCGCAGACGGTCGGTGCCATGCTGGCCGCCAAGGGGGGGGTGACCGTGACACGGTTCGTCCGCTTCCGCCTCGGTGAGGGTGCGGCCGCTGCGCAATGAGCCCGCAACCCGCGTATCGGCGCGTCCTGCTCAAGCTCTCGGGCGAAGTGCTGATGGGATCGCGTCCCTTCGGTATCGCCCCCGATACCCTGCCAACGCTGGCAACGGAGGTTGCCGAGGTTCGGCAGCTCGGCGTCGAGGTGGCGATCGTCATCGGCGGCGGCAACATCATTCGCGGGATCGCCGCCACCGAACAGGGCCTCGATCGCATTACCGGCGACTACATGGGGATGCTGGCGACGATCATCAACGCCCTGGCGTTGCAGGACGCGCTCGAGCAGCGTGGGTGCTTCACGCGCGTGATGACCGCGCTCGAGCTGCGAGCGGTGGCTGAGCCGTTCATCCGGCGACGGGCAATCCGTCACCTCGAAAAAGGGCGGGTGGTGATCTTCGCGGCTGGTACCGGCAACCCGTTCTTCACCACCGACTCGGCGGCGGCGCTGCGGGCCGCCGAGATCCAAGCCGACGCGCTGCTCAAGGGCACCAAGGTGGACGGGCTTTACAATGCCGATCCGGCACGAGACGCGCAGGCGGTGCTGCTCAGGACCGCCTCGTACCAGCTCATGCTCGAGAACAGCCTGGGCGTGATGGACGCGGCCGCGGTCTCGCTCTGTCAGAACTCCGCGATCCCTATTCGCATCTTCAACATCCGAGTGCCGGGGAACATCCGTCGCGTGATCGTGGGCGACGACATCGGGTCGACGATCACCGCGGGTTGACGGGGCTGGAAACGACGCCTCCGGGGCGGTTGCCGTGTGCCGCCCCTGTCATGGTGGGTGGGGCCACGCTACAATCCGAGGCCGCAACCAGCTCGCGGCCGGCAACGCAAGCCGCACGGGAGAACGACGATGCGCGAGACCGTGAAGAAGACCAAGCAGCGGATGGACAAAGCCATCGAGGTGCTGCGCGATGAGCTGCGCACCCTCCGCACCGGGCGAGCTTCAATCGCCATTTTGGACCCGATCCGCGTGGACTACTTCGGCACCCCGACGCCGCTCAACCAAGTGGCGAACCTCGGCGTGCCGGACGCCAGCCTCCTACTCATCCAGCCCTGGGACCCGACGCTCATACCGGCCATCGAGCACGCGATCCAGAAGGCCAACCTGGGCCTCAACCCGATGAACGACGGAAAGATCATCAAGCTCCCGGTGCCGGCACCGACGCAGGAGCGTCGCAAGGAGCTGGTGAAGGTGGCCCACGAGTATGCCGAGCGGGCGCGGACGGCGGTTCGCAATGTCCGCCGTGAGGCCAACGACGAGCTCAAGGCAATGGAGAAGGGCAAGAAGATCTCCGAGGACGACATGCACCGCGGGTTCGAGGAGGTGCAAAAGCTCACCGACGAACACGTCGAGGAGATCAACAAGGCCCTGGCTGCCCGTGAGAAGGAGATCCTCGAGGTGTGAGCGATCCGGCGCTCGTGGTGGTGGCGGCCGGCTCGAGCCGGCGTTTTGGGACAGACAAGTTGGCCCAGCCCCTCGCCGGGGCGACGGTGCTGGAGTGGGCGATACGCAGCGTTCGAGCGGCGTTCCCCGCCTCCCCGACCGTGCTCGTGGTGCATCCGGAGCGGGTGGCCGAGCACGAGGAGGTGTGGGCACCCCGGGGTGTCCGGGTCGTGGCCGGAGGTGCAAGACGCCAGGACTCGGTCCGCCGCGGCGTTGACGCGAGTGCGGCTGGGGATGACGCCGTTGTCCTGATCCACGACGGAGCGCGGCCGTTCGTGCCGGCCGCCGATGTACGCGCGGTTGCAGACGCGGCCGTGCGGAGCGGGGCCGCGGTCCTGGTTGCGCCAATCCCCGATACGGTCAAGCGTGTCAGCGAGGACCGGGTGGTGGAGGCGACGGTGTCGCGCCAGGGGCTCGTTCGTGCCCTCACGCCACAAGGCTTCCATATCGGCGTGCTGCGGCAGGCGTGGAAGGCGTTTCCCGAGGGCGAGTGGACGGACGAAGCGGCGCTCGTGGAAGCGACGGGAGCAAGGGTGGAGGCGGTGATCGGAGATGCCCGCAATGTCAAGGTGACCCGCCCGGCGGACCTCGAGCTCGTGGCCGGTATCTTCCCACGGCGGGTGCGGGTCGGACAGGGCGTCGACGTGCACCGCTTCGCCGAGGGGCGAGCGATGTGGCTGTGCGGCATCGAGCTGCCCGGAGAGACCGGTCTGGCCGGGCACTCGGACGCCGACGCGGCGTTGCACGCGGTGACCGACGCGATCCTCGGAGCGTGCGGTGCCGGCGACATCGGCCAGCACTTTCCGCCGTCGGACGAGCGCTGGAGAGGCGCCTCCTCGGCTGTGTTCGTGCGTCACGCAGTGGATCTGGCCGCGGCCAGGGGCTGGCGGGTGGTGCACTGCGACCTCTCGATCGTCGCCGAGCGGCCGCGCCTCGGCCCGTACCGGGAGGCGATGCGGGCCCGGCTCGCCGAGCTGCTGGATGTTCCCGAGGGCGACCTCGGGCTGAAGGCGACGACCTGCGAGGGGATGGGGTTCGTAGGCCGCCGAGAGGGCCTGCTGGCGATCGCGGTGGTGACCCTTGAGTCGGTCTGAGTGGGTCGTCGGGTTTCATGCGGTGCTGGCGGCCCTCGAGGCGCCGGCGTGCCGAGTCGAGGTCGTGTGGCTGGCTGCCGGTGTGGGAGGTTCCCGCGCCCAGCAGGTGCTCGCGGCGACCCGGCGGCGGGGGGTGCGGTACTCGAGCGTTCCCCGGCGGCAGCTCGACGAGGTGGCCGCAGGGGTGGCCCACAACGGGTTCGCTGCCCGCACCGCGCCGGCGCCACTGGCGGACGCCGGCGAGCTCCTCGGCCTGCCCTCACCGACGTGCCTGCTGGGTCTCGATGGCCTGGAGGACAGCCGCAACCTGGGAGCGGTCATCAGGGTTGCCGCTGGGCTCGCGCTTGGGGGCGTTATCGTCGCGGGGCCGCACCCGCCGCCGCTGGGTGGTGCCGCGGCGAAGGTGGCTGCTGGTCAGGTCGGTCGGGTCCGGGTTGCGCACGTCGGATCGCTCGGTGACTTCGCGCGGGCCGCGAAGGCGGAAGGGTTCTGGGTCCTCGGCGCCGCGCCCGAAGGCGACGACGTGACCCGCTTCAACCTCCCGGATCGACTGCTGCTGTGTCTGGGCGCCGAGGCGTCCGGTTTGCGGGCCAAGACCCGCACGGCGCTCGACGGCGTCGTCGCGATCCCCCTCGCTCCCGGTGTCGAGTCGCTCAACCTCTCAGTCGCAACGGGGATTCTCGTCTGGGAATGGCGGCGTCGCCACCCCTCCCTCCCGGTCGAAAGTTGAAGGCTGAAGGTTGAAGGTCCCCCCACCGGGTCGAAAGAAAAGGTCGAGAGTCGAAGGCACTCCCCACCCGCCCGGCCTAGGGCGCTGCTGAGGGCAACTCGTCGCTTCGGGCGTTCGACCTCCGACCTTCGACCGGGTGGGTGGGGGAGAGGTCTTTGCGTTGTAGGGGTCGGGCGGGGTGGCGGA